>MHDY01000164.1:1375-16392 GCA_001803705.1 Nitrospirae bacterium GWC2_56_14 | reverse complement strand
GTTAAAGCGTGTCGTGCCATGAGCGACACTCTATCACAAATCATGGCATAACACCAGTTAATTGTGAGACACTACACTAGGAACAGCAGATATCACACCTTCTTCACCACCTCCGCAACCTTCTTCTCCTCGCCAACCATACCTGAAATATCCTCAAACGCCCTCATGGCCGCCGTCGAACCCTAGCCCACTGCCACGACGATCTGCTTCAGGCCGCCGGTGATGTCGCCGGCCGCGTAGATGCCAGGCACGGATGTCCGCATCGTGGTGAGGTCCACCTTGACGTAGCCTTCCGCATCGAGTTCAAGACCGAGGTTCTTTGCGATCTCGTTGTTCGGCACATACCCGATCGCGATGAACACGCCGTCGACCGGCATCTCCTTCAGCGTCCGCTCTGTCTTGTCCTCGATCTTGACGGACTTTACGATCTTTTCCCCGAGGATCTCGCGCACCTCGCTGTTCCAGAGCACACGTTTGGGAGGTGCCCTTTATATGGTTATACAGGTCTTTAAATATAAGAAAATGATTTCCCAGAACCTGACTCCATAGAATTCCTTTGAGGGCGTAGTGACCGAAATGGAGTAATTTCCATTGACAAGTATTATATGAATAGAATAGACTCTAAATATGCCACGTCAAGCCCGCCTTGATGTCCCCGGAGCGTTGCACCATCTGATACTCCGTGGAATAAATAAATCATCAATTTTCGAGGACGATCGGGACTGCTCTCAGTTTCTAATCCAGTTTGAATAGAATGTAACCTCTGCAAATGCCCGGGTTTACGCTTGAGTTTTGGTTTGTCGCTGGCCGAGATAGCGCGTCATGTTGGTGTCAGCACGTCGGGACTCGCGCGTGCGGCTAAAACGCTAGGTGGGAACTGCCCCGAACCAATTCAGATTCAGTCTACGCCTCCGGGTGCAAGGTGCGACATTCGTGAACCTGACATTGATGATGTCAGCCGGGCAAAGGCGTTCCCCCCCGGAAAGGAGGTGAGTCAGAAACATCGTAGCACTGCATAACGGACAAGTAGATAAACCAACTAATCTATAGGAGGAACTATGACTAAGAGATTTATGCTGTTTGCAATATCGCTGATTTTTGTTGCGACAACAGTATCAGCCAAAACATTGATCAACTCCCTGCCATATACGATTAGCACGTCTGACAGTTACTACCTGGGTGCCAATTTGACCAGTTCCGGGTCCGGCATTATCGTCGCGGCCAATAACGTCTCCATAGATTTTAATGGTTATTCCATAACAGGTTCCAGCACGGGCTATGGTGTCAATTTAGAAACGTCTACAAATGTAGAGCTTCGAAACGGCACAATTACTAACTTTGGAGTTGGTGTGTCTGACAACGAGGGAATGAATAGTACGCGGGTCATCAATATGAGAATCGTTAACAATACAGGAACCGGTATTGCACTTGACTGGCATTGCGAAGTACGGGATTGCCTGATTTCCGGAAACGGAAGCGGTATAAATGTGTGGGGATGTGTTGTGCAAGGGAACATTGTTTCCGGCAACGCTTCTTATGCCATTGCAGGTTCAAACTCAACAATCATTAATAATACCGTATCCCTTAACAGTGGCCTTGGAATATCAGGAAACTATTCGACCGTGAAAAACAATGCCGTAACTGCAAACGCGGGTGGCGGTATACAAATGTCTAATGCTCTTGTAGACGGAAACACTGCACATTCGAACAGCGGTTTCAATTTGCAGTGTTCGTCATGTGCTTTAGGTACAAACATGGCGCCTTGAACGCTCTTGCACGGATGAGTCTTTTGGAATTAAATAAGTATTAGATGATATCTGCTAAGGGCAGGAAATTTTTTCCTGCCCTTAGTCCTCTCCAAAGTTCCCCAAGGAGCAAATAGGGTAACAGTTTAGCCCTTTTTACTCCGCACCATTTCCGACCTGTCGAAGAGACAGCGCATCCCTCTGCTCCCTCCTCCTCGTACACACGGAAGTCATAATGCCGTTATTGTATTCTGAGACTGAGACGGTTATCTTTTCAACCTGTATTGTTATACAACGCGGCTTGTGCAGTGGCTGTATCGGCGGGATGAAGGATGTGCAGAAATTCCCGTGGATGGACACCCTGCCTTCTGGCAGTCTGCACAAGCGTAGGGATAACACCGTGGCTTTTGAGTCCGCTGTCGGAACGGTTGCCGAAGCTGACCTTCCTCATGATCACTATGCGGCCGCTCTCCTTCAAACCCGCTGCGACGCTGAGGGCATTCCTCATCGGCCCTGACCAGAAGCATCTTTTCACCTTCCTGCGCATCCCCTGCGTTGGGTTTCACATGGAGCGTTCAGTCCAGCCTACAAACTTTTTACATCATAGCGATATTTTCGGTCATTCCCGTGTAAACGGGAATCCAGCATTTTACTGGGTTTCCTGGATGTCCGCTTTCGCGAGCATGACGTATTATTGATGCAAACCAATTGTGAGATAGTTTCCAGTAACAGCAACCTGAATACGATGATTGGTTCGCCTGATCGAAACTCCGTGGCGGGTATGCTCGTCACCCCTTCTTCACCGCTTCCGCAACCTTCTTCTCATCGCCAACCATACCTGAAATATCCTCAAACGCGCTCATGGCCGCCGTCGAACCCTGGCCCACTGCCACGACGATCTGCTTCAGGCCGCCGGTGATGTCGCCGGCCGCGTAGATGCCGGGCACGGACGTCCGCATCGTGGTGAGGTCCACCTTGATGTAGCCTTCTGCATCGAGCTCAAGGCCGAGGTTCTTTGCGATCTCGTTGTTCGGCACATACCCGATCGCGATGAACACGCCGTCGATCGGCATCTCCTTCAGCGTCCGCTCGGTCTTGTCCTCGATCTTGACGGACTTTACGATCTTTTCCCCCAGGACCTCGCGCACCTCGCTGTTCCAGAGCACGGGAATGCCGGTCTGTTTTAAACTTTCCTGCAGCCGCGCTTCGGCCTTCAGCGTATCGCGCCAGTGTACCAGCGTGACCTTGGCTCCGAGGTTGTGCAGGTAGAGCGCATCGGCCACTGCCGTATTCCCGCCGCCCACGACGATCACCCTCTTGCCGTCCTTGAAAAAGTAACCGTCGCAGGTGGCGCAGTAGCTCACCCCTCTGCCGTAGAAGCGCTTCTCGCCGGTGACACCGAGGACGCGGGGATCGGCGCCGGTCGTGAGCAGGACGCCCCGCGCAATATAGATGGCCCGGCTTGTCTTGACATGAAAACCGTCGGCTTCGCGCGTGATCTCTTTCACGACCTCGCCGACATGGATATCGGTGTACTGCGCCGCCTGCTGGGCCATAAGGTCCACCAGGCTCTTGCCGCCGATCCGCATATAGCCGGGGTAGTTCTCGACAACAGGCGTGATCGCCACCTGCCCTCCCAGCGCGATCTTTTCGAGAACAATGGTCGTAAGCCCCGAGCGCACGCTGTAGATCGCCGCGGTAAGGCCTGCCGGGCCGCCGCCGATGATTACCAGGTCTTTTTTGATTGGCTCGCCCGGCGTTATCTCTTCGGTCAGATAGACGGGCTCCTTCAAGGTCATCAGGGTCTCCGTAAAGATCTCTTCAGGCTGGAGCCCTGCGCCGGTGAACGTGCCGTTGATGAAGGTCTGCGGCACGGCGAGCGAACCGAGCGCTTCCGCCAGGTCCTGGTTCTCGTAGATCTCGACCGCGTCGGCCGAGATCATCGCGGGATTGACGATAGCCGCGGAAAAGGCCGTCAGGACCTGCTGCGGGCAGTAGGGGCAGGTGGGGCTCACAAAGACCTGAACGTCCCGCTTTTCCTTAAGCCCGGCTATCCTTTCCATGGCCTGCGCGGTCAGGATGGTCTTGCCCGTCGAGGCCATCATGATCGTGACCAGAAGGGACCGCCCCTCTTCTCCGTGCGGCGTGCCGGTAAAGCGGATCCGGTATTTGTCCGGCGCTATCAGGACCGTGGGAGACCGCAGGGCGTTGCGCTTTACCGACAATTCGTCTCCCACGACATGGAAGCTCGCCTTGATCTTGTCGGTCAGCCCCGCCAGGACCTTGATGAGCTGGACCGTTGCGGTGTTGAACTGGTCGTTCACCCCGCGGAGGGTATAAACCTCGATCAGAATGTCGTCCTTCAGTTCCTTGAAAAAGGTCTCTTTGATGGCGTTCTGTACGTCAACAGGTATCAGTTCTTCAGCCATGACATTCACCCTTCAAACATTTTGAATTCCGCACCCTGGATCCTGGCCCCTGAACCCTGCCCCCGTTACTTGATCCTCTGCGACATCTTTTTGAACTCCTCAGTGCCCGCCACCTTGAGCAACTGAAACAGGACCGTTTCAGTGCAGGTGATGACCGCCCCTGCCTGGCGCATGAACTCGATGCCTGCTTTCCAGTTCCCCTTCGTGCGCGAGCAGATAGCGTCCTGCACCACATGAACGTTCATACCCGCTTTCAGCAGTCCGAGGCAGGTCTGGAGCACGCAGATGTGCGTCTCCATGCCGGTAAGGATCACGGTGTTCCGGTTGTGGTCTTTCAGCTCCGGAAGGAAGGCCGACTGGCCGCAGCAATCAAAGGTCATTTTCTCTATTGGCCGGTAGTCGGGGAGCGCTTCCCGGAGCTCCGGCACGGTCCTGCCGAGGCCCTTCGGATACTGTTCGGTCACCACCACCGGCATGCCGATCATCTTCGCCAGTTCGATCAGATGCTGGTTGTTCTTCACCACCGCGTCCTTCTGTCCCATCACCACTGCCAGCCGCTCCTGAATATCGACGATGAGCAGCACCGCCTTTTCCTTCTCAAGCGAGAATTTGTCCAGTGATTGCATTGCATCCTTTCGTGTTACTGTAAATTCCCGGCGACCGCCGGGGTCTTACACCCCTCAGGAGCCTCCGTATCCTACCGAAACTTTTCCGTTTTCAACGATCACCGGAACGTTGCGGACGCCTCCGGTCAGTTTCAGCATCTCCGCAAGCCTCGCCTTATCCTGTTTCACATTATGGTACTCAGCCGCCTCACCGTAGGCTGCACGAGCCTGGTCGGTATAGGGTCAACCCGGTTTCCCGTAAATTATCACGACTCCGGTCATAAGGCGCCTCCTTGCCTCAAAAAGCCTTGTTTTTTACCTCTCTAAATAGTATCACAGCTGAATACCGAGCACAACTGGTATGTATTTCCTGGTGTATCTCCCGGCATTTTGCGGTACAATCATTCACGACTATGGAACTAATTACGTCAACAGGCTGTCTAATAGGATGAACGGGCAAAAGGCGACGGACGATGATGCCGAGCTCGTGGGGCGCTCCCAAAAGGGCGATCTGGATGCGTTCGAACAGCTCGTACAAAAGCACCAGAAAAAGATGTTCAACATCGCCTTCAGGATAGCCGGCGACCACGACGATGCGTCCGAGATCGTGCAGGATGCCTTTGTGGCCGCTTTTCGGAACATCAGGAAATTCCGTGGGGCTTCGCGCTTTACGACCTGGCTCACCACGATCACCATAAACCAGGCCCGGAACCGACTGAAGCAGGTGCGGTCGCGCAGGTTCCATGAGGTCAATTCCCTGAACGACCCTATTGAAACCAGGGACGGATCGATCATGGCCGACCCGCCTTCAAAGGAGGCCTCGATCCTGGACCGGCTGGAACAGCGCGATCTGCGGGAAAAGGTGCAGGACTGCATTGCGGCGCTTGAACCGGACTTCCGGGAGGTGATCGTGCTCCGAGACCTCCAGGAATTTTCCTATGAAGAGATCGGCACGATGCTCACGGTTGCCGCCGGGACCGTGAAGTCCCGGCTCTTCCGGGCGCGCGAGGCGGTCAAGGACTGTTTGAAAAGAGCATGGGGAGCACTCAATGAACCATAACGAGATCCGGCATATGCTGTCCGAGTATATCGACGGCGCTGTCTCTCCCGAGGACAGAACTGCGATCGAAGAGCACCTCAAGACCTGCGAGAGATGCAGCGACGCGCTCAAAGAGCTCAGGCAGACCGTTGCCGTTATCAGGACCGTCGAGGAGCTCGACCCTCCGGCCTGGATGACGCAGAAGATCATGGCAAAAGTGCGCGTCGAGGCCGCGAAGAAGAGCTGGTTCCACCGGTTCTTCTTTCCGCTGCATATCAAACTGCCCCTTGAAGCCGTGGGCGTTCTGTTCCTTGCCGTGACCGCCGTGTTCATTTATCAGAACATACAGCCATCCATGAGGACACCGAACCCGCTGGTAGAGGAATATGCACCTGCTCAGGAGCCGCTTCCATCCGGTATTGAAAAGAAAGCGGAACAAAAGTCAACGCAGCTGTCGCGTCGCGCAAAGAAACTGCCGCAGGCGCCGGGATACAAAGCTCTGGACATGAAACAGGCATACGAGCCGCCTGCGCCTCCGGCGCTCCAAGACCAAACAGCAGCGCCTGCACCCGCCTTTTCAAAACCAGCAAAGCAGCCGGCGGTTGCTCCTGCGGAAAAAAAAGAAACCTCCTCGGCATCGGCTGAGAACGATCGGTCCGTCGTAAGCAGAGAAGAAACAAACCGCGGGAATATGATGATGCTGCGGGCCACAACTGCAACCGGCGCACCGCCTGAAGCTGCTGCGAAAGCGAAATCGGCCGTTCCCGCCGCACCCATTGCCGGCGCAGCAGTTGCGGACAAAGCCATGCCTGCGATCATTGTCCAGGTGACGGACAGGGAGGCAGCAGCGAAGGAAGTTGAAAAAGCGATAACTCAGATGAACGGCTCGATCGTAAGGAGGGAAACCACTGGATCAAAAAACGTCTTCTTCGCAACGATCAAAGCAGAGCGAGCGGGAGAACTTAAGAACAAACTGAAGCTCCTCGGAGAGATCAAGGAGCAGGCAGGTGAATGGGGGGCGCTGAAAGAACAGATGGAATTAAGGATTGAAGTCATCCAAAAATAACACGTCCCTGCAGGGCGGGTTTAAAACCCGCCCCTACGTGCTGGCTTTCAGCTCCCATCGTTCATACGAGCAGATGTCCTGCAACGGCTTCCGCGGCGGACCTTCCTTGTTCTCTTCCGCGGCATAGCCCAGGGGGAACAGGCCCACGACCCTGATGGCCGGCGGAATACTAAGAAGCCCCTTCACCTTTTCTTCATCATAGACCCCCACGAACACGGTCCCGAGCCCCTGGCCGCGCGCCGCGAGCATCAGGTTTTCGGACGCGATCCCCGCATCCACGAGATAATAATTCTGGTTCCAGAGCTCGCCTGACCGGGCCGGGTCGGCGCAGAGCACGATCACCACCGGCGCCGCGGCAAGCGCCTTTTTTGACGGGTTCGTCCGGTACCCCTTGGGAGCGAAGAAAGACTCCACATAGGAAAGCTCGCTCAGCTTTTCGCGCACGGCCTGGTCCTTCACCACGACCATGCGCCAGCACTGCATGTTCGACCACGAGGGCGACAAGCGGATCGCTTCCAGAACGGCCTGCAGTTTCTCCTCCTCCACGGGCCGGTCGAGATATTTTCTGACGCTCCTTCGCGTTCTGATGGCTTCAAAAAGATCCATGGCTTCTCCTCCAGTACTTAAAAAACAGTTAGCCACAAAAATGCACAGAATTCACAAAAAACAACCGCGCTTGCTTTGTACATACTTCGTCGTTCCGGTGATTTGATTAAGTGACTTATGTGCCTTATGTGGTCAACTGTCGTTTACCGGTTTAACGACATCCTGTCAGGACCTCTTCGTCCTCCACCCGCCAGGCAGGATCGACAATGGCAAGGAACACCAGGTCCTTCTTCCCGCTGTTCTTGATGAACTGTACGGCCATGGGCGGAATGTAGACCGTAGCGCCGGCGCGCACCAGGGCAGTCTCCTCGTCAATATGCATGACGCCTTCGCCCTCGATGATATAGTAGACCTCCGAGGTCTTGAGCCGGTGTGGTTTGGTGATATCGCCGGGATGCACGATGGCATGGGCCAGGCTGTATCCGAGCTTGAGGTCCATCTTGTCGGGGTGCAGGATCTCGCGCAGCACGCAGCCGTCGCCGGAAATGAATTCTGCGCAGTCTTTCAGGTTGCGGATCAGCATATTCTCGTAGAACCTCCATGGGTCGGAATGAGCTAGCCGTCGTGAACTACGGGCATCCTTGATTTTACTCTCCCCTCCCTTCGATGGGAGGGGACGAAGGGGAGGGTGAAGTATCCGGCATTCGTGCTCATCACCCCCGCCTAACCTCCCCCATCAAGGGGGAGGCACCTGTATTACTTGCAGTCGCCCAGCCTTTTCGCCTTGATGTTGTTGACGGTCTTGCCGCCGTCCTTGGACACGAGCGTCATGGTCGAGGTATAGCTGCTGCCCTTGTAGGTGATCTCGCCGTTGCCGGTCGTGCCGTCCTTGCAGACCATCTTCCAGGTCGTTGAATTAGACGAAGCCTTCACGTCCTTGACCTCGCAGTTGTCCTTCTTCTTGTCGGAGCCGGTCGGCAGCGTTTTGTTGCCGTCCTTCACGTCCTCTTTGGTGAAGCACTGGGTGTACTTCATGGGCGGCATGGGAAAGGGCACGCCTTCGACCTTCATGGCCATGGTGATCTCCCACTTGCCTTCCTGCATGTTCGGTGAAGCAGCGAACAACATTGTTGCAGATGATAGCAGAACGAGCGCGGACAGTATGAAAAGTTTTTTCATGCGTGAGCCCCTCCCTGGGCTAAAGAAAATCATAACAGAGGCCAATGGGACTGTCAATGCGGTTGTCTATTCAGATTGAAGGTTATAAGACTGAAGGCTGAAGGCGGAAAAGGCAAGATGTTTGACCACGCTGGTTTTGCATTTATATTGACCATCTTTTATCTTTTTACTTCAGCCTTTCGGCCTTCAGTCTACCCGCCTGAACTTCTGCCTTCAGTCTACCTACCTGCTACACCAGAACGACCTTGACGGCCTGCGCCTGTTGCAGTACTATGGCCACAAAACCCTTATGAAACGCGACGATCTGAACGCCTTCAAAACCTGGTTCTCGATGTACTGCGCCTCTTTTTCTTCCGACCTCGAGGAGGACCAGAAGAACTTCGACGTCAAGCGGAAGCATACGGATGACGTCTGCTCCAACATGCTTGTGATCGCGCAGGACCTGGAGCTCGACGACCAGCGGGCCATGATCGCTGAGGCAATTGCCCTGTTCCACGACATCGGCAGGTTCCCCCAGTATCAGCAGTACAAGACGTTCCAGGACAGCATCTCCGTGAACCATGCGGCCCTGGGCGCAAAAGTGCTGATCGAGACCGCGGCGCTCGGCAACCTGCCGAAAGAGGAGCAGGACCTCATCGTCCGCGCCGTGACCCTGCACAACGTGCTGGCCATCCCCAAGGAACTCGACCGGAACCTGCTGCAGTACGTAAAAATGATCCGCGATGCGGACAAGCTCGATATCTGGAGGGTCTTCCTTGAATACTACGCGCAGCCAAAAGCAGACCAGGCGACCGCCGTGGGGCTCGGGCTGCCGGACATCCCGGAGTATTCACCTGAGATCCTGACGAACCTTCACCAGCGCAAGCTCGTGCTCCTGTCGTCGCTAAAAACGCTGACCGACTTCAAACTGCTCCAGCTGGCCTGGATCTTTGACCTGAATTTCCCGGCCTCCTTCCGGATCGTGGCCCAGCGGAGCTATATCGACCGCTTTGCCCTGACCCTCCCCAAGACGGACGATATCGCCGATGCCGTGGATGCGGTCCGGGAATATTTGAACGAAAAGCTCAAAAATGGCTGATTTTTTCGCCCAAGGCAATAATTCGCTTTACTCAGGAACGTTTTTTTTGGTAATATGACGTGTTTTTAAAAAGACTGCATCTAAAAATAGACCTTTTGGACAGGATAACAGGATTGACAGGATTTTCGGGACGAAGTGTTTTTATCGGATTTTATCCTGTAATCCTGTCGAGGATGTTGATCCACTTGTCCGGGGTGGGGGCATAGCATGAGAAATAACATAGTTTCACTGGGCGCCGATGAACTGAAATACGAGATCCGCGAGATCGTCGCCGTTGCCAAGGAGTTCGGCAAGCTCGGCGTCGAGATCATGTGGGAGAACATCGGCGACCCGGTCCAGAAGGGCGAAAAGATCCCCGACTGGATCAAGGAGATCGTGGTCGAGGCAAACCGCGAGGACGCAACCTACGCCTATTCGCCCACCAAGGGCATGGAGGCCACGCGCGAATTTCTGGCGCAGCTGTCGAACAAGAACGGCAACGTCAAGATCACGAAGGAGGACATCATCTTCTTCAACGGCCTGGGCGACGCCATCAGCAAGATCTACGGCCAGCTCAAGAAGGAATACCGCGTGATCGGGCCGAGCCCGGCCTACAGCACCCATTCCTCCGCCGAGGCCTCCCATGCCGGCGCCGAATACATCTCGTACAACCTGGACCCGAAGAACCTCTGGTACCCGGACCTGGACGATCTGCGCATGAAGGTGAAGTACAATCCGGCGATCTCGGGAATCCTCATCATCAATCCCGACAACCCCACGGGCGCGGTCTATCCCAAGGAAGTGCTGCAGGAGATCGTGGCCATGGCGCGGGAGTACGACCTGTTCGTGGTCTGCGACGAGATTTACATCAACATGGCCTATAACGGAAAAAAGGCCGTGCCGCTGGCGGAAGTGATCGGCGATGTCTGCGGCATTTCCATGAAGGGCATTTCCAAGGAACTTCCCTGGCCGGGTTCGCGCTGCGGCTGGATCGAGGTCTATAACCAGAAGAACGACCCCGTGTTCGCGAAGTACGTGAAGAGCATCCTGGACAACAAGATGCTCGAGGTCTGCTCCACCACGCTGCCGCAGACCGTGATCCCCAGGATCTTCAGCGACAAGCGCTTTCCGGGGCACGTTGCGGCGCGGAACAAGAAATACGAATGGCGCTCCAATACCGCCTATGACAAGCTCAAGGACATCAAGGGCATCGTGGTGAACCGGACGAACGGCGCATTCTACATGACCGTGATGTTCGAAGAAGGCGTGTTGAACGCCAAACAGTCGCTGCCTGTGAAGGACAAGGCGGTCAAGGAGCTGGTCGAAAAGATCACCAATGGCGTGGCGCTGGACAAGCGGTTCGTCTATTACCTGCTTGCCACGACCGGCATCTGCGTGGTGCCGCTCACGGGCTTTAACTGCAACCTCAAGGGCTTCCGGATCACGCTGCTCGAGAACGATGAGGCCAAGTTCGATATGATCTTCAAGACCATCCGGGAAAAGATCCTGGAGTATTTGAAGAGCACCTAAGCTTCATTCCATTGAATAGCAAAGCCGCTGGAAGTCTTCCAGCGGCTTTTTGCGATTATTCAATTTAAAACGCGAACCCAATTGGTTCCCCGCGCACTTCTATTCTATATTCCAATCACCAGGTTTTAAATGTTTCAAGATATCTCTGCTGCCATGGATAACGGCGACAATCGAGCACATCTGGTCGGTCGCTTTATAAATGATGCGATAAGACCCATAGATGAGTTCTCGGATGGATTGATCGCTGAATTCGGGGACCACGCGGCCCAGCAGGGGGGACTGTTGAAGTATGCGCGGCGCCTGAACTACGCGCATGCCGAATCGCTCGGCATAGACAACGGAGTCTTTGACAATATACTCAATAATGTTCTGAAGATCGTTTAGCGCCGGGTCTGTCCAGACGACTTTAGCCATCCCTCTACCCTTTTTTCAGCTTCTTCCTGCGATATAAAACGCCCCTCTTCAACTGCTTTCAGGCCATGCTCCACTTTTTCCCGAACATAGAGGTGATAATGAATGTCCTCCAGGGTTGCATCTTCGGGAAGGGACTTTATTAGCTCAATCACTTGCTCTCTTACCTGTGCCATATTGCCACCTCCTGTTGTGTCGTGTAATTCTAACATACCTCAGCGCGTTTTCACCATAGAAATATTTCATCTGTCTGAGCTGCGCTTCATTGTACTTGCCGGACTTGTAATCGTCGCGGTTTCGCTCAAAGTGTTCGACCAGCCCGGCAATCTCTTTCGGTAGCCCCATCAGCACCCCGCAGTTAGCGACAACGTTTAGTCGTCAGGAAAACACCACTACAGGCAATCGAAAAAGTCCAGAAGAGAGAAGGGTGATGGAAAACCGGAATAGCAGGGCATCCCTCACGGTTTCCTTTGCGAGCTTTGCGGACTTTGCGAGAGACGCCGTTGACCTTTCCCAGCTACTGCTTATGCGCATACCCCGCCTTTTTCAAGGCCTCTTCTATCTCGCCCAGCGTCGCGGGGTCGTCGATAGTGGACGGCATAGTATAGGCCTCGCCGTCGGCGATCTTGCGCATGGTGCCGCGCAGGATCTTTCCGGAGCGCGTCTTCGGCAGCCGTTTCACCACGCAGGTCTCCTTGTATGACGCGATGGGGCCGATGGTGTCCCGGATCATCGATGAAAGGTCCTTCCTGATCTCTTCCTCGCTCTTATTCACGCCGGCCTTCAGCACGCAGAGCCCCACCGGCACCTGCCCCTTGAGCCCATCATGTACGCCGATGACCGCGCACTCCGCAATGTCCTTGTGCGTGGAGACCACCTCTTCCATTTCGCCGGTTGAGAGCCGGTGACCGGCCACGTTGATCACATCGTCCACCCGGCCCATGATATAGACGTAGCCATCCTCGTCGATGTAGCCGCCATCGCTGGTAAAATAGTAGCCCGGG
The DNA here is from genome assembly GCA_001803705.1 of Nitrospirae bacterium GWC2_56_14. Taxonomy (GTDB): domain Bacteria; phylum Nitrospirota; class UBA9217; order UBA9217; family UBA9217; genus GWC2-56-14. Next base: position 3,781 of record MHDY01000164.1, on the reverse strand, counting down.
TAGACCTTGAGATAGGATTCGAGGAACCGGTCGTCGGCCTGCCACAGGGTCGGAAGCGTTCCTGGAGGGAGCGGAAGCTTTATCGTCACCAGGCCGGTCACCTTGGGCCCCACTTCTTTACCATTGGAGTCCAAGATGGTGACCGCGAACCCCGGCACCGGCCTGGTCGAGGAACCCGGCTTGATCGGCATCTCTTCGATGCCCATGCAGTTCGCCGTAATGGGCCAGCCTGTCTCGGTCTGCCACCAATGGTCGATCCCCGGCTTCTTGAGCAGGTCGTGCGCCCAATGATAGGTGTCCGGATCGAGCCGTTCGCCGGCAAGGAAAAGATACTTGAATGCCGAGAGATCGTATTTCCCGATGAACTCACCCCAGGGGTCCTCTTTCTTGATGGCGCGGAACGCCGTGGGCGCGGTGAACATCACCTTCACCTTGTGCTCGGAAATGACCCTCCAGAAGGCCCCGGCATCCGGCGTGCCGACAGGCTTTCCTTCGTAGATAATCGTGGTGCAACCGGTGAGCAGCGGCGCGTAGATAATGTAGGAATGTCCCACGACCCAGCCCACGTCCGACGCGGCCCAGTACACGTCGCCGGGCTTCACGCCGTAGATGTACTCCATGCTCCAGCGAAGCGCCACCGCATGGCCCCCGTTGTCCCGGACCACGCCTTTGGGCTTGCCCGTCGTGCCCGAGGTGTAGAGGATGTAGAGCGGGTCGGTCGCCTTGACCGGCGTGCAGCCTGCGGGCTGAGCGTTCTTCAAGAGCTCGTCCCAGTCAAGGTCCTTGCCTTCGGTCATGGCTGCCTTCACGAAGGAGCGCTGGAATATGATGCTCTTCTGCGGCTTGTAGCCGGCCTGTTCGATGGCGCGGTCCAGCATGGGCTTGTACTCCAGGGTCTTCTTTCCTTCGATGGCCCCAGATGCCGTGATGATGACCTTCGGCCTGGCATCGTCGATCCTGATCGCCAGCTCATGCGGCGCGAACCCGCCGAAGACAACTGAGTGGACCGCTCCCAAACGCGCGCAGGCAAGCATGGCGATCGCCGCCTGGGGGATCATGGGCATGTAGATGATGACCGTGTCGCCCTTGCCCACGCCCAGGCCCTTGAGCGCGCCGGCAAACCGCGAAACCTGGTCAAGCAGCTGCTGATAGGTGATCTTCTGGAGCGTGCTCGTTACCGGGCTGTCATAGATGATCGCCACCTGGCTGCCGCGGCCTGATTCAACATGCCGGTCCAGCGCATTATAGCAGGTGTTCATCTCTCCGCCGGTAAACCAGCGGTAGAAGGGTTTGTTCGAATCGTCCAGGACCTTGTCCCATTTCTTGCTCCAGGTAATTGCCTGGCCGGCCTCTCCCCAGAAGCCTTCAGGGTCCTTGATGCTCCGTTGAAACATCTCCTCATACTTCCCCATGATATTCCTCCCGCCTGACGGATGCCGACATATCCACGGACGAATGCCGCGTGGTTGGAACGCACAATATCAAAGCTCCGGAATACTATAATGAGTTCGGCATATCGCAGTCAAGGGGTTTTGTGCGAGGGCTAAAGTTAGGATTAGCAATGGAAGAATCAAGAAAAACAACCAGGCAAAAATGTTTCTCGCAAAGCTCGCAAAGGTCGCCAAGAAGATCAAAAGCTAAGTGCTTGCTTCTGGATTAAAAACCAAAAAAGATTTCCTTAAGGTTTTCTTTGCGTCCTTTGCGAGCTTTGCGAGAGACGCCTTTTGGCTTTGGTGTTACGTTATATTACGAACAGATCAACATACTCATTGACCGCCATGCCTTCCAGTCGTGACCTGTCCAGACTGTTGTCCAGAATCGCCTTCTGCTGCTTCGCAGGAAATCGTCTGGCCAGATTGGTCTTGAACTTCTCCACCAGCACCGGCATGCCTTCTTTGCGCCGTCGGCGATGGCCGATGGGGTACTCCACCAGCACCTCGGGAAGGCGCGTCCCATCCGTGAGCTCGACAGTGAGTCCGTTGGCGATGGAGCGCTTCTCCGGGTCATGGTAGTCCTTGGTGAACTGTTTGTCCTCAATGCATTCGATCTTATCGCGCAGCGCGTCGATGCGCGGGTCAGCAGCAACGCTGTCCTCGTAATCCGCGGCGGTCAGCCTGCCGAAGATGAGCGGCACGGCGACCATGTACTGGATGCAATGGTCGCGGTCCGCGGGATTGCTGAGCGGGCCTTTTTTATCGATGATGCGCATGGCTGCTTCGTGGGTGCGGATGGTTATTTTTTTGATGTCCCCGGCGCTCTTGCCCAGGTCTTTCAGTTTTTCATGGAGCGTCATGGCGCATTCCACAGCGGTCTGGGAATGGAACTCCGCAGGGAAGGAGATCTTGAACAGGATCTGCTCCATCACATAAGAGCCGTAAGGCCGCTGGAAGACGAACTCTTTTCCTT
>MHDY01000164.1:0-1273 GCA_001803705.1 Nitrospirae bacterium GWC2_56_14 | reverse complement strand
TTGCGTCGCCTGCCGCCCAGGACTTGCGCGAGCCCGTGTTCGGCGCATGACGGTAGGTGCGCAGCGACTGGCCGTCCACGAAGGCCTGGGAAACTGCATTGATGATCTCGTCCCTGCTGCCGCCCATGAGCCAGGCGCAGACCGCTGCCGAGGCGACCTTCACCAGCACCACGTGGTCGAGGCCCACGCGGTTAAAGGCGTTCTCCAGCGCCATGATCCCCTGAATCTCGTGCGCCTTGATCATGGCCTCCAGCACGGTCCTCATGGAAAGCGGTTCCTGCCCATTGGCGACACGCGTGCGAGAGATCCAGTCCGCCGTAGCTAGGATGCCGCCGAGATTGTCCGAGGGATGGCCCCATTCGGCAGCGAGCCAGGTATCATTGAAATCGAGCCAGCGCACCATGGCGCCGATATTGAACGCCGCCTGGACCGGGTCGAGCTGGAACTGCGTGCCCGGCACCTTTGCCCCATGGGGAACAATGGTTCCGGAAACGATGGGCCCCAGCAGTTTCGTACAAGCCGGGTAGCCCAGCGCTTCGATCCCGCAGCCAAGCGTATCAATGAGGCAGTACCGCGCTGTTTCAAAAGCCTCGTCGGAAGCGATCTTATACCCAAGAACATAATCAGCAATATCGACCAGGACTTTGTCAGGATCGGGACGAACGTTCGAGATATGAGAGCTCATATTAACCCCTTATGTATTTGTAGTTTAGTAACGACGGATGCAACCTTAATTTAAAAAAGGCAGGAATTTTCTCGCAAAGTCGCCAAGCGCGCAAAGAAAGGTCAAATCATTTCGTCTTTAAACCCCACGACTTATAGGTTTTCTTGGCGTCCTTTGCGAGCTCAGAGTGGCCCGTTCATCGGCCATTGCGAGAGACGTCTTCAGGTTCGATCTTTTGTTCCGGCTTTTCGGATCACACCCCCTGTACCCTGAACCCTGGCCCCTGGACCCTGCCTTATTGTCTTTCCTTCATCGGGACATACTTCCGGTCCTCGGGCCCTGTATAGTTCGCCGACGGACGGATGATCTTGTTGTCGATCCGCTGCTCGATGATATGAGCGCCCCAGCCGGTGGTGCGCGAGATCACGAAAATGGGCGTAAACAACGGGGTCGGCACACCCAGCAGATGATAGGTCACGGCGGAATACCAGTCCAGGTTCGAGAACATGTTCTTTTCGCGCTTCATGACCATCTCGATGCGGTCGGCGATGTTGAACAGGTTCATATTGTCACCTTCGCTGCAGAGGTGTTTTGCGATGCCCTTGATAG
>MHDY01000163.1 GCA_001803705.1 Nitrospirae bacterium GWC2_56_14 | reverse complement strand
AAAAAGTCTTGACTTGAATATACCACTTTGGTATAGTTTGCCAGCTTATACCAATGTTCTAAAGCGCACAATCAGTTGCGGCATTTCCTCGGCATCGAGCTTCATGTAGTTTGTAATAGTGGCAGTTGCACTCGATCAACCTATGATAACCACTATCAGACCTACATATCACGATCGCACCCGCTTATTTCCCGAGCAGAGCGCCGGTCTCTCCGGCCGTCTCGCGGGATATTCCACTTCGATTCCCTCTCAAACGTTCAAATTTAAAGTTTACATGAGTTGTTCTTGGAAATTGAGTCTGCTCGGTTGTATTCATTCCAGATCCATACTCCAGAGCGAAAGGGGGGGTGAGCTGACCTCATACCGTCGTATTTCAGCGAAAGCAGTTGAAGCGTAACTTCACACAATACCACAATACATGGATGTGCTAACTGTTCCGGCGAGCTGGGACAAAACCTAAATAGGAGGATAAACGATGAAGAAGTTTTTGGTAGTACTGGTAATCGTAGCAATGACCTGTATGAGCACCATGGCGTTCGCCGCCGATGTTTCGGTGAACGGCAGCATCGAAATGCTCATGCGGTCCTTTGTGAACATGGACCTGAACGAGGATTCAGCTTTAGGTGATAACAAGAACTTTACCCAGGAGCGGGTACGCTTGAATATTGACGCCAAAGCCGGCGATGCCCTGAGCGGCCGTATCGGCATGGAAAACGACTGGGACACCTGGGGCAGGTTTGAAACAGCACAGGGCAATGGACAGCTCGTATCCAGTGGAACAGCAACGCCGGTAGCTGGTCCCAGCCTCAAGCTCCGCGAAGCGTGGATCGGCTTTAAAGTACCGGGAGCACCGGTCGGTATCAAGGCCGGCCATATGCTCCTGCAGCTCGGCAATGCTTGGTTCTTCCGTGCCATGAAGTACGGCTCAGACGCATGGGTGGTATATACGGACATCGATGCGCTCCATCTCGGTATTGTCAATATCAAGGTTGCAGAGAACAACACCTGGCTGTCGGACGACACGGATGCCTATGCATTCGTTGCAACGTACAAGATGGGCGACACTATGTCAGGGGGTATCAATGTTACCTCGGTCAATGACCGCGATGGCAAGGCGTTTACCTCTTTCTATGGCACTCGTCTTGGCCCCGGCGTAACCGTTATCAATGCTGATTTGCAGAACGTCGGACTGCATTTCTCCGGCAAAGTCGGTCCGGTAAAGCTGAATGCTGAAGTTGATATGCAGATGGGCGATGCCACGTTTAACAATTTAAGCAAGGCTAAGTTCAAGGGCAACCAGATCGTTCTGCAGGCGAATATGGCAATGGATCCCGTCACGCTCAATGCAACTCTTGCACGCGGCAGCGGTGTGAGCGCCACGGACACATCGGGTGATTTTAAGGAATATATTGCGCTCATGGATGCCGATGTGCATTACACCCTTGTGTATGAATACCTCGTCAGGACCGCAGAGCAGCAGTCCTTTAAGTCCACTGGCACGGGTTTCGGCAACACCACGGCAATCAGCTTGGGCGCCGCCTTCAACGCGTCCAAGAACCTCATGATCGGCGCAGATGTATGGATGCTTCAGGCAACTGAGAAGGTCGCTTTACATCCAACAGCTCCTGCAGAGGTATCCAGCGACCTCGGTCTGGAAGTCGATGCCAAGATCAACTGGAAGCTTTACGAGAACCTGACCTGGAACACCACGATCGGTTACTTCATGCCGGGTGATGCCTACAGGTCCCCGACCAAGGATGCAGATGCGGCACGTGCGATCCAGTCTGTGTTGAGCTTCAAGTTCTAAAAGTAGTTCGATGCCAGGCCGGGTGAACCCGGCAGGGTTGTCAAGCATACGAAAAACCCCTGGGAAGAATTCCTTCCCGGGGGTTTTTTTTGGGTAGATCGAGGGAAAGAACATTGAGGTGCCGTGGTATTCAGGTGTTGAGGCTGAAGGCTGAGGATTGTTCGGGAAAGATAACCGCGAAGCATAATAGCCAAATTCAAGAGCACTGATTTTTCAGATGTCTATGTTTCTATTCTTTACAGGCTTCAGCTTTCCAACATTGTTGGCCTCATAGAAAATCGTCATACCCGTCCCCGCTTCCGCGGGGATAAACTTGCCCCCGTGAAAACGGGGGGGGTATCCAGTGGTCAAGTATATGTTCGTAAAGAATGGATTCCCGTTTGCACGGGAATGACGGAATATGCGGCAATTCGATTTTTCGCGACTGTATCAACCTTGATGTGTTCGTAAAAAGTCCTTTAAGCCGTCTTTGCGAGCAAAGCGAAGCAATCTCGCAGTTCGTAACCGCCAGAAAAAACGAGATTGCCGCGTCGCTCCGCTCCTCGCAATGACGGCAGAGGAGACTTCTTACGAGACCATCAGCCTTCAATCTGAATAGTTCCCGCCCTTACGCTTCTCCATCCATCACTTTCAGACTGACGAACATGCAGGCATAAAAAAACCCGGAAAGCTTTAAGCTTTCCGGGTTATAAATTGAAGCAGCGTTTCAGGCCTGTTTAGAAATAAAAATTCGCCTTCACACCTACGGAACGGGTGCCGAAAACGGTCCTATCGCTGTTGACGTTGACGTCGTCATTGAACTGACCAAAACCAATGCCTACTGAACCCTCGAGGCTGAACTTAGGACCCACGAAATATTCCGCGCCGAACATTGCGGAAAGATCAATGAGGCTCTGATCGACAGTCGTAACGCCCAGGTTGTTCTCTTCTTCATAAGCGGCGTAAGTAAGCTGTCCTCCGACAAAAGGCGCGAAATCAGCAGTCGACAGATATTTCCGCACACCGCCGGTGAAGCTGAAATACGTGGAATCGATATCACCGCCACCGACTTCGAATCCGAATCCGCCTACGATAGCAAGGTCTTTTGTGATTAAATACCGAGCACTAAGGTTCATAATGTCACCAGAGACGAACTCATTGCTATGGTTGAAATAGCTGTCTCCCATTCCCACGCCGATGCTTATGTTGCCCTGCTCCAGGCTGTTTGCCGCTGATGCAGTTCCGATTCCGATACCGGCTACCAGTACAAGTGCTAATGCGATAATAACAAGTCTTTTCATCTTAGTCTCTCCTTTTATAATTCGAATTTTGAATCTACAAAAAATGGAGCAGAACTGAAAAAAGCATTCATGACATCTCTACGTTGAAGTCCTTAACCACCTCCCATAATAAGAGTTGCAGAAAAGCGCATCCACATGCATTTGTATCTTGAATATTTATATAGCGTCCGGCATGTTCTGTCAAGTTTTTTTTGTTACGTTTTTGGGAATTGGGAAAAATGATGAGTTTGTAGGAAATCGAAAATCTGCAGATACCGTCAAACCCGTGCAAACGGGAATCCAGTCATTGATGTGTTCGTAAAAAAGTTCTTTAAGCCGTCTTTGCGAGCAAAGCGAAGCAATCTCGCAGTTTGTAACCGCCTGAAAAAACGAGATTGCCGCGTCGCTCCGCTCCTCGCAATGACGGCAGAGGAGACTTCTTACGAGACCATCAGTCATTACACGATCTTGTCCAGGCTAAAGGCGATCCTCGCAATGACAGCACTGGGAACTTCTTACAAGACCATCGACAAAGTGTAATAAAAAAAACCGAAAGGCACGAAGCCTTCCGGTTTGTCTTGTTTGGAACGGTGGATATATCTCCTGAGTCCAGGTTTTCCTGACCCCTGGACCCCGGACCCTGCACCCTGCCTTACTGATTCTGCAGCTTCGCCGCTTTTACCACGTGCTTCAACAGTACGCGGGTCGTGACCGTGCCGACGCCGCCCGGGACCGGCGTGATGGCCCCGGCGACTTCCTTGACCGCCTCGGTGTTCACGTCGCCGACGAACTTATCGCCTTCGGGATTGATGCCTACATCCATGACTGTGGCGCCCGGTTTGATGTAATCCGCCGTGATCATCTTTGCCCTGCCGATGGCTGCCACGACGATATCGGCCCGCTTGCATACGCCGGGCAGGTCCTTTGTTTTCGAATGACAGACCGTGACCGTGGCGTTCTCTCCCAGGAGCAGCATGGACATAGGTTTTCCGACGACCATGGAGCGGCCGATGACCACCGCATCTTTGCCCGACATGGGGATCTCATAGAACCGGAGCATCTCCATAACGGCCTGCGGCGTCGCCGGGGGAAAGCCGGTCATGTCGCCTGCCATGATCTTGCCGGCATTCACCGGGTTGAAGCAGTCAACATCCTTTTCCGGGGAAAGCACATACTTCACCACATCCTCGCTGATCTGTTTCGGGAACGGCCGCATCACGATGATGCCGTGGATGTTCTTGTCGGCATTCCGCTGTTTCAGGATGTTCACGAACTCGTCCTGGCTCAGAGTGCCGGCAAGCTGTTCGATCTCGCAGAGGATGCCGTTCTTTTCGGCCATCTTCTTTGCGCTGTTCGCGTAATAGACGGAATCTTCCGCTTCGCCCACGATCATGATCCGAAGCGCCGGATTGATGCCTTTTGCCTTGAGCTCCAGGACGTCCTTCTGAATGTCCTGGTCCATCTTCTGCGCCACTTCTTTGCCCGTCAATAGTTTTGCCGCCATGGTATTCTTCTCCATTTTACATTTTATAAATTTGGACCGAGGCAACCATGTTGCCGTCACTTACGCCACGGTCGGCTTGCTCCATACTACCCCATCTTTTTATACGTCGTTTCCATCACGCTCTTTTCCAGTGCCGCCACCTGCTTCAGCACGTCCTGCATGCGCGTCCAGGTTTCTTTGTTGTACGCTTCGTCCTTGATGCTGTTGACGTTGATCTTGACGTTGAGCGCCGAGCTCTGGGCGCAGGCCTGGGCGAGCAGCACCGCCACGCCGGCATCGCTTACCGCTCCGACGTTGCCGATGTCGGCGGCCCGTTCAGCGAGCTTCGCGACCTCCAGCGATTTGATCCCGATCTCGAAAGGCACCTGGCAGGCTTTTTTAAGCGCCTCCTGCATGGTTGCCGTCCGGGCCGCCTTTTCCGCGTCCGTGTTCTTCGGCATCTTGTATACGGCGGACAGCGCGCCGTAGGCTTCGGTGTCTTTCTGGATCAGGTCCTGCATCTCCGTTCGGAGTTTTTCCGATTCCGCGAGCAGAGCCTCGATCTGCGGCTGCACGTCCTTGTACTTTTCCTTGCCGAGCGTCAGATTTGCCACCATGCTGACGAGTGCCGCGCCAAGCGCGCCCGTGAGCGCTGCCACGCTGCCTCCGCCCGGTTCCGGAGATTTGCTGGCAAGCTTGTCCATAAAATGGCGTACAGGCTGGTCTATATACATTGTTATCAAATGCCTCCTCTGAAAGTATTCTGTGGGACTGCAAGAATACTAAAAATAGGCAGATTCTGTCAATAAAAAAATGGCTGTTCGGCCGTTCTAAATACGTTCAGTCCGCCGGACCAATCGTTACAAAACGCAGCGGCAACTGATATATAACCACAGTTTATAAAAGTTTTCCTTGACTCACCGGATTAAGCTTTGGTATGATGCACCACTCATCTTTTCCACGGCTTATAAGGGAGTTTGATTCATGGACCTTTCTCAGGGATTGACGCTGTATGCTCTGATGTTCTCGCTGCTCATGGGTCTGGTGTCATTCGCCTCGCCGTGCATCCTCCCGCTCATCCCTTCCTACGTTTCCTACATCACCGGCATCAGCTATGAAGAGCTGGTGAGCCAGGACGCGCAAAAAAAGAACGTGCGGACCACCCTGCGGCATTCGCTGGCATTCGTGGCCGGGTTTTCGATCATTTTCGTGCTGCTGGGCGCCACGGCGAGCTTCATGGGCCAGGTCCTGACCCAGTATCTGGATGTCATCAGGGTCGTCGGCGGCGTCCTGATCATCATCATGGGCGTGTTTGTCATGGACGTGATAAACATCCCGTTCCTGCAGCGTGAGGCAAGGCTGCAGCTCAAGACCCGGCCTGCAGGGTATATCGGCACGGTCATCGTGGGGATGATCTTCGGCGCAGGCTGGACACCTTGTACCGGGCCGTTCCTGGGATCGGTACTGACCCTTGCCATGGAAGCCGACACCCTGGGCAGGGGCATGGTGCTGCTCATGTTCTATTCGCTCGGCCTGGGCATTCCTTTTATTCTTTCCGCACTGGCGATCGGCGAGTTCCTGACGCACTCACGCAAGTTGAAGCCGCATTTAAAGGCGGTTAAGATCATCAGCGGCGTTATTCTGATCATTATGGGGCTCCTGCTTATCACGAACAGCATGACGCTCCTGACCTCATATTCGGTTACTTTCTGGGAGAGAATAAAAAACCTATGGTAGTGGATAGCCTGGATATTCTCAAAGACAAAGATGCTCCCCTTTACACCATGGGTGTGGCGGCGAAACTGGTGGGAACGACCGCGCAGACCCTGCGGCTTTACGAGAAGCACGGCCTGATCCTGCCGACGCGCGAGCGCAGGAACCGCTTGTATACCGAGAACGACATCAAGTGGCTGCGCTGCATCCGGGAGCTGATCCACACAAAGAAGATCAGCATCGAAGGCATCAAGAAGCTCCTTGACTACGCGCCCTGCTGGGACATCAAGGAGTGCCCCGACGAACGGCGGGTGGTCTGCACGGCCTTTACGGACAAGGGCAAGCCCTGCTGGGAAACGACCCGTTGCCGTATGGAGAACGATTGTACGACCTGCGTGGTGTTTTTGAAAAGCGGAAAAAAAGCAGCGAAGAAACAATAATCTCAGAATTCAGAAGCCAGGAGTCAGGAGCCAGGAGAAATTCGCGGGCTTCGCTTCTGGTTTTTCTACTTAATTCTGGCTCCTGACTACTGACTCCTGGCTTCTGCTTCACGGATGTTCCTCCACCCAGACCTCCCCGTCCTTTGTTGTTTCCCGTTTCCAGATGGGCGTGATCCGTTTTAACTCGTCAATACAGAACCGGCATGCCTTAAAGGCCTCGTCGCGATGGCTTGAGGCGGCTGCGATCAGCACAATGTTCTCTCCCACCGGTATTGTCCCTACACGGTGAATGATCGTTACATCGATCGCCCCCAGCTCCTTCATGGCCCGCTCCCTGATCTCCGCAAGCTGCTTCTCCGCCATACCCGGGTAATGCTCGAACTGGAGCTGGGACACTTCGGTGCCGCGCGAGATGTCGCGGGTGGTGCCGAGGAACGTGACGATGGCCCCGATGGCGTTGGATGAGCGCTTCAGTCGGTCAATTTCTTCGTCAAGCGAGAACAACTCATGCTGGATGCGGATCTGCCCCGCAGCGCTGCCGCCGCCGGAGAAGGGCGGCATCAGCGCCACTTCATCGCCGTCCTTGATGCGCGCATCGGGTTTCACCAGCTCATGGTTCAGGGCGGTCATGACCCGTCCCTGCGAAAGCAGGCTGGAAAGGGCAGGGTGCTCCCTCGCGATCGTGAGGAGCAGCTCGGCAATCGTGGCCGGTCCCGCTGCGATC
>MHDY01000162.1:4491-9080 GCA_001803705.1 Nitrospirae bacterium GWC2_56_14 | reverse complement strand
AACAAGGCGTTGATGGTGGATTTCAAGTTCATGGATTTCCCGGGATTGTGGCAGCACTTTTCCGTGCCCGTGGACGAACTGACCGAGGGCATCTTCGAGGAAGGTCTCGGCTTCGACGGATCGAGCATCCGCGGCTGGCAGTCTATCCATACGTCCGACATGCTCGTGGTGCCGGACCCGGAAACGGCGGTGATGGACCCCTTCACCCAGTATGCGACGCTGTCGCTGATCTGCAATATCGTGGACCCGATCACCAAGGAGCGCTATTCCCGCGACCCGCGTTTCATCGCGCAGAAGGCGGAAGCGTACCTCAAGTCGACCGGCATCGGCGACACCGCTTTCTTCGGCCCCGAGCCCGAGTTCTTCATCTTTGATGATGTCCGCTTCGACCAGAACTCCCATGAAGGCTACTATCACATCGACAGCTCCGAAGGCGTCTGGAACACGGGCCGTGATGAAAAGCCGAACCTGGGCTACAAGCCGCGCCACAAGGAAGGCTACTTCCCGGTTCCTCCGATCGACTCGCAAGAGGACATCCGCACCGAGATGTGCATGGAGATGCAGAAGGTCGGCATCTATGTTGAGCGGCAGCACCACGAGGTTGCCACCGCCGGCCAGGCCGAGATCGACATCCGTTTCAATCCGCTGGTCAAGTGCGCCGACCAGGTCATGTATTTCAAGTACATCATCAAGAACGTGGCCAAACGCCACAACAAGACCGTGACCTTCATGCCGAAGCCGGTCTTCGGCGACAACGGCTCGGGCATGCACTGTCACCAGTCCATATGGAAAGGCGGCAAGCCGTTGTTCCACGGCGACCAGTATGCCGGCATGTCCCAGATGGCGCTCCACTACATCGGCGGCATCCTGAAGCATGCAAAGGTGATCGCGGCCTTCACCAACCCGACCATGAACTCCTACAAGCGCCTGACCCCGGGCTTCGAAGCTCCGGTGAACCTGGCCTACTCCAGCCGGAACCGCTCGGCCTCGATCCGCATCCCCATGTACAGCGCGAACCCCAAGGCAAAACGCGTCGAGGTCCGTTTTCCCGACCCGTCCTGCAACCCCTACCTCGCGTTCGCTGCCATGCTGATGGCGGGCCTCGACGGCATCGAGAACAAGATCGATCCGGGTCAGCCGCTGGACAAGGATATTTACGATATGGCTCCCGAAGAACTGGCCTCGGTCCCCTCCATGCCGGGCTCGCTCGAAGAGGCCCTGGACAACCTTGAGGCGGACCACGGCTTCCTGCTGAAGGGCGATGTCTTCACCAAGGACGCCATCGAGAAGTGGATCGACTACAAGCGGACCAAGGAAGTGGACGCGCTTCGTCTGCGGCCTCATCCGTACGAATTCTTCCTGTACTACGACATCTAAGAGCAGCATTCGTTCAGATGCTGACCGGGGCCCGCTATTGCGGGCCCCGTTTTTTTTCTGCAGGAGGAACCTCTTGCGAACTTGAAGCCGCTATCGTATTACTGTCTTCGTGATGACGCTTGCGACCCTTCTCATGCCCTGGTGATGCGTATCATGATCAAGAATGCAAAAGAAAAAAACCATTTTTAAGAAGAGACAATATTGTCTCTTGACGCCAGCATAGTCACGCGATAACGGTCAGCGTTCATATCGCAATAAAAAAAGGAGCCCGGTTTCGGGCTCCTTTTTGTGTTCACATCTGTTTGTTGCAGGGTTTTAGAGGTTGAACAGCATTTCCGCATAGGTCGGCAAGGGCCACTGGTCCGCGGAAATGATCTTTTCCAGCGCATCGCCGTCCGCTCTCAATGCGAGCATTTGGGCGAACACGTTTTTCCTGAAAGCTGCGGCCTGTTCAGCTACGTCAGATATCTTCAATGTGGCATCAAGGGTCTTCTCAAGCGCCTTGACGTTCTTGTTCATCGAGGACAGCAAGGTGGAGACGTTCTCCAGCAGCTCCCGCTGAGCCGACACATCGATCTTGTCGGATACGGCGGCAACCGCGGAAAGGGACTGGGCGATCTTCGCCGCAAAGGAAGCGGCAGCAGGAATGATCTTGTGCTTGGCCATGTCGATCATTGTCAGAGCTTCTATATTGAGCGTCTTGTTATACTGCTCAACCATGATGTCGTAGCGGGAATGCAATTCCTTCTCAGTGAAGACCTTGTGGGTAACGAACAGCTCTTCCGATTGCTTGGTCACCAGCTCCTTGAGCGCTTCAGGGGTGTTCGGGATATTCTTCAAGCCGCGCTTCCCGGCTTCCTTGACCCATGCATCGGAATAGTTATTGCCATTGAAGATGATGCGCTTGTGCTTCTTGGCGATCTCCTGAAGCAGCTTCTGCAGGTCGCCGGAGAAATCCTTCGATTTTTCCAGCTTGTCTGCGAATTCCTTGAGTGCATTTGCAATGATGGTGTTGATCACAACATTCGGGCCCGCGATGGAGAAGGAGGAGCCGACCATGCGGAACTCGAACTTGTTGCCGGTAAAGGCAAAGGGAGAGGTCCTGTTCCGGTCGGTTGTGTCCTTCGGCAGCGCGGGGAGCGTCGTCACCCCGATCTGCATGTCTCCGCTCTTTGTCGACGATGTCGCCACGCCTTTTTCGATCTGCTCGACGATGTCGGCAAGCTGGTCGCCAAGGAATATGGAGATGATGGCCGGAGGCGCTTCGTTCGCGCCAAGACGGTGGTCGTTGCCCGCATTCGCACAGGACGCACGCAGAAGACCGGCATGCTCATCAACAGCCTTGATGACGGCCATAAGGAAGGTCAGGAACTGCATATTATCGTGCGGGGTGTGGCCCGGCTCGAGCAGATTCTGTCCGTCATTGGAGCTCATGGACCAGTTGTTGTGTTTGCCCGAGCCGTTCACGCCGGCAAACGGTTTTTCATGGAGCAGGCAGATCATATCATGCCTGATCGCGATGCGCTTCAGCACATCCATGACCAACTGATTGTGATCGGTCGCGATGTTGGTCGTTTCGAAGATCGGGGCGAGCTCGAACTGTCCGGGGGCAACCTCGTTGTGCTGGGTCTTGGCGGTAACGCCAAGCTTCCAGAGCTCGGTATTGACTTCCTTCATGTAGGAGATAACCCTCTCCTTGATGCTGCCGAAATAGTGATCTTCCATTTCCTGCCCCTTGGGGGGCATGGCGCCGAAGAGCGTCCTGCCGGCCAGCAGCAGGTCGAGCCTGTCGAGGAAATAGGACTTATCGATCAGGAAATATTCCTGCTCAGGGCCGACGGTTGACGTTACCCGTGTTGCGCTTTTGTTCCCGAAGAGCCTGAGTATCCGCATCGCCTGGGTCGAAAGGGCCTCCATGGAGCGAAGCAGAGGGGTCTTCTTGTCCAGGGCCTCGCCGGTATATGAACAGAAGGCGGTAGGGATGCAGAGAGTGATGACATCCGCTTCTTCCCTGAGGAATGCGGGAGAAGTGCAGTCCCAGGCAGTATAGCCCCTTGCTTCGAAGGTGGACCTCAAACCGCCGCTCGGGAAGGAGGAAGCATCCGGCTCGCCTTTGATCAGCTCTTTGCCGGAGAATTCCATCAAAATGCCGTTGTCGGTCGGTGTGATGAAAGAGTCATGCTTTTCCGCGGTGATACCGGTCATTGGCTGGAACCAATGGGTGAAGTGTGTTGCGCCTCTTTCCACAGCCCAATCTTTCATGGCGGTAGCAACCACATCGGCAATGGAGGGGTCCAACGGCAAACCTTCATCAATGGTTTTTTTCAGATTTTTGTAAACAGCCTTTGGCAGTTTTTCTCTCATTACCTCTTGATTGAATACGTTCTTACCGAAAATCTCCATTTTGTTCTCACTCCTTGTCATTGTGTTGTGGTTTTATACAGCTCTTGGAGCTGCAATTGTTTTAGCAAAATTAATTGCAGCAAAGACAACTCTATAGAAGCAAAATATGTGCCCATTCTCAGAATGTGCAGAATGCAAGCCGTTGGCAAAGTTAACAATTTGTAATATTGACCGTTTTAAAAAAAGAACCGATCTAATTCAGCAGACCAAGTGTCGGAAAAGGCGATATTTTAAGATAAAAAGTGACGAAAAAATAGGCATGTGCATAAAAAATAATCAAACTCCTTTCCCGAGGCAATACCTTATCATAGTATTTCAACCTTTCGCAATGGCAGATTTATTCTATTCGTCGTGACCATGAAGACCGGCGGCATTCGCTGGACAAAGACAGCTAAGATATGGCGCCGGAGGAACTGGCTTGGTCCCGTCCATGCCGGGTTCGCTCGATGAGGCGCTGGACAACCTCGAAGCAGACCATACTTTCCTGCTGAAGGGCGACGTCTTTACCAAGGACGCCATCGAGATGCATATCAACTACAAGCGGACCAAGGAAGTGGACGCGCTCCGTCTGCGGCCCCATCCGTACGAGTTCTTCCTGTACTACGACATATAGGATCGTTCCATGCAGCTTTACGCGACCGGGACTTCACTCATGGGGTCCCGGTTTTTTGTTGAGGATATGCTATACTTCTTTTCGTGAGATCATAATGCCCCGAGCTGTGCGAGCAGATCCGGCGAACTGCGCAGTATGCAGCCCGAGCCGGAAACTTGTGCGGGAGCGTCTGGTGTGGCTGGAAAGTGAGCCGGCG
>MHDY01000162.1:0-4442 GCA_001803705.1 Nitrospirae bacterium GWC2_56_14 | reverse complement strand
CGCAAGCCTCGCCTCGGCAGTGCTTTTTCTGAGTATTGATGTCTGTCTTCATGTTGACCTGCTTCGCCCTGATGTCCTCCGCGGGGATATTCACGAAAGCATGCTTCACCTCCTCCTCGTCTTCCTGTTCGTTTCTTTCTCAGGCCTTGCTTATATCAGCCAAAAAAAGCTTGAAACAAAGGACCGCGAGCTGATAACTGCGGGCAGAGAATGGGAAAGTACCTTCGATGCGATTCCCGATTCGGTTGCAATTATAGATGCCGGTTACAGGATACTGAGAGTCAATAATGCCATGGCGCAGAGGCTCGGCCTCGAACGGGATCGCCTCATCGGCACCATCTGCTATGAACAGATCCACGGAACCCCGGTCCCTCATTCCTGCTGTCCGCACAGCAAACTCTTGGCGGACGGGCGGGAACATACAGCCGAGATCTATGAAGCGCGCCTTGGCGGCTATTATGAAGTCACGGTTTCGCCCTTGCGGGACCAGAAGGGATGCCTGATCGGCTGTACGCATGTCGCGCGGAATATCACCGCGATGAAACAGGCGGAAAAGACCCTGCGGGCCGGTAATGCCGAACTCGAACGGCAGCTTCGGTTCACCAATACCCTGCTCAGGGCCGCCCCTATGGCGGTTTTTTTCAAGGATGCGAAAGGCCGGTATCTGGGATGCAATGAGGAATTCTCGAAGATCGCGGGCTTCACGCCCGAGGATATCGTCGGCAAGACCGTCTTCGATCTGTGGGCTCCGGAACTGGCCGAGATCTATCACCGTCAGGACGAGGAATTGCTCAAACATCCCGGTCACCAGGTCTACGAGTTCCAGATCAAGAATGCCCGGGGAGAGATGCTCGACGTCATTTTCAATAAGGACGTGTTCCAGGATGAGCATGGCAATACGGGAGGAATTGTCGGAACCTTCCTGGATATCAGCGGCCGGAAAAGAGCTGAAGCGAGGATCAGGAATTTGAATGAAGAACTGGAAGAACGCGTGGCACAACGTACGGTCGAGTTGCGTACGGTCAATGCCGCGCTCGAGCGGGAGATCTCCGATCGGGTCAACGCGGAGGAGATGCTCTGGAACTATACGAACCGGCTTCGCACCCTTTCCGCGCGGCTCATGGAGGCGCGGGAGTCGGAACGGCGTCATATCGCCCACGAACTCCACGATGAGGTCGGGCAGTCGCTCACCAGCGTGAAACTCAGTCTTGATCGCATTCGCCGCAATGCCGGCGACCCCGCCGTCGTCTCCGGTCTATCTGCCGTGCAGGAAGAATTGAACGGGCTGATGGAAATCGTTCGCGATCTTTCTCTCAACCTCCGGCCGTCCCATCTCGATACGCTCGGACTTCTTCCGACCCTGCAGTGGCATTTCAAGCGCTACACCGGGCAAACAGGCATTGCTGTCGATTTCGCATGCGACAGCGGGATCAGGCGCCTGCCTGCGGACATAGAAACCGTTCTCTACCGCATTGTGCAGGAGGCTTTGACCAATGCAGCCAGGCATGCTGCCGTTGAATCGGTGCAGGTGAGGATGGACATGAGCGACCGGGAGGTCCGGCTGACGATAGAGGACAAGGGCGCGGGATTCGACGTGAACGCCGCGCTTGAACAAGGACGGACCATGGGACTCAGCGGTATGCGCGAACGGGTCGATGATCTGGGAGGCTCGCTCACGGTCCGGTCATCCCGGGGGCAGGGTACCGTGTTGACGATCGCTCTCCCGTTTCTCTGTCCGTTGACTGACTCCGGAAATCGGGGTGGTCCGAAAAGAGCGCAGTCTTCGGAGAAAAAGGAGAACATACCATGAATATCGTGCTCGTTGACGATCATCCCGTAGTGAGGAAGGGACTGAAAGTGCTTCTGGAGGAGAACGAGCAGTACCGCATTGTCGGCGAAGCGGGGAGCGGCGCCGAAGCGGTCCATCTGATCAGGAGTTTGCATCCGGAGGTTGCCGTCATTGACATCAAGCTGCCGGATATGAATGGTTTCCAGGTTGCCGCGGCGGCAAAAGCGTCGTCTCCGGGAACACGCATCATCATGTTATCCATGCATGCCGATGAGTTCCACGTCCAGGAGGCACTACGGTCCGGCGCGAACGGCTATGTGGTCAAGAATGCAATGGAACACGAGATAATCGATGCCATTATCACTGTTACGAGCGGCGGTCGCTACGTCAGCGGGATGCTGAATGGGCCGTCCCCGGATGCGCAGATTGCCCGGGAAGCTTCATTCCGGGATAAATCACTCCAAACGCTGACCAGACGCGAGCACCAGATATTCTGTCTCATCGCACAGGGGTTCCAAAACAAACAGATAGCCGGGAAGCTGTTCATCAGCCAGCGCACCGTCGAGACGCACCGGGCGAATATCATGCGAAAACTGAAGCTGGGTTCGCCGGTTGAGTTGATCCACCTTGCGGTCAGAAATAAAATCATCGATCTGGCGTGAACGCGCCGCCCCCGCTGTTCTGCCCCGGTATTTCCGCGTATCCTCCTGCCGCCCGAAAATACGTACTACTACCGATTGACCTTCCGTCCGCCGCTTGAAATAATACGTTTACAAGCTTTGCAACATATTGTTCGTCCGAAGTCGCTGATCACGACCCGGATGGACACGGAGGAGGAGACATGTTTACCATGACGATAGCGAAGCGCCTGTATTTCCTTGTCGCACTCATGGCCATATTCATGGTCAGTATCGGGGTGCTGGGTCTGAGGACGGCGAGACACAGCGATGACGCGCTCGACACGGTTTACGAAGACCGTGTTGTTCCTCTGAAGCAGCTCAAGGTGATCGCCGACATGTACGCGGTCAACATCGTCGACACGTCCCACAAAGTGAGAAACGGCAACCTTGCCTGGTCGAAAGGCCTCGACAAGATAGAACAGGCAGTGAGCACGATTGAAAAAGAGTGGACAGCATATCTTGGGACCGTGCTGGTTGCTGATGAGCAGCGCCTTATCGGGGTGCTGACCCCGCGCATGAAGAAGGCGGATGACGGGGTTGCGGGGCTGATCGAGATCATGCGGCGGCAGGATGCCGCTGCTCTGGCGCGATTCACCATTGATCAGCTGTACCCGCTCGTCGACCCGGTGTCTGAAACGATCAGCGAGCTGGTCGACGTGCAGCTCAAGGTAGCAAAGTTGGAATATGATCGAAGCGCGGAGGAATATCATTTTGCCCGGTCGCTATCGATCATCGCGCTTCTCGCGGCCGTGCTGCTGTCGGTAACCATAGCGGTGTTGCTGATCAGGAGCCTTGACCGGCAGCTCGGGGCCGAGCCATCGGAGATCGCTGCAATAGCGGAAAAGCTTGCGACGGGCGATCTGACGCTCAGTTTCGAAACGAGAAAAAGAACTGATACGGGCGCCTATGACGCCATGAGGAAGATGGTGCATAAACTTCAGGCTGTCGTGTCCGACGTTAGGAACGCCGCGGAGAACGTCGCCTCGGGATCTGACCAGCTTTCCTCCGGCGCCGAGCAGATGTCCGAGGGTGCGACGGAACAGGCGTCGTCGACCGAGGAGGCGTCGTCATCGATGGAACAGATGAGCGCCACGATCCGGCAGAACGCGGACAATGCGGCGCAGACCGAAAAGATCGCGCAAAAAGCGGCCAATGACGCCCAGGAGAGCGGCAGGTCCATGAACGAGACGATTGCGGCCATGCGGCAGATCGCCGAGAAGATATCGATCATCGAAGAGATCGCACGCCAGACGAACCTGCTGGCGCTGAATGCGGCGATCGAAGCGGCCCGGGCGGGTGAACACGGCAAAGGGTTCGCGGTCGTGGCAGCGGAGGGGCGGAAACTGGCAGAACGCAGCCAGGTGGCAGCCGGCGAGATCACCCAACTCTCCGGTTCCAGCGTGGCCGTCGCGGTGCGGGCAGGCGATATGCTGGCGAAACTCGTGCCGGACATCCAGAGGACCGCAGAGCTGGTGCAGGAGATCAACGCCGCGTCCAGGGAACAGTCGTCGGGTGCGGACCAGATCAACAACGCCATCCAGCAACTGAACACGGTGGTGCAGCAGAACGCGGGCGCGTCCGAGCAAATGTCATCCACATCGCAGGAATTGAACTCCCATGCCGAGCAACTGAGGGAAACCGTCTCTTTTTTCAAAGTGAACGGCGCTGATCTCGGGGCCTTGGTAAAGATCGCGGCAAGATCCGAAAAAGCCGCAATGCGATCGCCTGCGCTTCACGTTGCCGGCCTTGCACGGCCGAACGAGAAGGCGAACCGTGCCATGTCGTTGCAGACCGCTGGCCTCCATCTGAACCTGGGCCACAACGGACATGATCGGGCCGATGGAAGTGATGAGGAGTACCAGCGATTCTGAGATCGAGCCGCGGAGCGCGGGATGCATAAAGAGACAGAAACCGATCACGGTAGGAAGCCTCGACGGCGATAAGCAGATTCAACAGCCCCGGTGAGCATGAAG
>MHDY01000161.1:3534-24576 GCA_001803705.1 Nitrospirae bacterium GWC2_56_14 | reverse complement strand
AAACTTTTTGGGATCGCCTCCCCCTCTGTGCCCTCTCTTAACTGCGCTTTTAAGCCTCTGTCACGGTTCTTAAAACCCTGTGAACACACAGAGTGCTGTAGAAAAACAGCCTCTTAGTATTGAGATTTACCCCAGAGTATTACTCAGTGCCCTCTGTGGTTTCATGGTAGCCTCTTCTGTTTTCATAAAACTTTTGACAGTACCGTCGTTCACCTTGGTCACAAGCATCATTCGTCTTCGGACCATGAGGCTCCCTGAATCCGGCGTCTCTTCCCTAGAATTTTTAGAAAGCTCCATCATGACCGCTGCCGTTACCGTTGCGAGGGGAATTCAGCTGCGGGGTGGAACTGCTTTTCCGGCCAGGTTTCCCGGCGGCGACGGCGGTCGCCTGACTTTGCTGTCTGTTGCGAAGCCGCGGCTCCGACAGCATGCTTGCTGCAGGTCGACGCTCCTGCCCCGCGTCGTTTGCCGGAACGACCGCATCGCTCCCGTTTAACTTGAAAAAGGCCACGGCGGACTGGAGCTGCCCGGCCTGCGAGGAAAGCTCCTCGGACATGGCTGACATTTCCTCGGCGGCGCCGGCATTCTGCTGGACGATCCGGTTCAGTTGCTGGATCGCGTTGTTGATCTGGTCCGATCCGCCCGCCTGCTCCTTTGATGCGGCGCTGATCTCCTGCACAAGCTCCGAGGTCTTCCTGATATCCGGCACCAGTTTTGCCAGCATGCAGCCGGCGCGCTCGGCTATCGCCACGCTCGACCCCGACAGATTGCTGATGTCGGCGGCCGCTCCCTGGCTGCGCTCCGCCAGCTTGCGCACCTCCGCGGCGACCACGGCGAATCCTTTGCCGGCCTCGCCCGCCCTGGCGGCCTCGATCGCGGCATTCAGCGCAAGCAGGTTCGTCTGGCGGGCGATCTCCTCGATGATGCCGATCTTCTCGGCGATCTTCCTCATGGCAATGACCGATTCGGTGACCGCCTCTCCGCTCACCTGGGTGTCGTCCGAGGATTTCATTGCTATCTTCTCGGTCTCCCTGGCATTGTCTGCATTCTGCCTGATCGTAGCATTCATCTCCTCGATCGTGGACGAAGCCTCTTCAGCTGAAGCGGCCTGCTCCGTTGTTCCCTGGGAGAGCTGAGCGGCGCCCGAGGACAGCTGCTGGCTGCCCGTGGATACACTGTTTGCCGCGCTTTTCACGTCGGCGACCACGTCGCGCAGTTTTTTGACCATGGTATTCACCGAGGCCCCGAGCATGCCGACCTCATCGTTGCTTCGCGACTCGATCCGGAGATCAAGGTCGCCCGCGGCCAGCCGCTCCATGGACGCCATGAGCGAGAGCAGCGGGGAGACGATGATCCTGTGGAACAGCAGGTAGACAACGGCGGAAATGGCCACGACGGCGCCGACGCACAGGGCCAGAATAATTCCCTGCGCCTTCCGGGTCGCTTCATTGACGACCTGTTGGCTTACAAAGATCCGGACCGTGCCGATCGTTTCTCCCTCGTGCAGCACCGGGTGCGAATACTCGACAGTATCCTCGGCGCTCACCTGCTCCGCTCCGGTGCCGGCCAGCGGTTTTCCGGTTTTGTCTTCGATCACGGCGGAGGCGACTTCCCGGTCCTGGGAAATATCCTTAACATATCGTTCAAGGTATTGGTTGTTATAGGTCAGGATGGGTTCTGCGGAGATGGCTGCCAGGAACTGCGCGGTATTCTTCCCTTTTTCCGCCAGTTGAAGCATCAGCGCCTGTTTTTGATTCATACCGAGCGTGGTCACCAGCGCGATCGTGACCAGCAGCATCACAACCAGAATGCTCGCGAGGAATTTTTTTGTCACCGTCCAGTTCCGATATCCGATCGCCATGATGCCCCCCCTCGTTCCATGGAAGGACCTTTGCCGCACCTCCCGAGAGAGATGCGCCATCTGTCCCTGATCACGTTCACGTATCAAGCCCGGTGGCAGCATCTCTCCGTCAAGGTTCGACCTCAATCTTTCTTTGCACGAGATCGAAATCTGCGCCGCCCATATGGGCAAATGAAGGCTTGTACGGGTCCCTCATTGTTAAAGGACACCGGTGAAGTTCGAGAGCTGCTCAGGGTGCAGTCGAGAGATCCGCGTTCTGGAAATTCGATCCGCAAAAGGTTGGCGCGGGGCTGACTGCCGCTATTTGTACTACTTTAGAATCAGGATATTGAATCTTAAGCAAACTGTCAAGAAATAACTTGGTATGAATCCGTGCACTCCCGGTATCTGAAGATCGCCGATCAAGCAGCGAAAAACCGGCCGTTTCCCAAAAAGCAACGGGCAAACAAAAAAAGCCCCCGTTGCCGGGGGCCTTATTCACGATTTATTTATTGTACTACGGGATAACCACCGCCGGAGATAACCTGTGAGTTGCTGGGACTGTAGACCTTCTGAGAAGATGAAGCGGCCCAGGAAATCATGCCGAAACGAAGGGTCCAGGTATCATACCCAAGGGTGTTCAGAATGCCGGTCACGACCGATGCAGTATGGCCCGTGTAGCAAACAACGAGGATCGGCTTTTCGATCGGATACAGGACGAGATTTTCAGGTTTTGCAACGAGCGCAAAGGGTACATTGACGGCGCCTTCAATGTGGCCCTTCGCAAAGTCAACGGCCGATCTGATGTCGAGAACGAAGAAATCGGACAGATCGTCGTAGGGATTTGCCGAATCGTTGACATTGTCATTGAAGACCGATGCAAAGATCGTGCGGCCGGGGACTCCGCTCAAATATTCATCAGCGTGTTTCGCGATGATCGCAAAATGACCCGGCTTGATCGGGGTATCGGATTTCATCTTACATGCCACATGTCCAACCCCTTCACCCTCATCGTCGTCCGCAAAAGCGGCAGGTGAAACAACCACGAAAAGCATCATCATCAGAACAACAAGCAGTTTCTTACTCATGATCCACCTCCATTTGGGATTTAACAGATTTGACATATTGATTTATTTTGTCCGCTTATCCCTTTCACCCCCTTCGGTACCCAGCGGACTACTAAAGTATTACGAAAGTAATTAAAGCTTATCACAATAATTTGAATTTGTAAAATAAATAAATAAAAAAATATTTCAATAAAATCAATAAATTATAAAAAAATAGAAATTTTTCTTATTTCTAGACCGCCTTTTCTGCAGTTTGCAGCCCGTTATTCATTCGCAGCGCAAGGCTTCGATGGATCTTTAACGCTGGAGGCTAAATCAATCCACCAGAACATTCACAGCAGGCTGACAATAAATGCTAGTAACCTACATAAATATATGGTTTGCTGTTTGTAGAGAACATCACATCGTGTAAGCTGGTCATTGTCAATGAGTTGTGGCTGACTGTTATCAGGGGGATAGCATGAATACGCAAAATAAAACGGCAGCAATTTTCAGGACAACGAAGCGCCTGCTTCTGGCAGTCTGCACGAGCGTAGGGATGATGCTGAGGGTTTTGATTGTAACTGTTTAGCCGTTTTTAACCAAGAAGTCAAAAAGGGATAAACAGTTACGTGGCGGCGTGGCTGGTTTTAATACCGTTCAAACTCATCGTCCCTGCTGCCGTTTCCGTGGGCGGGCATAGCCACGGAAACGCCGGAATTGCGGGAATGAACCAGGGTCTTGTTCCTCGCTTGATTAGTACGCAGGTTGACAAACGGCGACGGTCCTGGCATTGGTTTTGTCGAGGATGCCTCGTCCACTTTGAAGAATGTCATCGCATCCAGAAGCTGGTCCGCCTGGGAGGAAAGTTCTGCGGCCGTGGAGGCCATCTCTTCTGCGGCCGCGGCGTTCTGCTGCGTCACCCGGTTCAATTGCTCGATAGAGGTGTGGATCTGGCTTGCTCCTGTTGCCTGTTCCTTGGAGGAGGCGCTGATCTCCTGGACCAGTTGGGCTGTTTTCTGGATGTCCGGGACCAACTTCGTCAGCATGGCGCCGGCCCGCTCTGCCACATCAAAGCTGGAGTTCGACAACCGGCCGATCTCGGCCGCCGCCGTCTGACTCCTCTCGGCAAGCTTCCTTACTTCGGCGGCCACAACCGCAAAACCCTTTCCGTGCTCACCGGCGCGGGCCGCCTCGATTGCGGCGTTCAGAGCCAGCAGGTTGGTCTGACGGGCTATTTCTTCGACGATCGAAATCTTGTTAGCGATGTCCTTCATGGCGGCGACGGTTTCTGACACCGCGGCCCCGCTCTCCAGCGCGTCGTTCGCGCTCTTCTGGGCAATATGCTCTGTCTGCACGGCGTTGTCGGCGTTCTGCTTGATAGTAGCATTCATTTCTTCTATGGAAGACGACGCTTCTTCTACCGAGGCCGCCTGTTCGCCGGCGCCCCCCGACATTTGTTCCGAGCTTATACTCACCTGCTGGCTGCCTGTCGCTACATGGTTAGCCGCAATCTTGACGTCCCCCACCACGGTCTGGAGCTTTTCCACCATTGTTTTGATAGAGGCGAACAGTATGCCGATCTCATCACCGCTTGTTACTTCCACCTTCTGGGTCAGATCTCCGGCGGCCACTTGTCCGACCACCGCGATCAATTTTTCAATGGGTTTGAGCGCCAGGATACGAAAAAGAAAGACAATCAGCAGAGAGATGATAACCATGGTTCCGATGGACAGCAGCGCGATAACGATTTGGGCCTGCCTCAGCGATTTGAGCCTGTGCTCGGTGGTGATCCCGATCTTTACCGTTCCGATTTGCTCGTTTTTGTGCAGTACGGCGCTGCTAAATTCAAGAATTGACGATTTGTCCTCGATGTCCGCATTTTGCTGGGTCAGCGGTTTGCCGTATTTGTCCAGGAAGACTGCGTAAGCGATCTCCTTGTCACCCGCTGAGATATCAAGCGTATAGTTTTCAAGGTAGTAAACATTGTTGCTGGCTATCGGCTCGGCTGCGATACCGGCCAGAAACTCGCTTAAGCTATTCCCTTTCGCGTTGATCTCTTCTATAAAAGTGCTCTTCTCATGGGCGCTGAAGACAAGGCCCATGGCCGTAAACACCACGATAAGCACTGTCAGAACACTGACCAGAAATTTTTTTGTGAGCTTCCACTTGCTTCTCAATGCAAGATCCATGTCACTCTCCTTCACGCGCTCTCAAGCCAGCCCCCCACATCCAGGAAGCCGAATACTACTATGGCCGTTTTCAGGTAAGGCCGGAGATAATAAAATAATTCAACAGGGCGGATTTTTTGACAGAGTTTTGGACAGGCATCTCCGCGGGATTCGATGAATCACACGCCCCTGGATCTTCGATCCCGTTGAAGCTGATCATGTTGTCCGGCCTTTTGTTCACTCGACGCGTTTCCCTTCTGAGTTAAAACGGCCTGAAAGGAGGGGGAAACGGCACAAAAGCCGTTTCCCCGGTATTGTTTCCGGAACGCGGCCTATTTCTATTTATTTAACGTCACCTTGCTCACGGAGCCGTCCAGCGAGTTTTCATCGATATAACCGATGGCGAACTGGTTGGCGTTGATGAATTGACTTACTTCGGCGTCGCTCTTGAAAGACTTCGGCGCAATGCCCGTTCCGGTAAAGAGCGCCTTCTTCCAGTAGATGGTGAATTGGCGGACTGTCTTATCGAGGACGCTGTCCGTGAACTGCTCATGGCGTGCAGTGCCTTCCTGCGTGACGGGAACAATGGTTTTGCCGTCGGGCCACGTTGTTTTTTTGCCGAGGAAGATGTTCTTCACTTCATCATCCGAGAGCTGGTGGATCGGGTTCGCCTTGTTCACGACCACCGCGATGCCGGCAAGGGCCGCGGAGGACGTGAAGACGAGGAGAGCCAGTAGCGTAATGGTCATTAAAGGTCTCATAATTTCCCTCGCGTTAGAAGTTAAAGGACGACTTCAAAGTAAAGTATTCCCAGTTGTATTCTATGCCGTTCGCATTGAAGGCTTCCATGAACAGGGCGCCGCCCCGCACTTCGTGATACTCGGCCTTCAGCGTCCAGTTCGGATTAACATCATACCGCGCGCCTACACCCCAGTCCTTGCGGTACGCATAGTAATTCGGCTTTAAGTTATTTGCGGCAAACTCAGTTCCGTTCTTATCATCCTTCAAGTTGTAGTAAACGTCGAACAGGCCCGAGACACTGAGCGCTTCAGTTACCGCAAAAGTCGCCATCGCGTAGTATTCCTGAGAAGATCCGTCGATGTTCGTCTTTCCGAAGATAACTTGCTTGCGGTCCGTCTCTCCGTATTCCCCTGCCAGCGTCAGCCTGCCGATAGGTATCTCGATTGAATAAACCGTCTTTGCCTTGTTTCGGAGGGTGCCCGTACCTGTTTTAGGTGCGGTCGTCGTGCCCGGCGGTACAGGATTAACGTTAACGTAGGTGAAGGTCATATCATTATCAACAGTGAAAAATGAAGCGCCGAGCCGCATATTGTTGAGTTTTGTGTTGATTGTTAACGAGCCGCCGCCGATATAATTGTTTTCCATTGAAAAACTCGTCAGCATATTAGTCGGTGCGCCGCCCAGTGCCGGATTTCTGACCAGGGTTGTCGCGGAAGTTTGCAGCGTCTCGACGAGCGTCGAGTCGTCGTTGAAATTAATCGAACCCAGAAAACCTTGATAGTCCATGTTGCCCAGGAAGCCGAGAGGGATGTTGCCATAGATGCCGCCGCCCTGGTAGGCGACGAGCAGGTCGCGCTTGGTCTCATCGTAGATACTCTGGGGCAGGAGGACCATGGGCCTCAGAAAATCCGAGTCCCGGCCTTCGTTATACAACCCCATGGGCAGCTTAGCCTTGCCGATTCGGAATCCGAGCAAATCATGCCAATGGTAGTCCGCAAGACCCCAATCAAGTCGGAGATCATTGTTGCCGACCGGTCCAAGGTCACGGGACAGAAACTGCCCGCCCACGCGCAGCTTTTCGTTGACCTGTGAATTTATCGCCAGGCCGACTTCGTTGAACTGGAATGAACCGTCCCGGGTGTCCGAGAGAAAGTTGTTCCCCGAGCTATTCATATATCCCTGCGATATGAACCCGTTGATCCGCAGGTCATCGCCCGTGGGCGACGCGGAGAGGCTGCCTGGCATCAGTATTGCTGTAGCGGCAGCTAAAAGAAGAAGAACGATTGTGCGCCTGATTGTAAGCATAGGTCTCCTTTAAAGCTTCTTTACCAAATAAGTTGTAGTATATTTTCCGCGCTTCGGCCTTCGTAAAAACAGAGTCGAATCCTCAATGCTCCTTTAACCATTCCGGCGTACTCAAAAAAGGCCGGACAAACACAATGTCCGGCTCGATTTTCACGCAGCAAGGGATTTAGGGCCTCATCACCCGAGCAAAGTCGCCGAAGAGGGTATATGCTTTCACGAACGTCGGCTTGACTCCCACGCCGGTCTGGATGATGGCGAGCTTGTTTCCTGAATCCAGCGCATCCTTGAACGTCGTCAGCGCAAGCCGTTCCTGGAACAGGTAGGTATAGTAGTCCGTCACCTGCTGGTCCGTGAAGTGCCAGAGCTCGGGATCGAGCGGGCACTTCTCCACCTTTCTCCACAGAAAGAAGGCTTCGTCAAGATGGGCATATAGTGCCGCGATCGTGGCCTCGTCGATCATATCCGGCGTTTTTCCCTTGACGGTCAGCACGATCGCTTCCATTGGCTCGTGGAAGGCCGTGAGTGCGTCCGTGTTGAACTTGGGAAAACCGTTGTGGGTCCGGAGCTCGCGCATGGTCAGGCGCACCAGCTCGAGAGGCTCGTGGGCGGGAACGACGTCCGTGCACGAGGGGTTCAATGCGCAGGAGGTCACGATGACGTCAGCCTCGGCAACAGCCTCATTGATCGTCACGAAGTAGCTCTGCCAGTTCGCGTAGTTGGGCCGGTAATCATAATATGCTCCGGTAAACTTCTCCCACTCAGACTTGCAGATGGCCATCGACTTGACCGAGAGCGGCTTGCTGTTACTGCTCGTGAAAAACATCGGCGGAATGTAGGCCTTGTCGAAGTCGGCCATGGCCTGAACCAGATCCTTATCCTTGGCGCTTGCCGTGACCGGAACTGCGACGATGCACCACGCTACCAGTACTGCTAGAACCACGAACTTTCTCATAGAACTCCTCCGTACGAATAACAAATTTAACTCCACTTGAGCCTGCAATTGATTGTGAAGGGGCCTCCGAAGAGGGATCCGGAACGATCTGGCTGTGGCTATATCGATATTTTCAATTATGATAAGTTCTAAAATCATAATTAGTATACCAAGGGGGTCGGTGGAATGCAATACAAAAGTACTACTTTTTTAAATTACAAAATAGTACGCAAAATCAAATATTTATAAAATAAACATATATTTTTCAGGTCGTTTTGTGTCCAGATAAGAGGAATACAGTTTTCTTTGGCGTTGGCATTTAGTCGCAAAAACTTGCAAGAAGTTTGGCTGAGGATACGACCCGCATGGAATCCCCTGGACACACATGGAACCGAGGATTTTCTGGTCCGCCATAAGGCGGAAAGGGTCATGGATAAGAAAAGCAAGCAGAGATATTACAGCGTCAGCCCAAAAAAAAGCCGCTGAGTAAACTCAGCGGCTTCGGGTTGAGACATTCGTACTCAGTATCAGCTGATACCACCGGAGAAGATGATGCTTTCAAACGTACGCTTCAATGTCTTGCTCGTGAAATTCTTCATTTCGCCGCCGGGCTGGCACGTTACCATCTGTCCGACCTTGACCTTCGTTTCCGGTACGGCAACCCAGGTCTTCTTTCCGCTATTTTCGAGACAAACATAGGTATAGCCGCCGGAATTCATCGTTTCCACTACTTTTCCCGAAAGGGAATTGTCCGCCTGAACCGCATCTGCAGCAGGCTGTGCCTGAGACGCAGGCGCAGTGGCTTCTTTCTTACAGCCGCTGGCGACGAGAAGTACCAAAATACATACTGCGAATACCACTTTTGACTGTTTCATCATCGATCTCCTTAGTTTGTAAGTACCGACGCACTCGATCAGCTTGAGATGAGCGGCACCTGATATATTGACCAGGGTGAATATTACCGTTTTTTATGCGAAATGCAAGCCCGTTTTTTAAGGCTATTTAGCTATCGGGCGATACCGTGTTCATTGAATCCGGTACACGAAGTTCGGCTGAACTGCCTTGACCTGGGCGTTTTGTTCGCGCAGCTCCTCCATCTTCGCAGGACCGGGGTCCTCGGTGAGGGTCACGAGGAAGAGGTTGCTCCCCAGGTCTTTCATGTCCTTGATCCCGAAGCGCCCGTAGAGGTCGGCGATGACCTTACTCTCGGCTCCCGGGACGAGCGTAACGAGATACTCTCCCGGCGCCCTTGTTTGACGGGCTGAAAGGTCCATAGGCTTCGGTCCGGGGTTGCCCGGCGCAAGGCCGCAGGCAGTCCCAGCGGCCATACCCGCCAGGGCCACCGCAATTACCATGAGACGCCTTATCCCGTATCCCATGCCGCCCCTCAATGCACCGTGGCCGTGAGGCCTGTCGGCGGGTTGATGTATGCCAGTGATTTCATGACATCGATCGCTTTGCCGGTAGTGGTCTTGCCCGTAAGGCTCGCGGCTGCCCGACCGCCGTTCTTGATGGCGTTGACCGTATCAGTGTAGGTGTACTGCGGGTTGTAGGCGCGCAGCATCGCGGCAAGCCCGGCTACTTCGGGCGTGGCCATGGAGGTGCCGCTGATGGTGTTGTAGCTCGTGTTGTTCAGCGCCAGCGTCGTGATGCTGAAGAAACCGATGGCCAGTCCTTTATCCGCCGTGCTGGCATCGGATGTCAGCTGAAAACCGATGCTGCAAGTCGCACTGATGCAGTTTGAGATATCGGACGATCCGGAGACTAGGTTTGGATAGGTCGCCATATTCGTAATATCACTGTCAATGGTTCCACCGACAAACGGATCTCCGCCACTGTTTTTATAGGCGATGCGGAAATGATCACCATTCACCACGTTGATCGCCATAGCGGCCTGGAATACCGCCACATTGCCTGTGAGGGGAAAGGTTTTGTAGGCCCGAGCATCCGTGCCGTTGTTATATGTACTGTTGGGGTAGCCAGAGGGATTGATTAGAAGCGTGGTTGGTACTCCTACATTAAAGATTCCCGTAGTCCAACCCCCGCTGGTAGTGGTAGTTTTTGTCCAACCCGTCGAAAAATCATCCTCTATCACCGTCTCTGCTCCCGCCCAAGTGCTCAGGATGTTGGTCCCCGGCGCGCCCACATCGACGCTGGTCGATCCATAGTTCGAGAAGCTCGCCAGCGCGTAGTTCTGGTCGAGCGCAGCCACGCAAACTATGTTCTGCTGGGTGAAGTTGCACGGATAGGAGGGCGTGGTCTCGTTGTTCGTATCTTCATTGCCCGCGGCCACCACCACAACAACGTCATTGGTTCGTGCATTGGTAATGGCAGTGCTGAAGGCCTGGTCGAGTGACCCACCGCCGCCCAGGCTCATGTTGATGACCTTTGCACCATTGGCTACGGCGAAGTTGATGCCCGAAATGATGGTTGCCGTGGTCCCGCTGCCTGCAGCGTCCAGTACGCGCACCGCCATGATGCTGGCCTGCCAGCAAACCCCCGTGGTGCCGGTGCTGTTGTTTCCCGCAGCCCCGATAATGCCTGCAACGTGCGTGCCGTGTCCGTTGAGGTCCATGGGATTGTTGTCGTTGCCAATGAAGTCGAAGCCGTGGTTGGGGTAGGCCAACCCACCGTCCCACATGTTTGCGGCAAGGTCCGTTTGTGTGTAGTTGACGCCGGTGTCCACGACCGCCACCACGACGCTGCTGCAGTCGGTGATGTGGCCCCAAGCCGGTTCGATGTTCATGTCGTTGCCGGACGTTCCGATGGTGGGTGAGTAGGTGCCGGTGGCAATGTTCTGACCGGTGTTCTTAAACGCCCAGAGCTGACTGTACTGCGTGTCGTTAGTAGTGGCATGATAGAGGTAGTTGGGCTGGACGTATTCGACGTTCGGGTCGTTCTGATAGGCCGTGAGCGCCGCTTCCACTGTCTGGCCAATTCCGACCTTGACCTGCGTCCAGCCCGGCTGATTCAGGCCGGCGAAGACCGAGTGGCCCTTGGCCGCCAGGGTCGCCGAGCGCGCATCCGCAGAGGTCGCGGGCTTGAATTTCACGAGCACCTCGCCCGGCACGTAGGGGGCAGCGGCCCCCGGCGCAAGCGAGGTGAAAGAAGCGGCGTGCGCAGGAAGGGATATTGTCAGGACGGCGCCGATGAGTGCGGCCTGGACGATCGAGCGTAAGGATAGCGTTATCTTCATTATCTATTCTCCTCTTATGGTACGTAGACGGTGATTGGCGAAGATTCCGCGCTGACATTGCCGGTGCTGCCGCCTAGCGCATCGAGCGCAGCGTAGGCGCGCACCGTCACTGTGTAGGCTCCGGTATTCAACACAACAGTCGTCGTGGTCGGGGTTGTCGCGAGTCCGGAGTCGTACGGCACGTTGATCGTCGTCTGGCCGCTGATCGAGACCTGGTAGCCGCCGCCGGCGCTGTTGACCCCGCGTTCGTGGTTTGGCGCCCAGTTCAGGTCGACAGAATGGCTCGTTATCGGCACCGGAGCGCTGCCGCCGCCACCGCCGCAACTAACAAACAGGGCAGACAATACTAAAATAAGCACAGCCTTCTTCATCTTTTTTCTCCCTTTTATGTCATTCCCTCAGTATGTGATAAAAGCTCCCGGGCTTTTCTTGCCGCGGGAAGTAATGTCTAAAATAAATAGCTTAGTAAAAAGAACATGTCAAGCAGCAAAACCTGACGCTGCCCATGGCATTATAAATATTCCCCAGGTACCAGCTTGCTTCGAACGAAGTGAAGGATCTGAAGTAGCCGGAAAGCCGAGATTCTTTTCAATAACCTGGTAAAGAATCGAAGCAGTCTGGAATGCTCAGGTTGATTATAGGGATATGTTCTTTTTTGTCAAGGCTGTTGATGGGGTAATTATGGGGTAATGAGAGGGGGCAGGGTCCGGGGAGGGGACGCTCAATATTTCCTTGATTTTCAAGTCGTGATTCCTCGAATAGTGCTAAACTAATAAAGTATGACGCTCGAAGGGGATTGCCGCAACGGTCCTGAAGCCCATTTTCTATCATAATTAGGTATTGTATCTGCGGCGCTAAAGGCGGATAATGAACAAGCTGCGATTCACGCTGCTTCGGCACTGTCCTTAACAAGTTCCATCTCCATTCGGGCCCTCCTGGTACGTGAAAACTTCTCCGGTGCGTCTTAAAGGAGCCACAATGAACATTCTTCTCGTCTATCCGCAGTATCCTGTTACCTTCTGGAGCTTCAAATACGCTTTAAAATTCATCGCTAAGAAGGCTACCCTGCCGCCCCTGGGCCTTTTGACCGTGGCTGCCATGCTTCCCCGGGAGTGGAACCAGCGCCTTGTGGACCTGAACACGGCGAAGCTGACCGACGCCGACCTTCGCTGGGCGGACTACATGCTGATCTCGGCCATGTCCATCCAGAAGGAGTTCGCCGACGAGATCATCGAGCGAAGCCATCGGCTCGGGACCAAGGTGATCGCCGGCGGGCCGCATTTCACTGCCCATGCAGAAGACTACGGCCATGTGGACCACCTTATCCTGAACGAGGCGGAGATCACGCTGCCCATGTTCCTCGCCGATCTCGCGCAGGGCAAACCGCGGCGCGTGTATACCTCGCCGCTCTGGGCGGACCTCAGGAAGACGCCTTTGCCGCGCTTCGACCTCCTGAACATGAAGCACTACGCCTCCATGAATATCCAGTATTCCCGCGGCTGCCCCTTTGACTGCGACTTCTGCAACATCACGGTGCTCTACGGCCGGGTGCCGCGGACCAAGGACGCGGTACAGATCGTTTCCGAGCTTGAGGCGCTGTACCTCCGGGGCTGGAAGAGCAGCGTCTTCATCGTGGACGACAACTTCATCGGGAACAAGGGAAAGCTCAAGACCGAGGTGCTGCCTGCCATCCTTGCCTGGATGGAGAAGCGCAAGCATCCCTTCAAGCTCTATACGGAAGTGTCCATCAACCTTGCCGACGACGCGGAGCTGATGCAGCTCATGGTCCGGGCGGGATTCGACCAGGTGTTCATCGGCATCGAGTCGCCCAACGAGGAGAGCCTTGCCGAGTGCAGTAAGCGCCAGAACCAGAACCGCGACCTCATCGCCAACGTCCGGAAGATCCAGCACGCGGGCCTCGAGGTCCAGGCAGGGTTCATCGTGGGGTTCGACAAGGACCCGGCGGCGATCTTCGAACGCCTGATCGCGTTCATCCAGGAGAGCGGCATCGTGACGGCCATGGTGGGGCTTTTGAACGCGCCCACCGGCACCAAACTGCACCGCCGCATGGAGCAGGAGGGCAGGCTCATCAAGAACGCCACGGGCGACAACACCGACTTTTCGATCAACTTCGTGTCGAAGATGAACAACGACACGCTGGTCAACGGCTACCGCCAGATCCTGGGCACCATCTACGCTCCCAAGCACTATTACGCCCGGGTCCGGAAGTTCCTCCAGGAGTACCAGCCGCCGAAAAGGATGCAGGCCCGCTTCAAGATCATGTATTTCCGGGCCATGGCCCAGTCCGTGGTGCGGCTCGGCATCCTCGGCAGGGAGCGCTACCAGTATTGGAAGCTTTTCTTCTGGTCCCTGGTCCGCAGGCCGCGGCTCTTCCCGCTGGCCATCACCTTCTCGATCTACGGGTTCCATTTCCGCCAGGTTTTGCGGCGCCATGAGAAGAAGCTTAGAGCCGTAGGGTCCAGGGTCCAGGGGTCAGGGGTCAGGGCGTAGGGGCAGGAAAACCGGGAATATGGAGATCAAGGATCAGGAGCGGATCTTTATTCATGACCGGACGGCGTGGCGGGAATGGCTCGACAAGAACCATTCCCGGAAGACCGGGATATGGCTTGTTTTCTTTAAGAAGAAGACCGGCAAGCCTTCTCTCCCGTACGAGGATGCGGTGGAGGAAGCGCTCTGCTTCGGGTGGATCGACAGCCTGGTAAAGCGCGTTGACGACGAATCCTATATCCAGAAGTTCACCCCCAGAAAGTCCGCAAGCACGTGGTCCGCATCGAATAAAAAACGCGTGCAGAAAATGATCAGGCAGGGCCGCATGACCCCGGCGGGAATGCTGGCGATCGATGAGGCAAAGCGAAGCGGCTCGTGGAAGACCCTGGACAAGGTTGACGCGGTCGTGATGATTCCGGAACTGAAGGCCGCACTGGCACGGAACAGGAAGGCGCGGGAGCAGTTCGAACGGATCCCGCTGTCGCAGAAGAAGCAGTTCCTCTGGTGGATCTCGAGCGCAAAGCGCGAGGAGACGAAGCAAACCCGGGTCAGGAATACCGTACTGCTTCTTGCCGAGAATAAATCGATGAGCGATCATTTCTACGGCAGGCAGAAGGCGACGCAGGGGGCAGGGTTCAGGGTCCAGGGGTCAGGGTGAAGAGAGGCAAAGGGTTCCCGACTCGGCTATTGAAAAATGGAATGTTGACGCAGTATCATACTGCAGATTAATAATACCGGGAAAGCATATGAACGAGGCATTGCGGGAAGAAGAAAAAAAGCTGCGGATGCTGCGATTTATCGTGGACCTCAACCAGGCTGTACTCATGCAGCAGAGGGACCTGACGCTCCGTGAAGCATTTGACATCCTGAAGAGCACGCGCCGGGCCGCGCTGAACCTTTTTCCGGGCAAGGATGAGGTTTTCGAGCTCATCTACACGCCGCGGTTCCGGAGGATCATCCGTGATCGGTTCGTGATCGTTGGCGGACGTTCCTGCAAATAAATAGAACAGGTGAATTCCAATTCGCCCTGCAGCTCTGCTGTTCATTCTTTCCCTTCTTCTCCAGCCTTGATCCGTGGTAAAATAATTCTGCCATGACGCTCGAAGAAAAACTCCAGAACCTCCCCGATGCTCCCGGCATCTATATCATGAAGGACCACGCGGGACACATCATCTACATCGGCAAGGCTTTGTCGCTCAAGAGCCGGGTGCGCTCCTATTTCCAGAAGGGGTCCAAGGGCGAGAAGACCGAGATCATGGTGCGTTTGATCGCGGACCTTGAGACCATCGTGACCCACACGGAGCTTGAAGCCCTGATACTGGAAGCCAATCTCATCAAGAAGCACCACCCCCGCTTCAACATCGTTCTCCGCGACGATAAGAACTACCCCTACCTCCGGTTCGATCTCAAAGCCGAGTATCCCCGCCTTGACGTGGTCCGGGGACTGAAGAAGGACGGCGCGGTCTATTACGGCCCGTATGTGCCAGCCGGCGGCATGTGGGAGCTTTTGTCGCTCATCCGCCGCACGTTCCCGCTTGCCACCTGCAAAAAAGAATTCAATAAGGACAAGCCCGAGCGGCCCTGCGTACAGAACCAGATCGGCCGGTGCATGGCGCCCTGTTCGGCCGGCGCGGACAAGGAAGCCTACCAGGATATTGTCGGCCAGGTGCGGCTGTTCATCGAAGGCAAGAACCGCGACCTCGTGGACCTGCTGAAGCAGCGCATGGAAGGGGCGTCGGAACATCAGGATTACGAGCGCGCTGCCGAGCTCCGGGACCGGATCGCGAAGATCGAAGGGGCCTTTGAGAAGCAGAAGATCATCTCCCCGGGGTTCGAGAACCAGGATGTGATCGGCATGGCGTCGGAAGGCGGCCACGCGGACATCCAGTTGCTGTTCATCAGGAACGGCATGCTTTTGGGCAGGAAGGATTTCTATATTGCCGATGTTCATGGCAGGGCAGATGAGGAGGTCCTTGCCGACGTCCTCCATCAGTTCTATGCCAAGGAGCTGATAGTGCCGGGCGAGGTGCTGCTGCCGAGGGAGATGCCGGACCGTCAGGTGTTCGAGGCCTGGCTCATTGAAAAGCGTGCGGCCAGCGTGGACGTCCAGGTCCCGCAGCGCGGCAGGAAGCGGGAACTTGTGCAGATGGCTTCGGACAACGCGGCCCAATCGCTCAAGGAACACCTGCTGTCGCGCAAGAGCAAGGAGCGCATCCTGCTTCGCTTGCAGGAGGAACTGGGGCTTCGGAACCTGCCGCGCAGGATCGAGGCCTTCGACATATCGAACATCCAGGGCACCGAGTCGGTGGCGAGCCTGGTGAGCTTCGAGAATAATCTGCCTGATAAACGCAACTATAAACGATACAAGATCCGAACGGTCGTGGGGTCCGATGATTTCGCCAGCATGGCCGAGGTCATCAGGCGGCGGTATACAAAGGCGAAGGAAGAAGGTATACTCCCTGACCTGATCCTGATCGATGGCGGCAAGGGCCAGCTGAACGCCGCTCTCGATGTGCTTATGGAGCTCGGGATTATTGCGCAGCCTTCAGGATCATCATATCCTCCCCCTCAGGGGGAGGACCAAGGTGAGGGTGGGTCATCGCAGGGACCGGGAAGCCCATCCTCACCCAACCCTCCCCTCGGCGTGGCCCGCATTATCGGCCATGAAGGGGAGGGCTTCAGTAAAGTGCCTGACGTGCTCGGACTGGCCAAGGCGCGGAGCGGCGAAGAAGGGTCCATACGGGAATTCGAGCGGGTCTTCCTCCCGGGTGTCGAGGAGCCCATCGTCCTGGAACCCACGAGCTCCATTACGCACCTGGTCGCACGGGTGCGGGACGAAGCGCACCGCTTTGCCATCACCTATCACCGCAAACTGCGCGACAAACGAGCCATCAGATCCGAACTCGATGATATCTCCGGCATCGGCGAAACAAGGAAGAAGGCGCTGCTCCGGCATTTCGGCAGCCTCGAAAAGATCAAACAGGCGACGGTGGAGGAACTGGCGGCGGTTAAGGGAATGTCGAAGAAGGCGGCGGGGGAAGTGATCGAATTCTTTCAGGGTACAGGGGACAGGGTTCAGGGTGCAGGGAAGACCTAGAATCAGGGTACAGGGGATAGGGTTCAGGGTACAGGGAAGACGGCAGTCAACAGCAGGGACAGGAATGCTGGGCAGGAGTTGCGGATGGTGAACAAGATAACCGGATTTCGCGAGCTGAACGTTTGGCAGCGCGCTTATGCCCTGACATTGGACCTCTATCGTATAACCAGAAAGTTTCCCAAAGCGGAAATCTATGGATTGACTTCTCAGCTTCAAAGAGCAGCAGTCTCCGTCCCTGCTAATATCGCCGAAGGCTACGAACGAAATCACAGAAAAGAATATCTACAATTTCTTTTTATCGCCAAAGGCTCATTAGGAGAGCTTGATACTCTATTACTCCTGTCGCGGGATCTCGGCTATATGACCATCGAGGATTTTGATCATGTTAACGCGAAGAGGCAGGAGACGATGAAAATGCTTCAGGGACTGATCAAGTCATTGTCTTGATTTGTAATCACCCTGTACCCTGACCCCTGAACCCCGTATCCTGTATTTTGACCCTGAACCCTGCACTTCGAAGGAGAACGCATGACGAACGAACAATGGCTGGAAGTATTCAAAGGAATCGGCAAAAAGATGCGCGACGGGTTGTCCGTGATCCTGGCGCAGGAGGGCGGCAAGACGCCGCTGGGCAAAGGCGCGGGCGGGGACAAGACCTTCCCGGTGGACAAGTGGGCAGAGGACATCGTTGTTGCCGCGCTCGAGAAAGCGCACCGGGCAGGGGAATCGTTCACGCTGATCTCCGAAGAACTGGGCGTCAGAAAGTTCGGCGACGGGAAAAAGATCGTGCTCGTGGACCCCATTGACGGGAGCAACAACGCCAAGAGCGGCATCCCCTTTTTCTCGACCTCTCTGGCGCTCCTGAACGGAGACACGCTTTCCACCCTGGCCGTGGGATATGTGATCAACCTCGCCGTGGGCGACGAGTTCTGGGCGGTGCGCGGGAGCGGCGCGTATAAGAACGGCAAACGGATCACGACCTCTCCGCTGCAGGGCATTTCCATCGTGGCTTTCGAGGCTTCGTCGCCCAAGGCCGACTTTCCGCGGCTCATGCCGCTCCTGGGCCATGCGCAGCGTACGCGGTGCTTCGGCTCGACGGCCCTGGACCTTGCCTACCTTGCCTCGGGCGCGCTCAGTGTCTTTGCAACGGCCACGGCCTCGCGCGCCTTCGACTACGCCGCCGGCATGCTGATCCTCGAAGAGGCCGACGGCGTGATCACCGACCTGGAGGGCATCTCGCTCGACCATATTGTGGTCGGACTGGAGCGGACGGTGCCGCTGCTTGCCAGCAAGAACGATGCAACGCATATCATGGCTTTGAACACGTTCAACGCGCGGAAACTGTGACCTGGCGGTATTGACATGCACAGTGTTTTATGCAATTATGACCCATGGCATTAGTTAACCACACCACCAGAGAGATCAACGCGAAGATCGTGTATTACGGGCCGGGCCTCTGCGGCAAGACCACGAACATCCACATGATCTATCACCGCATCGCGCCGACGCAGCGCGGCAAGCTCATTTCGCTCGCCACGGAAACCGACCGCACGCTCTTTTTCGATTTCCTTCCGGTAGAGCTCGGTACGATCAAGAATTACAAGGTGCGGTTCCATCTCTACACCGTGCCGGGCCAGGTGTTCTACAATGCCACGCGCAAACTGGTGCTGAAGGGCGCCGACGGCGTCATCTTCGTGGCCGATTCCCAGCGCGCCATGCTCGATGCGAACCTCGAAAGC
This sequence comes from Nitrospirae bacterium GWC2_56_14, assembly GCA_001803705.1. GTDB lineage: Bacteria > Nitrospirota > UBA9217 > UBA9217 > UBA9217 > GWC2-56-14. The sequence continues at coordinate 6,002 of MHDY01000161.1, read as the reverse complement.
CTTGCCAATCTCCGGGACAATTTTTCGGACATGGGCATCGACCTTTCGGATTTTCCCATGGTCCTGCAGTATAACAAGCGCGATCTGCCCGATGTGCTGTCCGTCGATGAACTGAACGCCGCCTTGAACCCGCGCATGATCCCCTCGTACGAGGCGATCGCCATGACCGGCGAGGGCGTGCTCAAGACCTTTACGTCCGTTTCCAAACAGGTGCTCCAGGACATGCAGAAGCATCCGGAGCGGCACAACTTCTCGATCGGCGATATCGTATCGCGGGCGGATAAGGGAGTCGCGGAGCCGCTGGACCAGGTGCAGCCGGAACCATCGCTTGCCGATTCCGCCATGGCGGAAGCAAAGCCGGCAATGGCGGCGCTGGAAGAGGCGGTCGAAGCGGGGGTGAAGGTGCATCTGGGACAGCCGCACATGGAGGACAGTCAGATCATCCTTCCCTTTGAGGTGGTGACCGACGGCAAGGAAGACCAGTTCCAGCTTCGCGTTACGATCGATATGGATGCTCCGCTGGCGAAGCGTTTCAAGGTCTTCGTAAAGGGCATCAAAAAGTGATGTTCCGCTGCGTCGGCCGCGCCGCTCCCGGCTGCTGCGGTCCGACGGGTCCAGAGAGGTGAACATGTCGAAAGTAACCGTGCTCATTCCCGCAGCGGGCATGGGCAAACGGATGGGGAAGGCGGTAGCAAAGCAGTTCCTTCCGCTGGGCGACAAACCCATGCTGGCACACACCCTGCTCGCGTTCCAGCGGTCATCCGACATCGACGAGATCATCCCAATCCTCTCCCAGGAGGACATGGAGACCTGCCTCCGGGAGATCATCGAACGCTATCATATCACCAAGGTAAAAACGCTGGTCGTGGGCGGCAAAGAACGTCAGGAGTCCGTTTCGCACGGGCTGCAGAAGCTTGAAAAAAACGCCTCCATCGTGCTTGTCCATGACGGCGTGCGTCCCTTTGTGACGCAGGAGATGATCCGCGAGGTCGTCGAACACGCCCGGAAGGGCGAATGCGTCACCGTCGGCGTACCGCTCAAGGACACGATCAAGGAAGTGGACGACCAGGGCATGGTCCGCCAGACGCTGGACCGGAACAGGCTCTGGTCCATCCAGACGCCGCAGGCCTTTCCCGCCAAAATACTGAAACATGCCTACGAAGAATCGGCACGGCATTCTTCCTTCGGCACCGACGACGCCATGCTGGTCGAACGGGCAGGCGGCAAGGTCCGCGTGATCCTGGGAAGCTATGAGAACATCAAGATCACCACGCCGGAGGACCTCATTCTTGCAGAGGAAATACTGAAGGGGCGGCAGGCATGAGGATCGGCACCGGCTATGATGTCCATCGTCTGGTCGAAGGGCGCAAGCTCATCCTCGGCGGCGTGGATATTCCCCACGAAAAAGGGCTGCTGGGGCATTCCGATGCCGATGTGCTGCTCCATGCCGTATGCGATGCCCTGCTGGGCGCCGCAGGGCTTGGAGACATCGGAAAGCATTTCCCCGACACCGCTGTTCAGTACAAGGGCATCTCGAGCCTGCTGCTGCTCGCCGAGGTCCGCGGCCTGCTGGGTAAAAAGGGGTATCGCGTGAACAACGTTGATGCGACCATCGTGGCCGAACAACCGAAGATGGCTGTCCACATTCCCGCCATGGTCGCGAATATTGCAGCGGCGCTCCAGGTGGAACCATCGGCAGTCAATGTCAAGGCGACCACGACCGAGGGGCTCGGTTTTGCAGGCAGGGGTGAAGGGATCGCGGCATACGCCGCCTGCACGATCGTGCAAGAGGTCTGAGGAATGGCGATTTCGGATTGCGGATTGCAGATTGTGGATTAAAAACAAAAACGCAGCCGCGCAGGTATTCCGCAATGGTCACAGACCACGATGTCCGAAATCCGCAATCCGAAATTGATCATGAGCGAGACGTTCGATAAAATAAAAAAAGATTTTCACGCGGCGCTTTCCATGGACCCCGCGGCGACGAGCAAGGTCGAGGTCGTTCTGACCTACGCGGGGTTCCATGCGCTGTTGTCCTACCGGCTTGCGCACTGGCTGTGGAAACGGCGTATTCCTTTTGTGCCCCGCGCCTTGTCGCAGCTTGCGCGGTTCCTGACCGGCATCGAGATCCATCCCGGCGCGACCATCGGTTCGGGCATGTTCATCGACCACGGCATGGGCGTCGTCATCGGCGAGACCAGCGAGGTCGGGAACAACGTGACGCTTTTCCAGGGGGTGACGCTGGGAGGCACCGGCAAGCAACGGGGCAAACGGCATCCCACGCTGGGCAGCCATGTGGTCGTGGGCGCCGGCGCGAAGGTGCTCGGTCCGATCACCATAGGGGATTACGTCAAGGTCGGCGCCAATGCCGTGGTGCTCCAGGACGTGCCTGACCATTCCACGGTCGTCGGCATCCCGGGCAAGATCGTGCGGATCAAGGACGAGCGGGTCGCCGACGAGGCCCTCAT
>MHDY01000161.1:0-3525 GCA_001803705.1 Nitrospirae bacterium GWC2_56_14 | reverse complement strand
CCACATTCCGGACCCCATCGCGGACCGGTTCATCGATATGCAGGTCCAGATCGATATGCTGAAGAAAGAACTGGAAACGATCAAAAACAGGAAATAGAAAAGCGGCATCTTAGCCGAGCATGCCGCTTCAAAACGGTTTCCCTGTCAATACGCCGCACTTCCTCCCAGCGTTACTCCTAGTGATTGCACCCGTCAAAACACTGTTCAGGGGTGCGCTGCGTGTTTTCCTTGCAAGCCTTAATGCATGCGTCGATCGGTGAAACTTGCTGGGCCTTTCGTCGATCGGTTGTAACCTTGTCATCGCTGAATGCAACGGTCCTTGTCTTGAACCGATTTTCCCAATAGACCCACTTGTCCAACTTTAAAGACGGCGTTCTGTGGCCCGGCGGATACCCGTAGGCCATAATCACCGCCGTCTTGCTCATACCGACCGTAATCTCTCCGGCCATCACACTTTTTTGCTCCTCGGCAGTTAGAGCCTTGAACGCACCGCCTTCGCCCATCGGGTTATTTTCAGAAAAGTATTGCCTGAAAATATCCCAAACGGTCATATCCTCTTTCGCATGTCTTGGCATGAAAAGAAGTTTATAGGACTGCCCGCTCTCGTCATCAAATCGGACGAAACGATTAAATATTGGCGGATCGCTCGGCGTCGTCGTTCCATCGAAGACTTCTATTATTTTTACTCTTGTGCCTATCGGCAAAATTGCGCCCTTGTGGTAATTCGTCGACTCGATCCGGCTCTGTCTTTCGTACCAGATGTTGGCTGTCGTATAAAATGTCTTTCCGCTGACCTGCTCCGCGGCCTGGGCAGAGAATCCCCATGGGGCACTCGCGAGAATAAGAACAATGACCATTCTGCTCACGTTACTCATGGAACCACCTCCGGTATTTTTTATCCACGATCCTGAAGCTGTGTGTGATCGTGCCTGCCTTGGTCAGCTTCGCGCCTGCCGAGCAATATTTGTCAAAAGAGACTTGCCCGGCTTTAAAGGCCGGTATGCTGTAGCCCGTCGGATACCCGTGTGACATAACCACCGGAGTTCCCGCATCCTTACCACGAGTGGTTGCACGCGTCAAAACATTGTTCAGAGGAGCGTTTCGTGTTTTCCTTGCAGGTCTTCATGCATTCTTCCATTGGTGAGAGCGTCTTTATCCGCCGCGCTTCTTTCCCCGCGTCTGATTCGTTTATTACCTTGTCCTCGCTGAAATAAACGGTCCTGGTCTTGGACCGGCTTTCCCAGTAAGTCCACTTGTCCTGCAGTAAGGACGGCTTTCTATGGCTCGGCGGATACCCGTAGGCCATAACCACCGCCGTCTTGCTCATCCCGACCGCGATCACTCCGGCCATCACACTTTTTTGATCCTCGACGGTCAGAGACCCGAAAGCACCTCCTTTGTCCATCGGGTTATTCTCAGCAAAGTATTGCTTAAAAAGATCCCAAACGGTCATGCCCGGTTTCGCATATCTCGGCAGGAAAAAAAACTTATACGACTCACCGGTCGCGTCATCAAACCGGATGAAGCGATCAAATATCTGCGTCCCCATGGGATCGCTGACCGACGTCGATCCGTCGAAGACCTCTTTTATTTTTACTTTTGTGCCTAGCGGCAGAACTGCGCCCTTATGGTAATTCGTCGAATCTATCTGGCTTTTGCTTTCGTACCAGATGTTGGCCGTCGTATAAAATATCTTTCCGCTGACCTGCTCCGCGGCCTGGGCGGAGAAGGCCCCCAATAAGGCGCCGACGAGAATAAGAAAAATGAACTTTTTGCTTACATTACTCATGAAGCACCTCCCTGTTTTTTTACCTCGATGCATTCGGAAAAGTCATTATCCACCGCCGAGACGCGGAGGCACGGAGAAAGGCACTTTAAAAATTATATAGATTTTAGATTTTCTCGGCGTCTCAGCGTCTGGTTTGTTTTAGTCAAGTACTTTTATACAGGCATTGCTTTTAAGAGATCGTGATCTTTGAGTGCGGCACCTTATCCAACTCTGGTTTAAAGGGTCTCGACAGAGCCCTGATCTTGCTTTATTGGAAATAAGGTGCAAGCGGGGAGTTATGTAGGCTCTGCGAGAAGGTCGGCATGGCCGCCTTGGATGACGCTGATGATAATCTCCCCGCTTACACGCAACGATCGTATCAGTTAAGCAGCCTCCTGTAAAACTGGCTTCAGATAGTTTTCAACGTAAACACTATGATCACGTACCAAAGCAAAAATAAGTCCCAACAACTTCCGGCTGACAGCCACCAGGGCCTTGGTTTTAACCATGCCCCGGCCCAGTGCGCGCTGATACCATTCATGCATCACGCCGCCCTTCCGAACACTGCTCAGGGCAGCGAAATACAGAAGCTTCCGTATGAGCGGCCTGCCTCGTTTGGAGATTCTCAGCTTGCCCCGATGTTTGCCAGAGCTGACTTCATACAAGTCAAGCCCTGCGAGCTTCATCACCTCGGAGATTGTACCGAATTTGGTGAAATCTCCTACTTCACCGATCAGGCCCGCCGCAGTTATCGGTCCGATCCCTTTGAGCGAAAGGATAGCCCGGCTGTACGGAACCTGCTCCAGGTACCGTACCATCTCGGTCTCAACACTGTCGATAAAATGATCGTAGGAAGCTATCGTGTCAAGCAGCAGCCCAATTTCAAGAAGCATGCTGCTTCTGCCTTCCCGGACACCAACCGATTCGTTTGCGCCCTCAAAAAGCGCTCTGGCACGGTCTTCCCCGAGCTTCCCCCGGCTGACCTTTCGAAGCAATGCAGCCAAAGCCGGTTCTCCCAGCGATATAATTTTCTGCGCTGTCGGATAATTCCGCAAAAGGTGTTGGGCACTCGCGGTCTTCACATCCGACATCACCTGCAGAAACTCAGGAAAGCTGATCACCAGGAGACTCTGCAGTTGATTGAACAGCCTCGTGCGGCTTGCCATCGTTCTTTCTCGCCCCTGAGTGAGTCGTCGAAGCTCTGCCGCCGGCCCCTCGGGAATCACAACCGTCAGCGCATGGCCAAGTTCTATAATGTCGGCGATGATCTTCGGGTCCTTCCGGTCAGTCTTAAGAGGCGAGTTGCCGGTAAGCTCTTTCAGCCGCTTCGTGTGCATCGGGTTGACCTGCACCAGCCGGACGCTCTTTTTGCTTCTCAAAAACTGAATCAAGGGCTCCATATACGGCCCGGTGGATTCAAAACCAACGATGATTTCTTCAAGATCTTGGGCTCTCGCTGCCGACGATATGCGCTCCCAGAACTCCTTAAAACCACGACCATTGTTCCAAAAGTCAAACGCTTTACATTCAGAGCCATCGGGACGGCGATAATATCCGTAATGTTTGTCACTACCCCCGTCAACGGTAGAAATAAGAACTTTTTGATTGACCGCCTTCGTTGTTTTTGGTTTAATCTTTTTCACGGCTATGCTCCTTTCTTTGGTTTGGATTTACCAACTCCCCAGCTGGTTCCAAATCAAGAAAGAGTATAGCCGTTTTTACTGTGTGGCTTAGCTACTTTCTACAATATAGCAAGC
>MHDY01000160.1:29872-31318 GCA_001803705.1 Nitrospirae bacterium GWC2_56_14 | reverse complement strand
ATCAGGTTTTTTGATAAAACCTCGGTGGCAGCTATAAAACTGGATTTCGGGGAACTCTCCTTGGGAGACACGGTGCGCATCAAAGGACCGGCCACCGATTTTGTGCAGCCCGTGGAGGCCATGGAATTCGATCACCAACCGGTGCAAAAAGCCCTGCGCGGTCAGTTCACCGGGATCAAGCTCTCCCAGCCTGCAAAGCCCTTTGACCTCGTGTACAAGGTAACGGGCTGAACCTGCCAGACATGCTTACCTATACTATAAAGCGCCTGTTCCTCATGATCCCCATCCTGATCGGCATCACGCTCCTTTCGTTCTCGGTCATGCACATGGCCCCGGGCGGGCCCGCCGAGGCGCAGATGGAGTTCTCGGCCAAGGCCTCTGCCGAGGCGCGGGAACGGCTCCGGAAGCTTTACGGAGCGGACCAGCCGGTGTACAAGCAGTACTTCACCTGGCTCAAGAAGTTCGCCACCCTGGACTTCGGCGAGGCATTCGCAGACGGCCGCAAGGTGAAGGACAAGATCCTCGAACGGCTCCCGATCACCCTCACCATCAACCTCCTCTCCCTGGGCGTTGTACTGCTCATTGCCATCCCCATCGGCATCATTTCCGCCACGCATCAGTACTCTGTCCTCGACCGGGCCACGACCATGTTCGTGTTCGTGGGATACTCCATGCCCCATTTCTGGATGGCCCTGCTGCTCATCTATCTGTTCGGCGTTCAATGGGGCATTCTGCCCATCTCCGGCAAAGAGAGCCTGGACACGACCGGCTTTACGACGCTCCAGTGGCTCATCGACCGGGCGGAACACCTGGTCCTGCCGGTCTTCGTGTCCGCCATCGGAGGCCTGGCCGGTTTCTCGCGGTATATGCGGAACAACATGCTCGAGGTGATGCGGCAGGACTACATCAGGACCGCGCGGGCCAAGGGCCTCTCCGAGAACACCGTGATCTACAAGCACGCTCTACGGAACGCCCTGATGCCGGTCATCACCATCCTCGGACTCTCTGTTCCCGGTATCATTGGCGGTGCCGTTATCATGGAGACCGTCTTTGGCATTGACGGCATGGGCCGGCTCATGTACCAGGCCGTCTTCTCGCGCGACTACAACGTCGCCATGGGTATCCTGGTGCCCGCGGCAGCGCTGACCATGCTCGGAAACTTCCTGGCCGACATCGGCTACGCGCTGGCGGACCCGAGAGTGAGGCTTCGCTAGTGCGAAGTACAGAGTTCGGAGCGGAAAAATAAAGGCAAAGGTTTAACAACATGGCCAATTCAACAACACTCACGACACAACAGGGCTATCAAAAAGTACGGCGCAACTGGCTCGCCTTCGGCGGCGGATTGCTCGTCCTCGGTGTGTTCGTGATCGCCATCCTGGCCCCCTGGATCGCGCCCTACGATCCGTCGAAGATCGACATCAAAAACATCCTCGTCGGCCCGAGCAG
>MHDY01000160.1:9502-29687 GCA_001803705.1 Nitrospirae bacterium GWC2_56_14 | reverse complement strand
ATATCATGCTGAGCATTCCCACAATTTTCCTCATCCTCGCCGTGATCGCCATTCTCGAACCGAGCATCATCAACATCATGATCATCATCGGCCTCACCAGCTGGATGGAGCCCGCCCGGCTCGTGCGCGCCGAGTTCATCACCACCAAGGAACGCGAGTTCGTGATCGCGGCTCATGCCATCGGCGCCACGGACCGCCGCATCATCATGAAGCATATTCTGCCCAACGGCCTCTCGCCCATCCTCGTCTCCGCCACCATGGGCATCGGCGGCGCCATCCTCATCGAGTCGGGATTGAGCTTTCTCGGCCTCGGCGTCCAGCCCCCGACGCCAAGCTGGGGCAGCCTGCTTTCAGCGGGCAAGGACAACATCGAGATCGCCTGGTGGTTGTCGGCGTTCCCGGGCCTTGCCATTCTCATTACCGTGCTGGGCTACAATCTATTAGGTGAGGGTATCAGGGATGCGCTTGATCCGAGGCAACGGGAGTAGTTAGTACGTCCTGTAATCAGCACATAGCTGATTGTGGAAAACATCGTAACTTTCACACGGCACTTATTAGTATTAGTCATTCGATGATGCCTTCCTTAGTCGCTGCTCTGTTTTTTATGTTAGTTCGCTCGCTTGTCTACTTTATGAAAACAGCTATTGTCGCTGCCATTCTCCTTTTCATTGCTGTGAGCAACTCTTACAGCACTAATGCGATCGGAAATAACCGATTCTCCGTCGGACAATGGATATGGTCGCGGGCGGATGAAAAAATATTTCTCGAGTCTCGGAAGATAATTCCAAATATCTTACCTTGCATATGGATCAGTACAATAACTGTTTCCCGCGGTGCTATCGTACAGAACCTCGCAATTAGTCCGGAACTCGCAAAGTCCGTTGGTTCGGCTGCCTTCATCGTGCGTATCGACGATAGCCTTAATGCACTATGGAATAAAGAACGCCCGGATAAAATCGCACATGATATAGATTCATGCCTTAAAAACCTTATAAAGCTTTTAACCGACGCTGGCGTCAATATAGAGGAAATGCAACTCGATTACGATTGTCCCGTGCGGCGGCTTAGTGCCTGGTCGCTCGCAGTGCGCATCGCTACCAAGGGCAGCCTTAAAGGAAAGCATATCTGGATAACCAGCTTGCCGGTACACATCAATGATGCTGATTATTCCGTGCTGTTTCGGGGTATCGTAACTGGGCATATTTTACAGCTTTTTGATACGGGCATATCTGCGAATCAAAATACTTTAGACAGGCTTTCATTGCGCCTCCGTCGCCAGAGCATGCCATTTCGCATCGGTTTGGGGGCGTTTGAGCGTGCACATTCTCATGAATCGACCGACCACCAACTTTGGTTTTCTGCTCTTTCTTTGTTCGCGGAAATTCCAGGATACCAGGGTGTGTGGATTTTTCCAGGAGGCGGTGAATGGGTAAACCTTTATTTGGCTCACAGCAGCAATTGACAAAGAATATCGTTCTCGTAATGTCTTTGGTAATTCTTACAATCTCTCTCTTTATTTCGAAGAGCGCGTTCTGTTGCGGGGGGCCGGCTGTGTATGATTTGGACGCCCCCATGCATCCTCTCGACAACCTCTTGGAGCAGTTGCTAACGAGTCAAAGTGACTATGAATTGGGGACCAGGGACGAGTTTCTTTTTCTTTACCCCTTTAAGCTCGAGAAACAGAAAGAGATCGAGCCCCTGTGGACTCTGGTTTACATGAACAACACGGAATCATTTCGACAACCAGCATTAGAACTTTTCGAATCGGCGCTCATGCGCGGTGATTGGGAAACGGCCGAAACAGAAGCAAAGCAGATTATTAACCAGGTGATCGATATGCCGTCCGCGGTGGCCGACATGTATCAGCCCGCGTTCATCGAGGCGTTGGAGTTTCTGGAACTCCAACCATATCTTAAAGATGTCAATCTGCACCTGGTCAAATCTGTATTCTGGGATAGTTCGGCGCGACAGGAAAGCAATAAACTTCCGCAGGACTTACAGGATATTCTTGAAATTCGAACGCTTGACCGTCAAAAGGTTGACGAAATTATCGCGGCCAAGCCGCACCACCCCCGAGCTGCCACCTTGCGGTTTATTTCTCTTCGAAATGAGTTCGCCCATAAAGTCCCCGACGGGTGGGTCTATGATATCCGGAAAAAAGTTCATAAGGATACTTGGCGTGAGCTTGAACGATCTGCCGACCTGTGGCTCAAGGACTATCCGCAGCACCCGCTTGCTGATTTGGTTCTTTTCTGGAAAACTCGGATTTATTATTTTGAGGGGAACCGCCAACGTGCCTGGAACCAACTTCTATCAATCTATCCCCGAAGATTACCGCGAGTGTTATATGAAATGCGCTATATGTTGATGAATTACGAAGCTCCTTTAGTTGAGAATCTTGATAAGATAAAGGATCCGATATTGTTCTCGGCGCTGCTGCCTTCACTGGACATAAACTCTGAACAGTGGTCAAAATGGTGGGAACTCTCTGAAATGAATTTTCTCCGCCCATGGGCAAGCAACCTTCAGGAACGCCTGTTGGCAAAGACCATACGCGAAGGATACTTTGCACAGTTGCCTCACTCGTTTCCAAAACAACCTCGTAACCCAACATCGCTATGGGGTAAGCTGAGAGCGTTGTCGCTCATGAAAACGTGTCAATGGGACAATGCGGCAAAGCAGCTTTTTTCGCTTGCGCCCGATAAAGAGCAGGCCATTCTTGCTGCAGCATATCATCTTCGTCGTGGCAAAATTGCCCTTGCAGCGCAGGTCATCGACCTCCCCGAGGACGTTCGACATTATCTTATACGTGTGATGCTTGACGATGATGGTCTCCACGTCCTAGAGTTGTCGAAAAATCCTATTCTAAAACGAGAGGCATTGTTCGAGCAGGGAGTGAGGTTTGCGGAAAAAGGTAAGTGGACAGAAGCAGCAAGAATTATCCGAGCGACCGATATTCCAAATAAAGCCTTCTGGGAAAAAGCGGCAGCGCTCAGCGCAGATACGCGCGCTGCAGGACGTCTTGAATGGGCACGGTTTCTCAAAAATAATAACGGGAAACTGTTCTATGGCAATGATTCAGCCTGGTATCGATCCCTGAGTTGGCGCATTCGTCGCGTTTCAGATAATCAGCAACGAGTTGCAAAAAGATCCAAAAATGATTCACAACAAGCACCTGCACCAATGGGCGAAGCGGGAAAACAGATGTGCTCTCACGATTTCCCTTGGACCTCGGAGCATGAGCAAGACGCTGTTACGCAGCATCTTGCGAGGACAGCAGAAATGTGGCTAGCCCTTCAAGTCTATGCAGATTGGCTTTCAACGTCAAAGCCATCGAGAGAGATGTCCGTCGTCCTTAAAGAGGCTGACGCCTGCTATAATTGGCTCATTAACTGGGACTCAACTAATTCCCACTTCTGGAATAATTATTTAGTCGACCAATCAGCAATTAAGCAAATTCGGGAAGCGGGAAAACGCTTATAAACTTTGAGACCGTATGGGGTCAGGTTGACTTGTTGACTTCTTTGTCTTCCAACCCCTTTAACATCACCCGAATTTCCCTTGCATTCTGCAAATTACAACCCGTGCTTGATGTTTGTGGCATCTAAACAAAACTCCAGCGTTGTAGGTGAACTCGTTAATCATGCCCACAGTCCTTATCGACTACACTCCCTTCTACTATACTTTCCTCGCCGGAGCGCTTGAACCGACCGTCGTCGCAGGCAAGTTTGTCCAGATCAAGAATGGGAATACGCTGTATCTTGTTCTTTCGCCCAAGGAATTCACGAAATACCACGCGAATATCGTCGAACGCTTCTGCATGGACAAGGGCATCGAGGGAAGATACGACGTGAAGCGGGAGAAGTTCACGATTATGGACAGGTCGTGGCAGATCGTCGGCGGGGGCAAGTTCGAGCGGGACATAAATAAAAAGGTCATCAAGCTGTACGACAACTCGATGGCCTACGGAAAGTTCGAGGCGACGGGGTTGAATGAAATGCTCGGTGTGCTCCCGGAATTCTCCGGCTACACCATCTCCATCGACTAATGCAAACGAAGTAATTTTTTTACATCCGGAAAAGTCCCCCTCGCACTACCCCTGGGAAAGGACAAAAGCAAGGGGCACAGCTTTTTATTTTTTTTGATGACATTTGGAGCAGTTCAAACTGCCGGTCGTGGCAAAGGCCTGCTTTCCATCATGACAATACCCGCAAGACCTTCCTAACGCCATATTGCGCATCGATACGTTGCTGGCACCCCTCTTCATCTCGAAGAGCGCGAATGAAAATGCCGATCCTTCATGGCAGTCAGCACAGGCAAGCCCCCTGGATACATGCACCGTTCGGTCAAAAACCACCTGCCCCGCTCCCTTGCCATCGTACGAGACAGCCCCCCCGCACTCTTCCGCTGCATGTGCTTTCCCAGAAAGAACACAAAGCACCAGAACAATAAGCACCATCAAATGGATCATTTCCTGCTTTTTTCCCAACAGCGTTCTTCTTCCCACGAGTATCACTCCTATTTTCAAAAATATATAATCCGCTCTTTGGCGCCTGCTGCGCATCACGCCCTCTGCAAAACCGGACGTGACTGAAAATTCATTCGTCTTGTCTTAGCAACTTACATGCCATTAGAATATGATTGTTAAACAGCTACTTACTAAAGAGCTGGTCATCATTCTACACCAGATCTGGTGAAATGACCATATTGATCTTGGGGAATTCGCCGAACGTATGCGGCGTTTGAGGGAAGGAAGATGGGATTACCATCGGCAGAACGATACCGGTAACAGCGTTTTAAAAACCGGCGGAGGGAAGTTTGACTCGCCGGGACCGCGGGAAATGATCTTTCCCCTCCCGGCATTTTTATGATTCACCGTGACGATGCGCCGCATACTTACGGGAACTCAGTAGAAATTACTGCTTCACCTGCTTGGTGGCATTCGCCTTCTTTTTATTCGACCGGTACCTGCCGATAGCCTTCTCATGATCGCCGAAATCCTTCGAGAAAAAGTGGCTTCCGTCGCCCTGGGCCACAAAGAACAGGTAGTCGACATTCTCCGGGTAGAGCGCGGCAAGGATCGCGCCGCGCCCGGGGTTCGCGATGGGGCCGGGAGGAAGCCCTTTGTGGCGATACGTGTTGTAGGGAGACTTTCGTTTCAGGTCCTCCCGGGTGACCTTGGTGATCCACGCCTTGGTGCCGTAGACCGCCGTGGGGTCGGCCTGAAGCCTCATGCCGAGCTTTAACCGGTTGTGGTATACCGCTGCTATGAGCTTGCGCTCTGCATCCACCTTTGCCTCTTTTTCAACGATCGATGCAAGCGTCAGCACCTGGCCTTCCGTAAACCCGAGCGTCCTGGCCCGGTCGCGGTAGCTGTCATCGAACACCGCTCTATAGCGCTGCACCATCCTCTTCGGAATCTCTTCGAGCTTGATCCCTTTCGGCAGATAATACGTATCCGGGAATAAGTATCCTTCCAGCGTATCTGCCTCCACGCCCAACGATCGCACATATTCCCTGTTCTTCACCAGGGCTATGAACTGCTGCGGGTCCGATAGGAGCGGCGTGCCGGAGAGCGTCCAGCCGATCTGGTAAATATTGTACCCCTCGGGGATCACCACTTCGTACTCGATGATCTTGCCCTTGCGCATCGCCTCGAGCACTTCCCACATGTTCATATTCGCATTCAGGCCGTAGAACCCGGTGCGGACCTTCCGGCTGATGCCCTGAAGTCGTCCGATGATCTCGAAATAACCGCGGTAGCGGATGATCCCCTCTTTCTGGAGCAGAGCAGTGATCGCCTTGAAACTCATGCCGTCGGTGACCTGTACTTCCTTCCAAACTGTTTCCTTGGAGGGGGGAACAAAGAGCGCCGTATAAAAATGGACCAGGATCAGCAGCGCGGCTGTTGCCGCGAGGAATGTCAGTATCGAGTGCTGCCTGATCCAGGTCTTCATCTTTTTGAACGGCGGACGCGATGTCGTGCCGTTTATTTCTTTTTTCATGGGTGATCCCTTCCTACATTTGTCCCGACCGGAGGATGCCGATCAGGATCCAGAATCCGAGCACTGCGGCAAGCAGGTAGCCGATCAGGCCGAAGACCGGCATGCCGAACAGCATCTGCCCCTGCCCTGCATGAATGATGATGGATGAGGCCACGATGATGGCGGCGGTGATGATGCTGAAGGAGAGCCGGTTGCTCGCCTTGTCCACGTCGCGGATCAGGTGCTGAAGCTCCTCATGCTGGACTTTGACGCGGATATCGCCCCGCAGAAGCTTCAGGAAGGTCCGGTGAAGCTGCTTCGGGAAAACGGTGAAGAGCTCGGAGAATTCGCCCACATTCTTCCGGGCAGAGCGCAGCACCCGGAGCGGATCATTACGCTTGCGGAGAAGACGCGCGACATGCGGCCGGGCGATCTCGATAAAATCAAAGTCCGGGTCGAGCTGCCGCAGGATCCCCTCGAGGGTAACCAGCGCCTTGTTCACGAGGTAAAGGTTCTGCGGCATCACCAGTCCGTGCCTGAGGGATATTTTCGTCAGCCGGTCCACATACATCCCGAAATCGATCTGATTGACCTTCATGCCGTAATAGGGTTCCAGCAGTTCCACCAGGTCCTCTTTCAGCTCCCGCTGGAACCGGTCCATATCCTCCACGTCTTCGGGCACGAACCCCATGTTTATGTATTCCTGCACGAGCTTGTCGAAATCATGCTCTACCAGCGCCACGATGGTGTCGGCATAGTATCGCATGTTCTCTTCCGTGACGCGGCCCATGATGCCGAAATCAACGAGCCCGATCTTTCCGTCGGCGAGAACGAAAATGTTCCCCGGATGGGGATCGGCATGGAAAAAACCGTCCTGAAAGACCATCTGAAAGAACGCCGCTGCTCCATTGCGGGAGATTTTCTTTCGGTCGAAACCTGCCTCATCGATTCGCTCGAACTCGTCGATGCGCAGGCCCGTGATGCGTTCGATGACCAGCACATGCTTGCTGGAGACCTCGGGAAAGATCCGGGGAACGTAGAGGATGTCGCTGGCAAGAAAATTCTCCCGGAGGCGGCTGGCATTTGACGCTTCGATATAGAAATCGAGTTCCCTGCTGATGGTCCGTGCAAATTCCTCGACGATCCCCCGCGGATTATATATGGCCATATCAGGCACATAGATCTCGATCAGCTCGGCAATGCCGCGGAGAATGCTGATGTCCCGCTCGATGATGTGTTCGATGTTCGGTCGCTGGACCTTGACCATCACCTCGGTGTTATCGAGAAGCCGCGCCCCGTGGACCTGGGCGATGGACGCTGCCGCGATGGGCTCAGGGTCGAACGAGGAGAAGACGCTCGCCAAGGGGGCGCCCAGCTCACGCTCGACGATCTCACGTGCTGCGGAAAAGGGAAAGGGGGGGACGGAGTCGGTAAGTTTGCACAGCTCCTGTGCGTATTCCACGGGCAGCAGATCGGGCCTGCAGGCCATGACCTGCCCGAGCTTGATGAACGAGGGGCCCAGCTCTTCGAACATGATCCGCAACCGCACCGGCGCACTGGTGCGGTGCTCGGGGAAGGACCGGAACGTGATCATGCGCCTGCCGAGCGAAACAAATCGCTTCAGGCCAAGCTGCTCTACCAGGTGGCCGAACCCGTGCCGGGTGGCCACCATGATGATCTGCCTGATCCTCGGGATGTCCCGGTAATGTCTTCTCCAGAAGCCGAGCAGAGACATGGACGCAGTGGGGCTCGCGCTACGCCCCGCCTCCGCCTTTCCCTTCGTCGCCCTCGAGTTTCGCTATTCGTGCGGTCAGGTTCTGGACCTTCTTCTCCAGTCTTTCCATGTCATCGCGCGACGGGATGCTCAGTTTTTCAAGGGTGGTCGCCAGCGCATCTTTGACCTTCTGGTCCAGCTCTTTCCTGCTGTCCTCTGCTTTGGAGACCCACTCCTTGACGAGCGATGAGGCCTCGCCCTTCGAAAGTTCGCCGGTTTTCACCAGCTCCTCAACGAATTCCTTTGCCTTTTCCTGTGCGCCCAGCCCTGCAAGCATCGCTTTTTTAATGATATCCGCAACCGTCATGGAGTCCTCCTTATGATTTATCCCCGACCGGAAGATGACCGGCCCCTGCTATATGTTCTTCACTATAGTATACAATGCATCCAGCGCCGCGTCCAGCTTTGTGGCATCTTTCCCGCCGGCCTGCGCCAGGTCCGGCTTGCCGCCGCCGGTGCCTCCGATGAGCGTCGCCATTTCCTTGATGATCTGTCCGGCCTGATACCGCTTGGTCAGGTCTTTCGATACCATCACGATAAGACTCACCTTATCGTCCTTGGCGGTACCGAGCGCGAGCACGCCCGAACCAAGCTTGTCCCGCAATTTGTCGCCGAAATCGCGCAGATCTTTGGCATCCATACCGTCGGCGCGTTTTGCCAGCACCCTGATGCCGTTGATCTCCCGCGCCTCGCCGATGATGTCGCCTGCCTGGGAGGACTGGAACTTGTGCTTGAACTGGTCGAGTTCCTTCTCGAGACCCCGTATCTGCGCCACGAGCTTCTCCACCCGCGGGGCCACATCGAGGTCCGTGGTCTTGAGCAGCTGCGCGATCTCCCGCAAACTCAGCTCCTCACGCTTGAAGGCTTCGTACGCGCGGCGACCGGCAACCGCCTCGATCCTGCGCACGCCGGCGGCAATGCCGACCTCCGACAGGATCTTGAATACGCCGATGTCCCCGCTGGCATGCGTATGGGTGCCGCCGCAGAGCTCCTTGCTCACATCCTTGACCGTGACGACCCGCACCTGCTCTCCGTATTTTTCATCGAAGAGCGCCATGGCGCCCGATGCGACCGCCTGGTCCACATCCATGACCAGGGTCTCGACCGGATGGTTCTGGATGATATATTCGTTGACCAGTTCCTCGACCCGCCCCAGCTCCCGGTCCGTAAGCGCCGTATAATGCGTGAAGTCGAACCGCAGCCGGTCCGGGCTCACCAGGGAACCCGCTTGTTTCACATGGTCCCCGAGCACATAGCGAAGCGTGGCATGAAGCAGATGCGTCGCCGTATGATGCCGCGCCGTGTCTCCCCGTCCCGTTTCGTCGACCCGTGCCAGCACCGTATCGCCCACCTTGAGAACGCCCTTTTTGAGCGTCCCTTTATGTACAATAATATCGCCGTGAGGTTTTACCGTTGCATCGACCGTGAACTTTGCGGCCTCTCCGAGCAGGTCGCCCCGGTCCCCCACCTGGCCGCCTGATTCTGCGTAAAAGGGCGTCCGGTCCATCAGGATCTCCGCTTCATCGCCTTCATGCAGTTCCGTGACCGGGACATCTCCCTTGACCATGGCTCTGATCTGGCCGTTGTCCTGCAGTATATCATACCCGGTGAAAACCGGTTTGCCGGCCGCTTCTGCGATCTCTTTATAGACGGATTTTATCGTTTCCTCTCCGGAGCCTGCCCAGGAAGCCCGGGCCTTGTCGCGCTGCTCCTGCATGGCCCTGCGGTATCCCTCTTCGTCGAGCCTGAGGTCCATGTCCCGAGCCATATCGGTCACGAGGTCGAGCGGGAACCCGAAGGTGTCGTATAACTTGAACAGGACGTCGCCGGGAATCACATTCTTCCGCTCATTCTTTATTTTAGCCACTGCATCGTTCAGGAGCGCCAGACCCGAGCTGAGCGTCATTGCAAAGCGCTCTTCTTCGAGCAGAACCAGTTTGGCTACGTGCTCGCGTCCGTCCACCAGTTCCGGATAGGCTTCGCGCATCTCATCGACGACCACGCCGGTGAGCTTAAACAAAAAGGGCTTCTCGATGCCGATGAGCCTGCCGTAGCGGCTTGCCCTGCGGATCACGCGCCTCAGCACATAGCCCCGGCCCTCGTTCGACGGAAGCACGCCGTCGGAGATCAAAAAGGTCATGGCCCGGAGATGGTCGGCGATCACCTGGTAGGAGATGTCGGTCTGCTGGTCCTTATGGTAGGGCGCACCGGCGCGCGCTGCGATCTGCTTGATGATCGGCTGGAACAGGTCGGTCTCGAAATTGCTTTTGACCCCCTGCACCACGGCGGACAACCGCTCGAGCCCCATGCCGGTGTCGATGCTCGGCTTGGGCAGCGACGTCAAGGTTCCCGAACTGTCGCGGTTGAACTGCATGAACACGAGATTCCAGATCTCGAGGTAGCGGTCACAGTCGCAGCCTACAGCGCACGTTTTTTTGCCGCAGCCGACCTCGCTGCCCTGGTCGATGAGGATCTCGGAACAGGGGCCGCAGGGCCCCGTATCTCCCATGGACCAGAAGTTGTCCTTTTCGCCGAGACGGACGATGCGGTCGGCGGCAACACCCGCTATATCCTGCCAGAGTTTGAAGGCCTCGTCGTCGTCATTATAGATCGTGACCCAGAGCTTTTCTTTCGGCAGCTTGACTACCGTGGTCAGGAATTCCCAGGCAAAAGCGATCGCGTCTTGCTTGAAGTAATCCCCGAAGGAAAAGTTGCCCAGCATTTCGAAGAAGGTGTGATGACGGGCGGTGTGGCCCACATTCTCCAGATCGTTGTGTTTGCCGCCGGCGCGCATGCACTTCTGGCTGGTCACCGCGCGTTTGTAAGAACGGGTCTCCTCGCCGAGGAACAGTCCCTTGAACTGCACCATCCCCGCGTTCGTGAACAGCAGGGTGGGGTCGTTCCGGGGAACGAGGGCGGAACTCGGCACGATCGTGTGCCCCTTTGCTGCATAGTAATCCAGGAACAGTTTCCGTAATTCATTCGCCTTCAAAGCCTACTCCTTAGAAAATTGATTTATTAATGGTTTCATAATAATATCGACGGTCCCATCCCCCTCTCAATCTCCCCCTTGAAGGGGGATAAGTTGATTTTCACCCTCCCTTTCAAGGGGAGGGCGGGGTGGGGATGGGTCTTGTAAGCAGCCTGATGTACGGATAAGTATGAGACTGTTATAACAACCGCCGAAGAACATGCGGGAACAGAAGAATAGTTCGGTCTCATAAAACCGTTGTGAATCTACCCGGAGCGCGGATCGATCCCCGCTTTGGTTACTTCGCCTTCCGGATCGTGTTCAGCACTTCCCGGATCACTTCAAATGCATACCCCTTGCGCTCCAGGAGTCCTGCCAAACGCCGCTTCCGTGCTTCCGGCTCGACATGCTGCATCGTCCTGAGCTTCTTCTCCGCCACGTGCATCGCGGTCTCGGTTTCGCTTGTTTCTCCAAAGACCTCAGCGAGGCTCTCCCGGATGATCTCCGGGGCAACGCCCTTTGATCTCAATTCCTGGCCGATCCTTCGCCTGCCGAACCCGCGGAGCCTGATCCGCCCCCGCGCCCATGCCCGCGCGAACTGCTCATCATTCACATACCCCAGCCGCACCAGGTCAACGAGCACCGCGGCCACGATCGCTTCGTCGAATTCCTTATCACGCAGCTTTGCCTCGATCTCCGCCCTGCTGCGCGGCCGAAAGGAAAGATAGCGATAGGCCGTGTTCTTTGCCCGTGTCAGTTCTTTTTCTATTAAATCCGAAATCGGCAATCCGAAATCCGCAATGACTTATTTATCTCCGAACCGGTCGATCTTGAAATCACTGCTGGTGGGCGCCGGCTTATACTCCTTGGCCTCGCCTGGTTTCTGCGGCGCTGCGGGTGCGGTCCTGGATCCGAAGGGGACCCCGGCTCCGGGTTTTCGCTTTTCATCCTCCTCCAGGGACATGTCGCTTGTTGACTGAATGCCCTTCACCTTTAACGCGAAGTCGTCGGGATTGCTCGCCATCAGGAGCGCTTCCTCGTAAGTAATGATCCCCTTTTTGTAATGCATGAGCAGCGACTGGTCGAAGGTCTGCATGCCGTAATGGCTGAGGCCTGCGGCGATGATCGAGGGAATCTGGCGGGTCTTGGTCTCGTCGATGATGGCCTCGCGGATCGAAAGCGTCCCGAGCATCACTTCCGCCGCGGGCACGCGGCCGCTGCCATCGGCCTTGGACACGAGGCGCTGCGATACGATGCCTTTGATCACCGCGGCGAACTGCATCCGGACCTGCTTCTGCTGGTACGGCGGGAACACGCTGATGACGCGGTTGATCGTTTCGGCCGCATCGACCGTATGCAGGGTCGAAAGCACCAGGTGCCCGGTCTCGGCCGCGGTCAGCGCGATGGAGATGGTCTCGAAATCGCGCATTTCGCCGACCAGGATCACATCGGGATCCTGCCGGAGCGCGCTCCGCAGGGCGTCGCTAAAGGACAAGGTGTCCGAGCCGATCTCGCGCTGGTTCACGATGCTCTTCTTGTCGCGGTGCAGGAATTCGATGGGGTCCTCGATCGTCACGATGTTGGCGGTCCGCGACGTGTTGATGTAATCGATCATGGCCGCCAGGGTCGTGGACTTTCCGCTCCCGGTCGTGCCGGTGACCAGGATGAGCCCCCGCTGCTCCAGGGCCACCTTCGTCAGCACCGACGGGAGCATGAGGTCCTCGAAGTTCAGGATCTTCGCCGGGACCATGCGGAAGACCATGCCCACGCTGCCGCGCTGCTGGAACACGTTCACGCGGAAGCGGCCGAGACCCGGCACGGCATAGGCCATGTCCAGCTCGTTCCGTTCCTTGAACTTCGCCTTCTGCACGGCATTCATGATGCTGGAGGAGATCGCCACCGCGTCCTCCTGCGTCAGCCGCTTTTCGTTCTCCAGCGGCGTCAATCTCCCGTCGATCCGAAGGATCGGCGGCACGCCGACCTTGAGGTGCAGGTCCGACGCTTTCTTTTCAAAGGTCATTTTGAGCAGATCGTTCAGGTTCATTTATTCCTCCACGTGCTTTTCCGGCTTCTGCCCTTTTGAAGCCTTTCCTGCGCGCTCGCTCTGCGGAGCGGCTTCCTTCGCCGCCGAGCCGTTGTCTCCGCCCGGAGCGCTCCCCGCGGGCAGTCCGGCCGCCTGACGAACTTTCAGCTCGATCTCGGCCGCCATCTCCGGATGCTCCGCCAGGAACACCTTCACGTTCTCCCGCCCCTGGCCGATGCGCGTGCCGCTGTACGAGAACCAGGCGCCGCTCTTCTCGACGATGTTCTTTTCTACACCCATGTCGATGATCTCGCCGATCTTCGAAACACCCTCGTTGAACATGATATCGAACTCCGCCGATCGGAAGGGGGGCGCGATCTTGTTCTTCACCACCTTCACCCGCACCCGGCCGCCGGTCACTTCCTCGCCGTCCTTGACCGCCGAGATCTTGCGGATGTCAAGCCGCACGGACGCATAGAACTTGAGCGCGTTGCCGCCCGTGGTGGTCTCGGGGTTGCCGAACATCACGCCGATCTTCATGCGGATCTGGTTGATGAAGATGAGCGTGGTATTGGATTTGCTGATCGCGCCGGTAAGCTTTCTGAGCGCCTGGCTCATGAGCCGCGCCTGCAGCCCCATGTGCGCATCGCCCATTTCGCCCTCGATCTCGGCGCGCGGCGTGAGCGCCGCCACGGAGTCCACGATGATCACGTCGATGGCGCCGCTCCGGACGAGCGTTTCCGTGATCTCCAGCGCCTGTTCGCCCGTATCGGGCTGGGAGATCAGGAGGTCGTCGGTGCGCACGCCGAGTTTGCGTGCGTAGGTGACGTCCAGGGCATGTTCGGCGTCGATGAACGCCGCCTGGCCGCCGGCCTTCTGTGCCTCGGCGATGATATGGAGCGCCAGCGTGGTCTTGCCCGACGACTCGGGGCCGTAGATCTCGATGATCCTGCCGCGCGGCACGCCGCCCACACCCAGGGCGATGTCCAGCCCCAGCGAGCCGGTGGAGATCGCCGGGATGCCGGCAGGCACTTCTTCCCTGCCCAGCCGCATGATGGAGCCCTTGCCGAAGGCCTTCTCGATCTGGGTCACCGCCAGTTCCAGCGCTTTCATTTTGTCTTTATCTGCCATGTGAATCTCCTTTTCGTCGATCCTTCGAATATAAAAAATGATTACGTTCCTGATTATATTTGCATCAGGATCAATCCTGTTGTTCTCTGCACCCTATGTCAATTCCGCTTTTCCTAGTTCCGTGTAGACTGCGCCTGTCGGCTGAAGCTCGCTTTTCATCAGGCTGATCGCCGCCACCTCGAACCCGGGAAGCGTGATGTCCTTGACCCCTTCCAGTGCCCGCATCCACGATCCGCGCAACAGGAGATGCTTGATCCTACCGAGCGTCAGGTGCGGCGTGAATCTCCGGTCCTCTTGCGGAAACCCGAGACGGACCATCTGCTCTTCCACGCGGACCTGAAGTCTCCTGAGCTTGTCGAGCTCTCCCGAAATCCCGATCCAGACAACCCGGGGATTTCTTTCATGCGGAAAGACCCCGGTTCCGGCAACCGTTAAATGGAACCTGCCTCGTCCGTAAGCGGCCTGCTGCAATGCTGCCATAATCTCGCTAATGCGTTCTTCCGGGACCTCGTCCAGAAACTTCAAGGTCAGATGGATGCCCTCCGGCCGGGTCCAGGTCGCCTCCGCGCCGGATACTTTTAGCCGGGCCTGAACCTCAGCTATTGCCCTCTTCGTCTCTTCAGGAATCTCTATGGCGATGAACGTACGCATGTTTTAAGAATGCGGTAATGCGGAATTCGCCATTCCGCATGTGCCGCCGTTGTGTTCCTGATTTTCAATCCGAAATCCGCAATCCGCATTAGCCTATGAGGTGTCTCCGCACCATGTCGAGCGCCATCTGGGACGTTTTCAGCCGGATCTGCGCGCGGGTCCCGAGAAAGCGGAATTCATTTGTTTTGACGCCCTCGGCGGACGCCAGACCGATATACACCAGCCCCACGGGCTTGTCCTCGCTTTCGTTGCCCGGCCCGGCAATGCCGGTCGCGGCGATCCCGATATCGGTCCGGCTGGCCTGCAGGATTCCCTGCGCCATGGCGGCAGCAACTTCGCTGCTGACCGCGCCGTGTTTTTCGATGAGCTCTTTCGGCACGCCGAGCATGGCCGTCTTGGAATCATTGCTGTACACCACGGCCGCACGGTCAAAGTAGTCCGAGCTGCCGGCGATCTCCGTGATGCGCGAGCCGATCATTCCTCCGGTGCATGATTCGGCAACAGCGAGCCTAAGCCGCCGCTGCTTGAGCAGCGCCCCGACCACTTCCGCCATCTCCTGGCCGTCTACGCCGTACACCGCGTCGCCAAGCCGTTCCCGCACCGTCTTTTCGATCTTCTGGATGATTGCCTGGGACCGCTCAGCGCTGCCCTCCCGCACCACGACGCGGATGTCCACGCCGGTCTCTTTCGCGGTCAAACCCGCGATCCGCGGCTCCTGCTTTAAAATGTCCTGGAGCGCCTGGTTCACGGCGGACTCGGACAGGCCGGCGGTGCGCAGGATCCTGCGCCTGATGAACGACCGGTTGCCGAAACGCTCATCGAGCACCGGCCGCAGTCCTTCGCTGAACATGGCCTCCATTTCGCTCGGAACGCCGGGCAGCACCGCCAGGAACCGGTCTTCTTCATCGAGATAGAACCCGGGGGCGATGCCCACGGGATTGGCAAGCATGCGCACGCCTGCCGGGAGCAGCGCCTGACGGTCGTTGGACGTAGCGTGTTCCCTGCCCCTGCCCGCCAGCCGGGTATGGATGGCCTTGAGCGCCTCTTCGTTCAGCACCAGGCGCCGCTTGACGATCTTCGCGATCACCTTGCGCGTGATATCGTCCTCCGTGGGCCCGATTCCGCCGGTGATGATGACCGCATCGACCCGCGCTAAGGCACGGCGGATCGACTCCTCCATGTCCTTCTCGTCGTCACCGACAACGGTCTTGAACGCGGTTTCGATGCCGCACAGCATCAGTTCCTCGGCAAGGAACAGAGAGTTCGTATCGGGCACTCCGCCCGAGAGCAGTTCCGTGCCTGTTGCTATGATCTCAGCGCGCATATCATCGCCAATCCTGCTTCAAAATTCATAGGAGCCGCCTTTACAAGCGCTTTTGTCGGGCAAGGTGTAATTGTATCATTGCAATGCATTACCAGTCAATGAAAATTGATTTTTACAAAAGCTCATAAACCCAAATTTTGCTCTCTGCCCTTACTTCTTCAACCCTTTTCACGAGCCTTTTCTTATGAAGGTTCAGCAGCCGGGTGCCGCTCGTGTTCGCTTCAAGCTTCCTGGCGTCCGACAGGTCCTTGGAGGTGGCCTTCTTTTTTTTCACGATAAAGTCCAGCGTGTCCTTGAGATAATTGTTGAGGTTTCCCAAAACAACCCTGCTGTTGTCCCGCATTTCCGCCATGATCGCCAGGTCCTTGCGTTCGAGCGCGACTTCGATGTTTTCCTTCTGGTTTTCATTCAGTCCGGTGAGGAGAAGATACTTGTCCCCGTACTCGCCTGAGAGCAGCCGCGAGACAAGCTTCGTCACGATCTCATCGGCACAGGAATAGTCGATCACTCCTATCTCCGAGAGATCAAGGGCCACCACGGCTCCATCAGACTCTTTTTCGATGTCCCGTTCGATCCGCACCCGGACCGCCTGGCCCGAGGGCCGCGTCACGAGGTCCTTTGAACCGTTGCCAAGTTCTTCTTTTAGCAATTTATAGAGGTCGTACCTGATCATTCAAATCCCGTTCCTCGCCACTCAATCTATTCATCATTTCAATTGGTTTGGCGCCTACTTCTTGATATAAGCATTGAGCCCGATGATCACCGGCTTCCCGGCTATGACGACATCGGTTTCCTTGTTCCCCCTGGTGCTGGCGACGACCAGGGTTTTACCCGATGCGCTCGGGGTCGGCGTTTCCAGGTCAGCGGTGATGATCAGTTTGGTGCCTTCGATTTTCGCGGTGATGGCCATGATATACACCCTCCTTGATAAATAAAACGTTGGGCTTTGCGAAGAACGTTCAGCACAATCTATGAAACTATGAAGTTCAATTGATTCAATTGAACCACATTTAGCCAAGTTTGTCAAGAGGAAATTATGAGAAGTTATGACACTGGATTGCCCGGCTTTAATCGTACCGGGGCAGGCTCGAAGCGAACCGTTCGGACGCGGAGCGACTGTGGTGTTCGAGGAAAAGTTTACCCTCCTGCAGCATGCCGCGGCTCCGCGCATATGCTTAAAAAATCTTGCGCCAGGCGCTTGTCATCCGCCGCGATTTCTTTATAAATCTTCTCTGCTCTTTCAATATCTTCGATATCGGAAAGAAAAAGAGGGTCCTTACTCGCCTCGACGCACTTCACCCTCTAGGTGGTGAGCTTTTACGAAACAACCTCTTGCTTTTCTTTGTGATCTCAGCGTTCTATTGCGGCCAACTGCTCTTTTTAGGGATAAACGAACGATTAGAAAAGCCGGAGCTTCACCCCCTGCCTCTCCCATCAAGGGAGAGGTGACAAGAGGATTACACCTCCGGCAGCATGATATTGATCTGGCTACCGGGGAAAGTGATGAGATTTCGTTCCTGTTCCATGCCCCTGGCCCAGGGCGGGAGGATGGAGAGCCGGGCCGTACCCGAGCGGATGGAAAGTTTGCCCTGCCATTGCTCCACAAAACGCCTGACGGCTGCGAGTCCATGGCCCCTGCCCTCGTCTTCATAGCGCGAAGCGCCGTGCAAAAGCGCATGATCGATGGCGTCGAGGTCTCCCTTCAGTTTGAACCGGTGCGAAAGGGATTTGCGAAATCCTACGCCCACATCCATGACCGCGATCTTCACGACATTCTTATTCATGCTCTGATAGCGGTACTTCTGTATCCCAACATAGCCCGTGGTTTCGCTGTGCTCGATGATGTTCTGGCAGACCTCAGACAAAGCCACGATAAAACCGTTGATGGTCCGGTCGTCGTATCGAAGATGGGTTGCGAGTATGGCCTGAGCGCGGTCTCTTACCTTTCCGACGATGGTGTGGATGTCGTTAGACTTCTCAATCGCGGTGATTTCGAGCAGGACATCGGAATCGGGGTTTCGGTCATATTTTTCGGGAAGGTCGGGTGAAGAATAGTCGAGGGTGAAATAACGTTTCGCAAACGTAAAGAAGTCCATCCGGTCGAGGTAGGCGATCACCTCGGAAGATTGCGGGAGAATAACGCTCTTCTTCACATCCTCAAGCAGGCAGAGCTCGCCGATTTCGAGGAGCGCCAGCATGCCATAGGGATCGATAAAGGAAACCTTGCTGAGGTCGATCTGTTCCGAATGAATAAAGGACCTGAGGGTTTGTTCGAAGGTATCTTCGGTTAGCTGGTTCATCGGGAGAGCAATAAGACCGCGGCCTGAAGCACGAGATTCGTATAGATCCCTGCGCCGATGTCGTCGAGCATCACACCCAGTCCGCCGGGGATCTTTTCGAGCCGTCTCAGGGGAAAGGGCTTCATGATATCGAAGAACCGGAACAGAAAAAAACCGGCTGCCGCATACCACAACCCCGCAGGGACCAGAAACATGGCCACCAGATATCCTGCGATCTCATCGATCACGATAGAGGGGCTGTCCTTGCGCCCAAGCAGGGCTTCTGCGCGGTCAGCGGCCCAGGTCCCGAGAAGGAACACGGCAAGCATGAGCAGCGCGTACCAACCCGGCGAAAAGTCCTTCATGCACCAATAGAGGATAACTCCAACAACTGTCCCGGCTGTACCCGGTGCAAAAGGCGACAGGCCAGAATAGGCTCCCTGGGAAATAAAGAGGATGATCGTTCGGAGAAAAATATTCATTCACCCTAAAAACGACAAGTTGGCCACATAAGGCACAAAATTCACAGAGAAGAAAGAGCACCCTAACGCTAAGCAGATAATAACCTGTTTGGTGAAGCTATACCAGGGTACTGCCTGGTTTTTTATGTGTTTGTGGCTGAACTGCTCTAGAAGGCCTAGTCGGGTTTGGGCGAATCAAAATCCCCCTCACCGCCATAGGATTCAACGACTCCGTTGACGATGTGTATGTAAAAGTCCTTTGATCTGAATTTGCGCGTCCTGTTTTTGTACACAAGATATTTGACATCTTTTTTTGCCGACACGCTCAGAGGCGGCCCCTCCAGTGATATCACCGCTGCCTCGGGTAAACCGATCATGAGGTTGGCGCTATTGAAGTAACGCTCGCGAAAGGCGATCTTTACCACGCGGTCATTCTGCAGAAAAACATGCCGCGAGCCGTACCGCCAGCACTCGACGCCATCGACCCCAACCCATTTATTGCCGGGCGTTCCTTCCGCCGAAAGCAGTTCCTGTTGGGTCATTCCGACCGTTGCCACGGCGCACCCGGTAAGGAACAGCACATATCCGATCATGATCATGCGGAGCAATAGGAATCTCATAGGTCAATCCTTGTATGCCGAATTTGGGCGATCACGGCGACGGCTGGCGGAAAGCGGGTCAAAAAATGTCTCCGGGCGACCGGAACAGAATGCCGATATTCACATAGATCAGCCGTTCCTTGATGTCGAGATCCCAGGAGGATGAGGTAGCCGACTCTGCCTGTCCTTCATAATTCATGAAAAGATACCCTGCTTTGACCATAAAACTGACCGTACCGGGTAAATTGAAATTCATGCCCAGTACGGGCCCCACGCCGCCGCCAAAAAAATCATAGTCCCAACCCGACTGGCTCCCGTTCGGCCAGGCAAGGCGGATCTCCGGTCCCATCCATAAACGAAATCCGTCGGTCCGCACTATACCGAACCCGAAGGCATTACTGATCATCAAGCCACCAAGCTCCACCTCGTTGCTGAAACCGTCAATTTTATTGGTGAACTCATCGTATCCCAGATTCAGCTGATAGTTGAAAAAGCTGTCCCGCGCCACAGCAGTGTCTAACACAAACCCCGCACCCTGATGCGCGGTCTTATCTTTAAAACTAGAATTGATGCCGCTGCTGTCATCCGACCATGTCGCAGACCCGTCGCCGCCGATGGAGCCGTAAATACCGAATCCCGCGGCGCGCACGTCAGACGTTCCCAGGAGCAACACCGCAGCAAAACAAACACATAACACAAGAACCTTCTTCATAATATCCTCCTTGAACGAACCACGATAGATTGCCACTCCTGCAACTTTAGTGTTGCAAGATTTTATATGAGTCTGAACATCACAGCAAGAAAATTCGTCAGGCAGATGGGGTATTTTCAGGGTATATGCGGAAAGTTGCAGAACCATTCAAAGGTGCCGATGACCTGGCCGCCAAAAAGCTTTGGACATGCGAAGATCACATAATGGCTTGACAGGTTCTCCTTCTGTCAGGATAATAAAGCCCATGGCAACCGATGTGTTCTCCGCATGTTGCTA
>MHDY01000160.1:0-9384 GCA_001803705.1 Nitrospirae bacterium GWC2_56_14 | reverse complement strand
CTGCCAAAACGCCTGCCGTCAGGGCGAGCAGGCGGAATCCGGCGCTTTCGAGGACTGCGGGGAAACCCAGGAGTGCTGCGTTTCCCATGATGCCTCCCGGGACCAGATCAGATGCTGCATCGCCTCATTTGAGGCGCAGCAATACGGCGCCCGTAATTGCGTTCTTCCGCAGAATAACCTCTGTTCCACAGGATCGGGAAGTCCCGTTGCCTGCGAGAACCTGACATTTTGCAAAGAGAGGAAATGAGGTGCACGAGCTGCAGCACGAAGGCACTTCACAGGATGGTCGTTCGTTTTGGTACGTTTCAAAAGCAGTCCGGTGTCTGCAATCGGAGAAGAGGAAATGGCGGCACGCGTTGGTTTCAGATGCAGCACGTCTCAAGAGTGAATGAACATACTCTCCTAGTCGATCTTTTCGCGGAACAATCCGCGCGAAGTTCGAGCGTATAGGGACATCTTTGCGTACGCCTGAGCGGTGTGCGCAAAGGTCTTTTTTTCGTCTTGGAACGGTGTGAACCAGCAAGCCGTTCCTGTCCGGCATAACTCCTCGCGGCCATTGTCATTATGCCCTCCCTCCTGTTCGTCCATACCTTCTGACGATAGTATACCTCGTCGTACCTTGAGATACCCGTCTCTACGGGTGCAATCATACGATTATCTACTTAGCGATATTACGCAATTTTCTGTCGAGCAAACCGGAAAGACGCTCCAGATGTTCTTTTTCTCCTGATGAGAGCAGAGAGAACAACTCTTTCGCTTTTGCATCAGAGCCTCTCCGCCCCATTTTGATATATAGATCATAGGAGTTTGTTTCGAGGCTGATCGCCAGGTCCAGTACATCAGTGAGCTCTTTCCCCCTGACCCAGTTCAGGGCTTCGGAAATCTTCATGCCCCCTTCCATCACATCCCCGGGAGTCACCGCGCCGGGGAATGCAGCGCCCGCTGCACCGGTGGTCAGCTTTTGGCCGAGATCGGCGAGCATTGACTGGTGATGCTCCTCTGCAATAACGAGGTCATGAAACAGGTCGACTGCCTCCTGATCGCTCAGCAGCGCCGGCAGCTCAGTGTAAAACTTCCTGCTCCCCTCCTCCAGGGACCAGGCCAGGGAAATGAGCTCAACCACGGGCGCCTCTTCCGGGAACCGGGCCATGCCCGCGTCAGGCCCACCCGTTGCGGCGAGGCCGTCCCAGGCCCGCATCCCCCCCTCCATGCTGTACACTTCCTTGAAGCCGGCTGTTGAGAGCATGGACGCAGCAGCACGGCTGCGAACACCTGAGCCTCAGTAGGCAAGGGTCGGTTTGTTCGGATCAAGAGTTCCCGCGAGGGACAGGAGCTCGGCTACAGGCATGAGCCGGGCGCCGGGCAGATGGGCCCGTTCATATTCCCCGGGCTGCCGCACATCGATCAGATTATACTCGGACGGGTCCTTACGGTTCAGAAGCTCCCTGACCTCTGCCGCGTTCATCGTCGGTATGGGCTTAAAATAGTCGATTATGCTCATGGACTTTTTTCCTCCTCGGGGTATGACGCTCACGGAGACAAGGGACAGGCCCTGTCCTCGCATCCTGCGATCATGGTTTGTAATACATGAGTTGCCGCGCAAAGGGTGACACGTCGCGGATGAATTTCCGCTGCTCTTCCGGCGTCATGGGTTCGAATGCCCCGGCAAATTCCACGTTTTGCTCAAGCTGTGCGATATCGTCGCAGCCGATAACGACGTTGCTCACCGGCTGGGACAGGGCGAAACGCAGGAACGGTTCCATGCTGGTGTACCATGGCAGACGGGAGACAGTTCCGCGCACATAGACCTTCATGCCGATGATCCCCATGTTCTTCTGCAGTGCCAGGGGCAGAACATTCTCGATAAAACTCTTATACTTCTGTTCAGCGGGATTGATTGGCATCAGCACGGTATCGAAATCGAACTGTTCGATGCACCTTTTTATGATAGAAGGATCGTGATGGCCCGTGACACCGATGAACCGCGCTTTTCCCTGCTGCTTTGCCAGGGCAAAGGCCTCGATAGCGCCACCCGGTCCGAAGATCTCCGAAATATCCTCTTCCTCCCGCACATCATGCACCTGCCAGAGATCCAGATGGTCGGTCTTCATGTTCGTCAGTGTCTCATGCAGATGGGCCAGCGCGCCTGTTTTGTCGCGATTGTGGGATTTGCTGGTGAGGAAAATATCCTTCCGCCGCTCTCCGAGGGCCTTCCCGTAATAAGCCTCGCTTCCCGAGTAAGCCCGCGCAGATTCGCAGTAGGTGATGCCCAAGTCCAGCGCCCGGTTGATAAGCGCAGAGGCGTCTTCATCCTGCCCAAAGGTCCTGAGAATCCCTTCGCCGCCGAGGCCGAGCATGGAGACGCGCTGTCCCGTTCTTCCGAGGATACGAGTAGGAATGGCCATTGTAAAAGTATAGCACAGGCAGGCTGCCTGGATGATTTCAACAAGATGGCAACGGGGTTTGTAGTTGAACAAGAAGGAGCGATAAGCCTGGCAGGGGTGAATCAAAATGTGCGGCAAAAGCCCCCGGAGCGGTTAGTCCCGCAATCCGAATCAGAACATCAGGTGCCGGTCTCAAAAAAGATGCCGGCCCTTTCCCGGGCTTCATCCACACTGGCGCTGGACTGGACCCGGGATGCCAGGAGGTGGCCGAACTGATAGTTTCGGGCGAAATAGTGGGTGAACTCTTTAAGCCTGCCCAGCCGGTATTCAAGCCGGTAAAGCTCGAGGTGGTCGAGAAAGCTGCCATAGACCATAGGCAGCGATACGGTTGGAGGAGCAATGTCGCAGCCGTACACGTCGCGGGCGATCTCGGCAAAAAGCCAGGGTCGGACAGCCGCGCCGCGGCCGATCATCAGACCGTCTGCGCCTGATACGCGAAGACAATTTTCCGCATCCTGGACCGAAAAAATCCCGCCATTGGCGATAATGGGGATCTTGAGCCGGCCTTTTACTTTGGCGACCCACTCCCATCGCGGCGTCCTGGCAAAGGACTCTTTTTTGAGCCGGGCATGAACGGAGATCATGTCAATGCCCTCGTCTTCCAGCATGGCGCAGAAGTCCAGCAATTTCTGCTCGTCCAGTTCAATGCCAAGCCGGATCTTTGCCGTAAGCGGGAGCGTAGTGCGTTTCCTTGCCTCGGCCACCATACAGCGAACATCATCGGGCTGCTCCATGAGCCTGATGCCCGCGCCGATCTTGCCGACCGCCGGGGCCGGACAGCCCATATTCAGATCAATAGCGTCAGCCTTCAGTTTGTGAAGAACACCGATGGCCGGACCGATCTCCTGGTCCGTGGAGATGAGAAGCTGATAGGAAAGCGGCTTTTCCTGCGCCGTCCTCATAATGTACGGAGAGAACCGGGGGCTTTCCGTGGGCAGCCTTTTTGCCGCGAGCATTTCCGTGGACAAAAGGCCGACCCCGCCAAAGCCCGAGCAGATCTGCCGCAGAGCGCTGTGCGTAAGGCCGGCCATGGGCGCCAGGAGCAAAGGCGGATCGATGGTAAAGTCTCGAATTTTAATTTTTCGGACGGGTCTGGTCACTGATTTTAGATCCTCTCTATCGTTGCGAATAAAACCCGGACAACGCAAACAGTGATGATCACCCATGAATGACCGCGGCGAAGAACGCCCACAGCCTTGGTGACACATTCCTGGGCTGCGAAAAATGTCAACTGAGTATCCTAGGTATTCCCTTCAACGCCGTCTATTTTTATGATCCCTTTCTGGATCGCGAATTTTATGAGGCCGGCACGGGTATGGATATCGAGCTTTTCGCCGATATTCGTTTGATGGGCGATGACAGTCTTGGCGCTGATGCTCAGCATGTCGGCCACTTCCTTGTGCGTATGTCCCTCGGCAACAAGTTTTAACACCTGTTTTTCCCGGTCACTCAGCTTATCATAAGGATTTTCCGATTCGCTCTGTTTATCACGCTGCAGGTAGCCGGCGACGACCTCCGAGGCTATCGATGAATAGAGGTAGAGCTCACCCCGCCCGATCGTTTTTAACGCCGTGATCAGATCGCTCCCGACAGCTTTTTTCAAAAGATATCCGGAGACCCCTGCTTTCAGGAAGCGGGAGATGTACTCCCGGTCCTCGTACTGCGTCAGCACCAGCACTTTGATGTGGGGGTACAACTTCATGATCTCGACCGTGGTTTCCAGGCCGCCGAGCTTGGGCATATTGATGTCCATGATGATGATGTCCGGACGGTACTTGGCGGTCTTCTCCAGGGCTTCGAGGCCGTCCGATGCTTCGGCGACCACTTCGATATCGTCGCAGAGCTTGAGGAATGCGACAATCCCTTCCCGTACGAGGGCGTGGTCATCGGCAATGAGGACCTTCTTTTTATGCACGCTCAGCCTCCGCTTCCATAAGGGGGATCCGGATATCGACGCGCGTTCCCAGGCCGGGGCTTGAGCACACCTCGATCTTGCCGCCTATCAGGGCCACGCGCTCTTTCATGCCCAGGAGGCCCAGCCCCCGACGGTCCTTCGCTTCATGGCTTCCCACCACGAACAACGAATTGAGGTCGAAGCCGTCCCCGTCGTCTTCTATCTCCACGTGCACGTCGTTCTTTTCGAGCTTGATTATCACAAAGACATTCTCCGCGCGGGCGTGCCGGGCCGTATTTGCGACCGCTTCCTGCACGATCCGGAAGAGGGTTATCTCCACTTCGGGACGGAACCGTCGTTCTGCGACGCCGGTCGTATTGATGAAATAGTTGATGCCGTTCTCGCCGAGATGCAGGTCCAGCAGCGACTTGATGGCTGCCACCAGCCCCAGGTCGTCGAGAAGCGTGGGCCTCAGGTTCTGGATAATGCCGAGCACCCCATCCCAGGCTTTGACCAGGATCGCCCGAATGATCTCGATCTTGTCAAGAGACACCGTCTCGGGGTGAAGCTTACACAGGTCGATCCGCATAAGGGCGGCCGACAGTTCCTGAAGCGTATCGTCGTGCAATTCGCGGCCGATCCGCTTGCGCTCGTCTTCCTGCGTTGAAATGACTTTTTTGAGCAGGACCTCAGCCCGCTGCTGGCTCTCGTTGATCTGCTGAGTTCTCTGGAGGACGCGCGTTTCGAGCTCCAGGGCGTGTTTGGTAATGCGCTCCATGGACTCGACGAGTCTGAGCCGCATGGTCTCGAAGCTCTGGCTCAGGATGCCGATCTCATCACTTCCCTGGAACGGGATCGGTTTCGAGAGGTCGCCCTTGGCGATCCGGTCGGTCCCCCGGATCAGGTCGTTCAGCGGGTCTACAATGCTTCGGCTGATGCCGATGGTCAGGATGAACGCGGTCCCGATAAAGATAACGGCAAGGGCGCTGAAGGTCTGTCTGAGGCGCGATGCCGGCGCGAACACGTCTTCTTCGGGTTCCTGGATCGAGATGCCCCACGGCGCCATTTCGAGCGGAACAAAGGCGAGGATCATGGTCTGTTTTATGGGGGTGTCCCCGGAAACATGGCAGCGATGGCAGGTCGTCACGCGTTCCTGCTTGTCGCTGATAATGGTGGTAAAAAATCGATCGCGGTTGCACTGCGTCAGTATGCGGGAGGGGTCCGACGATGAAATAATTATGCCGTTCAGATCCACGATATCGATGAATATGTTCTTTCCCAGAAGGGCCAGTCCGAGCATGCGGGTCAGCGCCGGGTTGGTGGGGTCGATCTCACCTCCCGCCACCCCCACGCTATTGCCATGTTTATCCTTGAGCGGGACCAGGACGAACATGACCTTTCGTCCTGACGGTTCCAGGGTGTAGATGTTCGAAACGACGGGTCTGTTGTTTGCGATGATCCTGCTAATCGGCTCGATGCCGAGCACGTTGATCGCGGTATCCCTGATCTTCGCCGGATAATTCAGAATGATATTCCCTCCGGTGTCCAGCAGAAAAATACCGTCGGTAAAGATCGAGTACCGGTAGGCGGTCCGGATCGCGTCGCGTTCGGGACCGAAGTCATTGTCGCGCAGATCGATCTTGCCCGAGATCGATATATCATATAACCGGTTGATGTTGTCTTGAATGATGTTGTCGATATTGGTCCTGATAAGGCGCGCGAATGCCAGTTTCTCGTTCTGCGAGTGTTCGATATTCTTCTTAATAATATAGTAACTGGCAATGCTGAACGTCAACAGGATGATCGAGATTCCTGCTATAACGGTCAGGGTTATTCTTTTTCGCAGGCTTCCGGTATGGGTGGTCATGGCGAACTTAGTATAGAATAAGTGGATAAAAAAAGATAGGGGGCCGGGCATCGATTTCGGAGAACCAGGGGACCCCGCCTACCGTTCGCCTGCCGCATCGTCATCGTTCTCATGCGCCCTGATCTCCTCAAGCGTCGTCCCTTCAATGCTTGCCAGCTCCAGGATGTGTTCGTGGATCATTCGTTCCCTCGACAGAGAGCCCGTAAAAATGCTCATGTTCAGCGGGAACACCTCGGGGCTGAAGATCGCGTTGTAGATATGCCATACGGAAATGATGAGGAAAACGACCAGTGCCTCATTGCTGTGCAGAACCTTCGCCGCGGGGATGATCTCTCCGGTCATGAACCGGGTGATGAGCAGGGGTTTCCAGAGCACGGCTCCGGTAATGATCATTAAGATCCCGCCGGTAAGGATCCCCCAGTACTCGAATTTTTGCGTATAGCTGTACCGGCTTCCGGGCGCCGGATACCGTTCATTCCCGAGGTAGTACCTGATGTTGTGGACGGCATTCAGGAAGTCGTTCCTGGTGATGACCATGGACGGCTGCCATCGCTTGATCACCAGCCCGAAGACCGCGGTCAGGATATGCGCCAGAACGGCGCAGGAAAAGAACACGCCCGCATAACGGTGCAAGAGCCGTACGCTGTCGATGCCGCCTGCATGGAGGATGATCCATCGGGATACCTCAAGCGAATAGAACCGCTGCGACAATCCGGTGATAACCAGCGCGCTGAAGGTCACGATCTGGATCCAGTGCTCGATGATGCGGGCAGTGCAGAACCTTCTGAAAGTGCTTTTCATCGTCTCCTCCGTGATGATCACCGGTTCACTGCATAGCGCCAGATGTGCAGGAGCACCTGAAGCACGAAGCCGATCAGCATGATGGGAATGAAGATCTGATAGGCAAGTCCGGCGAGGAATACCAGCGGCGCCCGCTTGAGGCTCGGCTCATAGTGGGAAAGCCAGGCATCGGGAAAATGTTCATTGGCGTCCGCATGGCACTTCTGGCAGCGCTTGAGCAGATTGCTTTTGACGACGCTGGCCTCGGTGCCCCTGGTGTTCATGATGTTATGGGTCCCGTGGCAGTCGGTGCAGACTGCAATGGCCTTGTGCGGCTTATCCAGTTTTCCCTTTTCCATTTTATACAATCCCAGCGACACCCCATGAAAGTCGGCAAGGTAGGTCTTTTGGACGTCCGTCGAGAGGCCGTATTTTCCGACGACCTCCTTCTTTGCGTGACAGTTGCTGCACATCTCCGGGATGCGTTCCCGGTAATTTATGGAAAGCGGGTCTTCAATGGTATGCGCCGTGTGACAGTCCACGCACACCGGAACATCCTGGTTATGTTCATTGAACAGCGCGTTGCCATGTACGCTCAGGGCATACGTGTCATATTCCTTCGAATGACACCGCTGGCACCGTTTTGCGCTCGCTGTCCGCTCCTTGCCGACACGATAGATCGCGTGAGAGCCATGGCAGTCGGTGCAGACCGGCGCGTTCAGTTTCCCCTGGCTGAGCACGGTGTAGTGAATGCTTTCCAGGGTTTTTGTGTATTTGTCGAAGTGGCAGCGCCTGCAGCTTTCCGACGAAGCAAGGGTAAAGTCCCTCCGGGTCTTGAAATTGCGCCGCGGGTGCTCTTCTGAAGAGAACCCGAAGTGGCAGTCAGAGCAGCTCAGTTTGCCATGGACCGAGGTCTTGAGCGCAAGCGAGTCGACCTTCAGCGAAAGCGTATCGCTGTTCTTGAAATGCATGGTCATCGAATGGCTGTGACAGCGCGAACAGTACTGCTCTTCATTGGTAAAGGAGCTTTCCCCCGACAGACGGGTGACCGTATGGGAGCCATGACAATTGGTGCACACCGGCGGCTTTCCGGCCTTCTCTTCCTGCAGCAGTCCGCGATGGACCGCGCGTTTTTTGATCTGCTCGTCGGTATGGCACTGTCGGCAGACAAGCGAGGACCTGATCCGATAGTGCGCTTTGGTTTTGAACTCGCGGGTGGGATGCTTCCCGGAAGAGAAATCGGGATGACAACTGGAACAGGCCAGGGCATTATGCACCGAGGTTTGAAATTTGTCAGCGTCTACATACGCGATCAGCGATTCATTGTTCTGAAAGAACTTGATAATGCCCGGTTTGGCATGGCAGTCCAGGCACATTCTGGATTCGTCGGAGAGTTGCGCAGGTTCTCCTCCTGCCCGGCCTGCCAGCGTCAGCATGAAGAGCAGGACCACCCCCCATAGACTTCCCCGAGTCCACTTCATTTCAGCACCTCGCTCAAAAGGGGGATGTCCGCGGCGCCGTGACAGGTCAGCTGCGACGGACATCCCGTTGATCTACATTCCTGCGATCATGGCTCAGTGAGACTCCGTATAGTCCGGATCCTCACGGAGCACCGGCATCCGGTTCAGGATCCACCGGAAAATGAGCACGTGCAGCGTAAAGATAGCCAGGACGATCATCGCCTCTTTCCAGGGAGGAATAATGTGGTGCAAATGGTTCGTAAGCTGCCAGTTGAAGGCTATCGTGGAGACATTGATCCTGTTCACGATGATCCCGATCACCGCGGAGAATGCGGCGAGACGCACGATCCCGGCGTTCTGCTTTTTCACCCCCAGCGAAAAGATCAGCCCGGGCAGGAGCACGAAACAGAGCATTTCGACGATGAACCAGTGCCCGTAGGGCGTATTCAGCAGGTCCCAGTGGTCGTCATGGGCCACGCCGATGAGCTTCAGGGCAAAGTAGACATAGATGCCCACTGCCGCGCCCTTCCCGAGGCCGATCGTGAGGGGGTCCAGGTTGCTGAGAAAATTGTGGTCCGTCTTGTCCCTCAGGAACGTTGCGCCGAGGGTGCTTACGACAATAACCATGGCGAGCGCCGCGTAAATGCTCGAACTCAGGAAGAAGACCGGCAGATACTGCGAATACCAGAGCGGGTGCATCTTGCCCGGCGCAAGCAGGAACATGGCGCCTAATGCCGACTGGTGCAGGGTCGAGAGGATAATGCCGGCGATGGTCATGCCGATGGTGATCATCGTCGCCCATTTGCGGACCCGCCGCGCCTTGAGCCACTCGAGGATGGCGGGACTGAACTCAAGAAGCTGCACGGTCAGGTAAGTGCCCACATGCCAGGCCACCAGGAACAGGACCGACGCTGTGCCGAACCCGATTGCCATGGGGAA
>MHDY01000159.1:2968-17152 GCA_001803705.1 Nitrospirae bacterium GWC2_56_14 | reverse complement strand
CAGCGCGCTCTTCTGGTTCGAGAGATATCATATTGACGGCATCAGGATCGACGCTGTGGCATCCATGCTGTACCTCGATTATTCACGCGACGAAGGGGAATGGATACCCAACGAATACGGGGGCAAGGAGAACATCGGGGCAATCAATTTCCTGCGGCGTCTGAACATGGAGGTCTACCGCCGGTTTCCCGACGTTCAGACCATTGCGGAAGAATCGACCTCCTGGCCCATGGTCTCGAGGCCTGCCTATCTGGGGGGGCTCGGCTTCGGCATGAAGTGGAACATGGGCTGGATGTACGACACCCTGACGTACACGACCACCGACCCCCTCTTCCGCAAGTACCACCACAACCAGCTCACGTTCAGCATCTGGTATGCTTTCTACGAGAACTTCATGCTTTCGCTCTCCCACGACGAAGTCGTGCACGGCAAGCGCTCGCTCCTGGCAAAAATGCCTGGCAACGACTGGGAGAAGTTCGCGAACCTGCGCCTGCTCTTCGGCTACCAGTTCGGCCACCCGGGAAAGAAGCTCCTGTTCATGGGCATGGAGTTCGGACAGTGGAACGAGTGGTACCACGAGGCCAGCCTGGACTGGCACCTCATGCAGTATCCCCGGCACCAGGGCCTGCACCAGTGGGTGCGCCACCTGAACATCCTGTACCGGAGAGAGCCGGCGCTCTATGAACTGGATTTTGCACAGGACGGATTCGAGTGGGCAGACCTCAGCGACTGGGAGGGCAGCGTGATCAGCTTCTTCCGTAAGGGAAAGACTACGGACGACCTGTTCCTGATCGTCTGTAATTTCACGCCGGTTGCGCGGTCGGCCTACCGGATCGGTGTGCCGCGGGGGGGGATGTGGCAGGAAGTGCTGAACAGCGACGCCGACCTCTATGGCGGGAGCAATCAGGGAAATCTGGGCGGTGTGGATGCGCTGCCCGTAAGCTCGCACGGCAAGGATTTCTCGTTATCGATGACCCTGCCGCCTCTGGGAGTCATTTTCTTTAAACACTCTGGTGGTGCTTTCTAATATTGACGAAGTGAATACTAAGTCGCCGTAATTCGGACTTAACCGCCGAGACGCGGAGGCACTGAGAAAGTCAAAATTTTAGTCTTCCTGCGTGTCTCTGTGTCTCTGCGGTAGATTAGCTTTTTCCTGTTCTTTTCAATTACCCCGTCACAGCCACTTCTTCCGCCTGAAAAAGACCAGCATCCCCGCGGCGACCGCACCCATCAACCCAAGCGAATAAAAATAGCCATAATGCCACTCAAGCTCGGGAAGATTTTTGAAGTTCATGCCGTACACTCCGGCAATAAAGGTGAGCGGCATAAAGATCGTGGCGATGATCGTCAGGACCTTCATAACCTCGTTCAGGCGGAAGCTCACGCTTGAAAGGTACAGGTCGAGCATGGTCGAGAGCATGTCGCGGTAGATCTCAACGCTGTCGATGACCTGGACCACGTGGTCGTACACGTCCCGCAGATAAGGCGCCGTGGTCTCGTGAATGATCGGCGACTCCCTCCGTTCAAGAGCAGCGATCACCTCACGAAGCGGCCAGACCGCCTTGTGCAGGAACAGGAGCTCGCGCTTCAGCTGGTACAGCTGCTCCATGATCTCCCTGCGGGGGCTCGCAATGAGCTCTTCTTCGAGATTGTCGATGTGCTCGCCGAGCTTTTCCAGGATCACGAAATAGCCGTCCACCAGCGCGTCGAGCAGCGAATAGGCGAGGTAATCAACGCCTTTTTTGCGGATCGTCCCGCGGCCCGTCCGCAGCCGTTCGCGGATCAGCTGGAACACGTCTCCCCTGATGCCTTCCTGGAAGGAGAGCAGGAAGTTCGGTCCCACGATAAGACTTACCTGCTCGGGAACGACCTTCTCCTCCTTGTCGTCATAGGTCAGCATCTTGACGACCACGAAGAGATATTCTCCGTAGTCCTCCATCTTCGGACGCTGGACCACGCTCATGAGGTCCTCGGTCACCAGGCGGTGCAGACCGAAGCAGTCGCCCAGTTTCTCGATCATGGCGGGATCGCTGACGCCGTCCACGTTGATCCACGTGGCCGTAGGCTTGTTCCGGTAAGGGACACACTCCTCCACCGACTTCAGGGTCCGCTCTTCGAAGACCTGTTCGTCGTAGTCGATCAGCGTGACGTCGATCGCTCCATCCGTTTGTTCGCCGGTATACACCAGGGACCCGGAAGGAAGTCCGACCTTCTTCATTCTGCGCTTCGACATCCTCGGCATACTAACCGTCCTTTAAAAATCTTTGGACACGGATACCAACAGTAGGCGCTTCTAAGCGACATCGGATAAAAACCGGATAACGGCGGATTATTCTTTAATAAAAGGTTCCCATCGAGATTCAAGCCCTATCCGCCCTTATCCGTCGTCAATCCGCCTCTTCCGTGTCAAAGATTTTTTATGCTTCTACCCGGTCAATAAAATTCCTTCACCGTCTTTTCGATCCGCGCTCCGGGGAACTGCTCCTGTCTGACCAGCGGCTTTTCTGCAATGACCGGCAACCGCTCTTCGAACGTCGGCCGATCGTGCCGGTAGATAATGCCGAGGGGTATGCGGTCCCCCCACTCCAGCGCTTTAACGAACGCTTCTTTTCTATCGGCGGGATCATAGCTTGCTTCAAGATGATAGACTCGCTGTTGGTACCATTCATAGGTGTTCACCTTGTTGAAGGAAACGCAGGGCTGCAGGATATCGACGAGGGCGAATCCCTTGTGCTCCATGGCGGCTTTCATGATCTCCTTCAAATGTGGTGTGTCTCCGGCAAAGGCCCGGGCTGCAAAGCTGCAATCGAGCGCCACGGCAAGGGCCATGGGGTTGAACTGACCGGACAGCACGCCGAAGGGCATGTTCTTCGTTATCGTTCCTTCACCCGTGGTGGGCGAAGCCTGTCCCTTGGTCAGGCCGTAGACCTGGTTGTCATGAACAAAGAGCTTCACGCCGATGTTCCTGCGCATGGCGGCCATGAGGTGGTTCCCGCCTTCACCGTAGCAGTCGCCGTCACCGGTCGTGACGATTACGGGCATGGCATGGTTCGCCAGCCGTATTCCGGTCGCCACCGGAAGCGCCCGGCCGTGCAGGCCGTTAAAGGTGTTGCATTTCGTATAATGCGGGAGCTTTGCCGCCTGGCCGATGCCCGAGACGACCGTGATCTGGTGCGGCTCAAAACCGAGTTCG
Organism: Nitrospirae bacterium GWC2_56_14; assembly: GCA_001803705.1. Taxonomy (GTDB): domain Bacteria; phylum Nitrospirota; class UBA9217; order UBA9217; family UBA9217; genus GWC2-56-14. The sequence goes on along the minus strand of MHDY01000159.1, from coordinate 13,959 downwards.
ACCATGACGTCCTTAAAGGTCTTCAGAATCGGAAAGTTGCCGCACCCCGGACACCAGGCCGGGACCTGTCCTCTAAACGTTTCGAAGGTGCTCATGGAGTTCTCCTGTCAAACGCTCGACCGTGAACGGCCTGCCGTCGAACTTGCTGATCTGCGCTCCAAACTCATACCCGGTCTCGACCTTCATCAGCCGTGCGAACTGGCCGGTTGCGTTCTGCTCGATACAGATCGTATGCTCCGCTTTTTCGAGGTACGCGATATAGTCGAACTGGTCCCGCAGCGGGAAGGGGAACAGTTCGCTGAAATGGAGCATGGCAATGCTGTAGGACCCGGCGAGACGGTCGACCGCCTCCCGCATCAATCCGTACATCGACCCCCAGCCCACGATAACGATGGCGGGATCGGGTTCTCCATAGAGAAAGGGTGCGCTGATCTCGGACTGGATGAGCGGCAGCTTCTTGAAGAGCCTCTTTTCCACCATGGCATTCCTGGTCGAACCATCTTCGATGATGTGGCCGGCTTCGTCATGCTCGTCGCTGTCGGTAACTACGAGATGTTCGGCTTCGCCCGGCACGCCGAGCGGAGACACGCCGGTCTCGGTAAACACATGGCGCTGGTATTCGGAAAGGCCCTTGAAGGCTTCCCCGCGCAGCCGGTGATCGGCTGAGGTCAGCGTACTCAGATCAAGACCATCGAGGGTCCACTGGGAATCGGAAAGATAGGTATCAAAAAGAATGAAGGAAGGGATCTGGTATTTCTCCGCCAGGTCAAAGGCCTTGTTCGTAAGCGCAACGGCCTGGCGCGGCGAGCCCGGGGCAAAGACCACGCGCGGAAATTCTCCGTGGCCTGCAGCGAGCACCATGAAAAGGTCACCCTGCTCGGTCCGCGTGGGCAGGCCAGTTGCCGGCCCGGGCCGCTGGCCCAGGGCGATCACGATCGGCGTCTCGGTCATCGCTGCCAGCGATACCCCTTCGACCATGAGAGCAAAACCGCCGCCTGATGTCCCGGTCATGGCCCGTACTCCTGCAAAGGATGCGCCCAGCGCCATATTGATGGCCGCGATCTCGTCCTCAGCCTGCTCCACCACGATGCCGTATTCTTTTTCTTTGGATGCCAAATAGTTCATGATCCCCGTCGAGGGGGTCATGGGATAGGCTGCATAGAACTTGCACCCCGAAGCTAATGCACCGAGTGCTATTGATTCCACGCCGCCTATGAGCAGCTTGGCCTTTTCACCGGGCGTGACGGAGAAGGGGCAGGCCGTACACTGCTTGCGCGCAAAATCATATCCCGCCAACGCCGCATCTTTGTTCGCCTGGATTACGGCTTCACCCTTTTTTTCGAACGTGGCCGTTATGATATCGAACAGTTTGGTGAGCTCCAGCCCAAGCATGCCGAGCACCGCGCCGATCGCGACCGTGTTCGCCATGATCGGGCTGCCGCCGCTCTTGGAAGCCAGTTCCCCAAAGGGGATGTCGATGAACTGCTTTTTTTCCGGTTTCAGTTTGAGCGTCGCCAGATCGCCGATGATCCTTCCATTCTCACCGAGCTCCGATTCGTGGAGCACGATGCTTTCCCGGTCGAGCGCCACGAGGATATCGACCTCATCACGAGGCGCGGACACCGGCGCATTGGACAGCCTGACCTGGTAGAAATTATGGCCGCCGCGGATACGCGACTCATAATCCTGGTGGCTGAAGACATGATAGCCCGTGCGTGAGAAGACCCGGGCGAGCGTATCGCCGATGGTCTGTATTCCCTGCCCTGCCTCGCCGCCGATCTTGATCGAATAGTCCATGATTGTCTGCTCCATAAGCCCTTTGTATTAGTGAACCGTTCCCTGCACGTGATTATTTCACGTCATCGATCGAGATTTTCTTTTTTCCCAGCAGCTGCATCAGCAATAAGAACCCGCCGCACGGGGGTAATGCGCTGTTTTCCATAAAGTCGCAGTCCTGTTCATGAAAGGGACAGGCCATGCAGAGCGCTTGTACCAGAGGCTCCTCGCCGGCCCTGTCACGCAGGTGATCGGTATTTTTGTTGTCGATCAAAATTCCTTGCTGCGCGAGCCGCTCCAGGACAAGATATCCTTGACATGCAAGCTCCTCATCCCTGCCGGGTTTGTAGTAGGAACACAGTCTTAAGCAGACAGCCTGCGTCAGATCAGGTTTTGGACCCATAGTCATAACAAAGTATAACAAGCTTCTCCGTCAAATGCTATTTTTTTTAGGGACGGACACTCCTGAAGCCGCAGTGGTATAATAACATGCATGAGGTGCTATCTTTCCAAACGGGCAGTCATTAAATGGCTGGAGACCCCGTCTGTCTACCAGATCGCGAAGGATGAGCTGCATGAGCTGGATCAGGATTCGTTCCTCTTCCTGCAGAACTGCGCCGGCGAGGACGGATGCACTAGCCGTGACGGGGCCTTCATCGACTATTGTATCGACGAGGGCCTCCTCACGACGGAACATGTCCAGCAGCATCGCCCGCCCATCGTACCGGCCCCGATCCCTTCCTTGCGCTATCTCGAGCTGCAGATCACCAATGCCTGCGATCTTCGCTGCCGTCACTGTTATCTCGGAGACCGCCGAGCAAACGAGCTGCCTGTTCAGCTGGTCCACAGGGTGCTGACCGAGTTTGAACAGATGCAGGGGCTCCGCGTTATGATCACCGGCGGAGAACCTGTTCTTCATTCGGGTTTTGACGAGATCAACAATATGCTTCCCGATTTCATGCTGCGCAAGGTCCTGTTCACCAATGGCGTGCAGTTTAAAAAGGACCGGCTTCGCTCACTGAAGGTCGATGAGATCCAGGTCAGCATCGATGGGCTCGAGAAAGCTCATGACGCAGTTCGGGGCCCGGGAACCTTCGAGCGTTCGATGCAGACGGTCAAACTTGCCCTGGATGCGGGGTTCGATGTGTCCATTGCGACCATGATCCATACCGGCAACCTCGGAGACTTTGACGCCCTGGACACGATGTTCAGGTCCATGGGGATCAAGGACTGGACCGTGGACGTACCCTGTATCACCGGCCGGCTGGAGAGCAATGCCGGCCTGCAGGTAAGCCCCGAGCTCGGAGGGAAGTACCTGGGGTATGGGTATGGCGACGGACTGCACTCCTCGGACCCGGGGTATGGCTGCGGCCTGCATCTGATGGCAGTCATGGCGGACGGCACGGCGGCCAAATGCAGCTTTTACGGCGACCGCGGCGTCGGCAACGTGGCTGAGGGCCTCGCCGCATGCTGGAGCAGGATCGTTCCGGTCCGCCTGGCAGAACTCGCCTGCAGCTGTGAGTACCGGGAAGCCTGCCGGGGCGGATGCCGCTATCGTGCCGAACTCATCAACGGTCCCCGCGGAAAAGATCTGTACCGGTGCAGACTCTATGGTATACTGGATGAAAAGAGCTGAATGGGAAAGCATCAATCACAAAAGCGAGAAAACGCAGGAACACGACACGGCGGGGGAGTATAGGAAAGACCTTAATCGTTTTGGGTTTTTTGAATTTTTTTTTCGTGCTTGGTAGTTAATTGTTAGCGCAGCGTAGGTATATTGACGAAAGGAGGTGCCTCCATGACGATCAAAAAGGTTACCCGGAAAATGGCGACAACCTGCAAGTGCAAAAGCTCCTGCTGATCCCACCCTTGACGGTCAGAATAGACAGGTGAGCCCGTGGAGAACTCCTCCCGGGCTCTTTATTATTGTTCCCGCCCTGGCGCAATACCTTCCAGCAGCCGGTTGAATTCCTTCCTCGCCGGTTCGCTCGTCAGCAGCCCCTCATGGGTCTCATTGAACCCGTAGATCCTCGTCGCAGCGGATTGCAGGGAAGGAAGAAGCTGACTCTTGAGGGCGACCACGCCGTCTCCGCTTTCCCCCAGCTTTAACCTTGCCTGGTCCTGATAGGTGAAGAAAAGATGGAACGGCAGCTTTCTGGGGAATGGCCTCTGGCTCAGGTATCCGAGGAAATCGCTTTCCGATGCGATGTCGCGCCATGCCGGGATCACCAGCGGGGCCTTCTCAACGCCTGTCCGTGCGGAATCAACGCCGCCATAGGGTGTGGAGAACGATGCGTACAGGGCCAGAGAGGAGGACGCCCCGTTCTCACCGAGCTTGTCGATCGCTGACAGAGCAACAAGCCCTCCCATGCTGTGGGCCGCCAGTACGATTTTGCGCCTGCTTTTTTTCGAGTATCCACCGAGGTTCTCGATGACCTGTGCGAGCAGGGAGCCGAGCTTGTCCAGCGGCAGTCCCGAGGGATAATAAAAAAAGAACGGCTGGAACCGGCTCCGGTCAAGGCCCTCGACCATGAATTTCCAGTCACGGGGCGTTCCGGATATACCATGCACGAACAGCACGGGGATCTTGCTGCTGTCATATTCCTCGAGACCGAAGAAGAATCCCTGGATATGGGCGATCAAGGCGGTTGGGTTATAGAGGCCTTCGGTGCCGAACCGCGGGTCAAAGAACTCATCGTCGAGCGAAGCATAAAGATAGCTGGCGGGCCGTACTCTGACAGCAACGCGGAAATCGGTCCTGCCCGGTTTTTTAAAATCCAGCCCCAGAGACGGCCCCGCGACTATCGTCCCGTCCTTTGAGCGTTCCAGACTTACATTCGCAGAGGAACGTCCTACCAGCTCATTGCGTTCAAAATCGCCGTCACGGTTCAGATCGGCAAAGATATACAGCGTATACTCTCCCTTGGGGAGAAAAGCCATATAATGGTCGGTGGTATCTTTCAACTGCACCACAGCCACTTTTTCATCCTGTCGATACTGACTGCTGGTGGCGATGAGCAGCAGCGACTCCTGCCGCTCGCGGGGTTTGATGAGCGGACCGGTGAGGACCAGCGAATCCTCAGGCGCAACCCTGTTCAGGACCGCCATGGTGGGAAACGTGTCGAAGGTCTTCAGCCAGTGCGCTTTGCGGGTATAAAATCCCACGTAACTGCAGCTGGACAGGATGAAGGAAAAGAACACGGCAAGAGCAATAATATTTCTTAACAATCCGGGATCGTTCGGTTTCATGTCAAGATTATAGTAGATGCTTCGGAGAAGAGCAAGGGAGTAACGGATCGTGAATCGACAAAAAAAGAGACCATACCCCGGTCTCTTTCTGCTTCTTAATCGATCGCTCCCGTGAACTGCCCGTTTAAGCGGCCTTGTTCTTTTTGAAGGCCAGACGCTCTTCAAAGTTCTTGATGAACTGGGCAACCTGCACCCCAAGATAGACGCACTTGATATTGTTCATGCAATCTTCGGCGTCCTTTTTTTCGATGAGGGTCTTCAACTCCTCTCCCTCCCGCTTAAACGTCACCATGAATGCGCTCTTGGACACATCAAAATCAACAGTCATGGAAAGATGGTGCTCCTTGATCTCGGGATACATCTCCCCGATCTTATCTTTTAATCCAGCAGTGGTAACCATATTCGCCTCCTTCTCCAGTCTACAGCATCTCCAGCAGTATCAGCCTCCCTCGACAATGCCCCGTTCTTCCCACATGAACCAGTTGCCGGTGTCGGAGAGGAATTGATAGGTATTTGAGAAAATATCGTAGTGCTGCTGCTCCTCCCGGATCAGCCGTTCAAACAGGGCTTTTTCTTTTTCCGTTTTTACCTGGGCAAGCGTTTTTTCGTAGAACGCTTTTCCCTCCCGCTCCATCTTCATGGCTATCTTGAATGCTTCAAGCTCATCGGTGGTGGCTTCGACCTTCTGCATCATTTCATCTTTTAATGCAGCGAACACGGTTTTTACGTTGTTCAGAGGGCTCACCTCTTTATGGGTCAGGCCAAGCCCCTTGATGACCTGGGAGATCATTTCCCGATGGCGCTTTTCGTCCTCGGTAATTGTCTGGAACATCTTTTTGCCCGCAGGGTAACGGGTTTTCTTCGCCGCCTCTGTGTAGAACGATATTGCATCGGTCTCCATTTTCATCGCCAATTCAAGAGCATCCATGAACTCCTCCTTTTTGTCTTTCCACTGAGATCGCCAAGCCGTCTTGAAGGTTTCGCGTTCCTTGCCGATTTTCAAATCGGCGTTGTTCATACCGGATAGTTACGATCCCGGATCAATCCCGCCTGTTATTAGTATAGCACACTTCACCGTCTGGCCTCGGCTGGTGGGGTCTTCTCTTTTTTAGGTGAAAACATTCTTGATGGCCTCACTCGCTGACGTCATTGCGAGAAGCTGGGCGACGCGGCAATCTGGCTTTTAGGGGTAGCTGCTAACTGCGGGATTCTTCGCTGACGCTCAGAATGACCGGCGGAGGGAATCACAAGGACGGCTTCTCGACTTTTTTCTTTCTATGGAGGCAACCTGCCCCCAAAAACGCAAAAAGGGCGACGCATTGTCATGCGCCGCCCGTATTTTTTTCCTGTTTGGATTCTCATACCTATTTTTTTTCCTTATCTCCGAAGACTTCCTTCACTTTGTCAAAGAACCCTTTGGCGATGGGGTGGGTATTGTCGACGCTCAGCCGCTCGAATTCCTGCAGCAGTTCTTTTTGTTTCGACGTTAGTTTCGATGGGACCTCGACCGCGATCCTGCAAAGCTGTTCGCCCGTGCCGGAGCCGCGCAGATGGGGAAACCCCTTCCCGCGGAGACGGATAACGTGACCGGGCTGGGTGCCCGCCGCGATCTTGATCTTGGTGGCGCCGGTCAGCGTGGGCACTTCGATCTCGGCTCCCAGCGCAGCCTGCACAAAGCTCACCGGCACGTCGCAGATGATGTCCTGCCCTTCCCGCTTGAAAATCGGATGCTCCTCCACCGTAAGAGAGACATACAGATCGCCCGGGGGGCCCCCATGGGCGCCGAGCTCTCCCTCTCCGGTCAACCGTATCGTATTGCCGGTCTCCACGCCTGCCGGGATCTTGATCTGGAGCATGCGCTCGCGCTCGGTCCGTTTCCGGCCTTTGCATGTCGGGCAGGGGTCCGTGATCATGGTGCCCTCGCCGCCGCAGCGCGAACAGGTGCGGCTGATGCTGAAAAACCCCTGCTGGCTGCGGATCTGGCCTGCGCCCTGGCAAACCGTGCAGGTTACCGGTTTCGTGCCGGTTTTCGCACCGGTCCCCTCGCAGTCCGGGCAGCGTTCCCAGCGCGGGACCCGGATCTTGGTTGATGTGCCGAAGGCCGCATCTTCAAAACTGATCCGGAGGTTGTACCGAAGATCGTCTCCGGCCGTTGCCCGCGATCCAGTGCGCCCGCCGCCGAAGAATTCTCCAAAAATGTCTCCGAAGATGTCGCCCATGCCCATGCCGGCGCCGAAGCCGCCCGGCCCGGCGCCCTGCGTGCCAGGTGCGACGCCGTACTGATCATAGTAGGCCCGTTTCTGGGGATCGGACAAGACCTCATAGGCCGCACTGACCTCTTTGAAGGTATCCTCGGATTGTTTGTCGCCCGGGTTCTTGTCAGGATGGTACTGATGCGCCAGCCGTCGGTAAGCGCGTTTGATCTCGGCATCCGTTGCATTACGGTGTACGCCGAACAGTTCGTAAAAGTCCCTGGCCATAATGTCCTTTAGTTATGTCATTAAAAAAGAGGATAGCGAACGATCCGGGAAAACCTGTTCACCCGCCCGGCGTCCGCTATCCTCCATCAACCTGTCCGTCACACTTATTTCTTGTCTTTGTCCACTTCTTCGAACTCGGCTTCCACCACTTTTTCCTCGGGTTTGCCGTCTCCGCCCGGGGCTCCGGCAGCGCCCGCTCCGGCCTGCCCCTGCGCCGCGGTCGTCTTGGCGTAGAGATCTCCTGAAGCCTTGGAGAGGACCGCGATGGCCTTCTTGATGGCATCGATGTCCTGGCCGTCCTTGGCGGTCTTCGTATGCTCGACTGCCGCCTGTATCTCCGCGCGCTCCTTGTCACTGAGCTTGGAGCCGTAATCCGTCAGTGATTTCTCGACGGAATAAATAAGGGTGTCGGCCTCGTTCCTCACTTCGGCGACCTCCCGTTTCTTCTTATCATCGGCGGCGGAAGCTTCGGCTTCCTTGACCGCCCGCTCTATGTCGTCTTTGCTCATGCCGCTCGATGCCGTGATCTTGATGGACTGTTCCTTGCCCGTGCCGAGGTCCTTGGCCATCACGTGAACGATGCCGTTGGCATCGATGTCGAAGGTCACCTCGACCTGAGGGACGCCGCGGGGCGCCGGCGGGATGCCGACGAGCTCGAAGCGGCCCAGGGTCTTGTTGTCCCCTGCCATTTCGCGTTCGCCCTGGACCACGTGGATGGAAACCGCGGTCTGGTTGTCGGACGCCGTGGAAAAGACCTGGCTCTTCTTGGTCGGGATGGTCGTGTTCCGCTCGATGAGCCTGGTGGCCACGCCGCCCAGGGTCTCGATGCCCAGGGACAACGGCGTCACGTCAAGGAGCAGCACATCCTTGACCTGTCCGGTCAGCACAGCGCCCTGGATACCGGCGCCGATCGCGACGACCTCATCGGGGTTCACGCCGCGATGCGGTTCTTTCTTGAAGAATTCCTTTACGATGGCGATCACCCGGGGCATGCGCGTCATGCCGCCAACGAGGACCGCTTCGTGGATCTGGTCCACGCTCTTGCCTCCGTCGGCAAGCGCCTTTTTGCACGGTTCTATGCTCTTCGTCACCAGATCGTCCACCAGCTGCTCGAACTTGGAACGGGGAAGCTTATACAGCAGGTGCTTGGGCCCGCTGGCATCTGCTGTGATGAAGGGCAGGTTGATCTCGGTCTCTGCCACCGAGGAAAGCTCGATCTTGGCCTTCTCCGCCGCTTCCTTGAGCCGCTGGAGGGCCATTTTGTCCTTGCGGAGATCGATACCCTGGTCCTTCATGAACGAATCAGCGATCCAGTTGATGACCTTCTCATCGAAATCATCGCCGCCCAGGAAGGTGTCGCCGTTGGTGGACTTTACTTCGAACACCCCTTCACCGAGCTCCAGGATGGAGATGTCGAAGGTGCCGCCGCCCAGGTCATAGACCGCGATGGTCTCGTCCTTTTTCTTATCAAGACCGTAGGCAAGCGCTGCCGCCGTCGGCTCATTGATGATCCGGAGCACGTTCAGACCGGCGATCTTGCCCGCGTCTTTTGTGGCCTGGCGCTGAGAGTCGTTGAAGTAGGCCGGCACGGTGACCACCGCGTCAGTTACCTTCTCTCCCAGATAATCCTCGGCCGTCTGTCTCATTTTCGAAAGGATCATTGCCGAAATCTCGGCCGGGCTGTAAACGGTGCCGCGGACCTGCACATGCGCATCGCCGTTGGCCGCCTTCACGATCTTGTAGGGCAGATGTTTCATCGCTTCCTGGACTTCGACGGAATCGAATTTTCTGCCGATGAGCCGCTTGATCGAGAAAATAGTGCTTTCGGGATTCGTGATCGCCTGCCGCTTGGCGATCTGTCCCACCAGCCGCTCACCGCTTTCGGTGATAGCCACTACGGACGGGGTGGTCCTGCTCCCCTCGGAGTTCGGGATCACGACCGGCTCGCCGCCTTCCATGATCGCAACGCACGAATTGGTAGTTCCCAGATCGATTCCTATTACTTTTGCCATGACAACCTCCTCAAAATGTTGGGAGATGGACGGAGGTTCTTTGCGCCCCGCTGCATCTCCACGCTCATACCTTGTATTTTTTCTCTTCTCTGACGGCTACTCGGACAACGGTTGCCCCTCGGGCACAAGCTCCTGCGTTTCTTCCGTCGGTCTCTTGGACACACCCACCTTGGCATGCCGCAACACCTTGTCGTGATACAGATAGCCCTCATTCAGCACCTGTACCACCAGATTCGCCGGCACGTCAGCCCGTTCCACCTGCATTATGGCGTCATGCTTCGCAGGATCGAAGGGCTCGCCCTGCGACTCGAAGGACTTGATGCCGAACTTTTCAAGCACATCCCGCAACTGCTTGTAGACGAGTTCCACTCCCTGCTGCAATCCCTGAACGTTCTCCTCCGCCACCCCGGCATGCTTGAGCGCCAGCCCCAGATGGTCGATGACGGGCAGCAGCTCCTGCGCAAGCTGTTCGTTCGCGTAGAGCCGAAAATCAGCCAGGTCGCGCTGCATGCGTTTGCGGTAATTGTCAAAATCCGCATAGGTTCTCAGATATTTTTCATTCGCTTCCGCTGCTTCCTGTGTCTTTTGCGCAAGCCCCTGCATAAGCTCCTGCATGAGCTTTTCCGCGTCGTGCGATGACGGCAGCACAACGCCTTCACCTTCGCCCTGTCCCTCGGGAGCCGTCATTTCTCCATCCTCCCTGCGGGTCTCTTCCCTGTGTTTCTTCATCGATCCAAGCCTTTCTGCAGACGTTCCCCCAGCAACCTCGACAAAAGCTTTGCCGTATAATCCACCACGTGAATAACCTGTTTGTACTGCATCCGCGTGGGCCCGATCACGCCGAGCGTGCCGACAACATTCGCGCCCACCCGGTAATTGCTCACCACCATGCTGCACCCCTGCACTTCAAAATAGGGATTTTCCGACCCGATAAAGACCTTTATGCCTTCCGCCATCACGCTCCGGTCGAGGAGCTTGAGCAGCTTATATTTATCTTCAAAGGCCTTGAACAAGGCGCGCATTTTTTCGACATTGGCAAACTCGGGGCTTTCCAGCATCTGGGACGCGCCGCCGATAAATACGTGCTCCCCGTCCCGCCCCTGGACCTCCTGGCTCGCCCGGTAGGTTTCCTCCATGAGGCCGGTGAACACCTGCTTCTGCTCCTGCATCTGCTCGACCAGCCGTCTCCGGACCTCGGGCAGGGACCGCAGTTCCAGCTCTTCATCGAGATAGGAGCTGAAATAGTTCAGGTCATGCTGTGAGATCCGTTCGTCCAGTTCGATGAGCTTGTTCTGTACGATGCCCGATGTGGTCACAAAGATGATCAGAACGTCCCTGCCCCGAAGCCGGACAAATTCGATATGTTTGTACTGCCCCTCGGGCTCGTTCGGCGCGACGACCACTCCGGCGCAATGCGAGAGCGTGGCAAGGAACTGGCTCGCCTCCGCCATCAGTTCCTTCACATCACTTCCGC
>MHDY01000159.1:0-2946 GCA_001803705.1 Nitrospirae bacterium GWC2_56_14 | reverse complement strand
CTGGCCATCGATCTCATCGACATCATTTGACGTGCTGATGAGACCGTCAATGTAATACCGATACCCCTGGTCCGTCGGGATCCTGCCTGCAGACGTATGCGGATGGCTCAGGAACCCCATCTCCTCCAGGTCCGCCATGATGTTGCGCATGGTTGCAGGACTGATGCCGAAGTTATAGCGTTTACAAAGAACGTTCGAACCGATCGGAGCGCCGGTTGAAATATAGCTGTCTATTACAGCCTGCAGAACTTTTTTATTTCTTTCATCCAGGTCCATATAACAACCTTCAGAACTTCACTTATTTCCAGCCTCCCCCCTGTTAGCACTCGCCACAAGAGAGTGCTAACAATTTAACATATGCCTTATTTCGTGTCAAGCGGTTATTTTCCTGCAGTCCTGCCCCCGCCCTGACAACAACCCGCCTGATTAGCTGCTCCAGGCAAAGGGACAGAAAAAAACCATCCTGTATGTGTAATAAAAAGCGCAGGATGGTCATCCGGACAACATCGCTCCTCCCACCTCACGGCTATGATTCTCCAGGCTAAAGACTAAGAGGGCACCCCTTTATGCCGCGATCTTCTTTATGTCCTTCTCTTCTTCGGCCTTAGCTTCGATCTCGATCTTTCGTGCTTTCGCAACCGCAGGCGCGGGAACTGTTACCTCAAGGATCCCGTTTGTGAACTTGGCCTTCATCTGGTCGGTTTTAACCCCCTCGGGAAGCTCGAAATGCCGCTCAAAGGAACCATAGGCGATCTCACGATAGAGATAATCCTCGTCCTTTGTTCCTTTTTCCGTTTTTCGTTCGCCTTTAATTGTAAGTCCCCGGTCAGTCACCGTTACTTCCAGATCTTTGGGATCGATCCCCGGAAGCTCACACCTGAATACCAGATTATTGTCCTTGGTGAAATTCTCTACCCGGGGCATCCACGTATACTCACGCCTCTCTGCCGACGAAGTAATGTCCCTGCCAAGGAATCGATCGAAAATCCTGTCCATATCAAGCTGCATTTCGCGAAGCTCTTCAAAAGGATCAACTTTCCTCATCAGCCGGAACGGCTCCAACCTCATCAGGCTTTTCATATAGCTCCCTCCTTTCCTGGCTTGGCAAATACCCCTGGAAGTGTAATTCTTCTTCACTCGCCTCCAGGCAATAGAAATATAACACGCCATTAGCACTCTGTCAAGCAGAGTGCTAATTACACAATTATTTGATTTAATTAAGTTATTTTATTTTTATGCGTTTGGGTGGGGGCATATCAGTACGGGTTAACTGCGATAGGCTTGCTTGGCAGGAATATTTCTACCGCTCGAAGGTGCCGCTTTTTCCGCCGGTTTTCTTCATAAGACGGATGTCGGTGATCGTCATGGCCCGGTCCACGGCCTTGCACATATCGTAGATCGCGAGACCGGAAGCGGACACTGCGGTCAGCGCTTCCATTTCGACGCCAGTCCGGCCTGTGGTCCTGGCTGTTGCAACGATGTCAACAAATGACCCCGCCGCATCGGGCTCGAAAGCGACCTCAACGGACGAAAGGGCAACGGGATGGCACAAAGGGATGATCTCGGCTGTCTTTTTAGCCGCCATGATGCCGGCGATGCGGGCAACGCCGAAAACATCGCCCTTCGAAACCTTGCGGTCCAGGATGAGCCTGAGCGTTTCAGGCATCATGGTCACGCGGCCGGCGGCCACCGCCTCACGCAGCGTATCAGCCTTGCCGGAGACGTCAACCATGCGCGCCGCGCCATCGTGATCAAAGTGGGTCAGTTCTTTCATGCGTCAGTCTTCCCCTGATCGTAGTGTCAAAAATTAACCACTGAGCACACAGGGCACTCCTCTGTGCTCTCTGTGGTTTCATGCTTTTATCCGCCGATGCGCGACATGATCCGCTGGCTGCATGCCGCCGGATTCTCGCTTACATAATGACGTTCCGGTTTGATCTCGAGAGAGAACCTGAGCAGGCGCTCGAGCTCCTCGTCGCTGCAGCCGCCCCGCATGGGCGACTTGATGTCGATCTCCGTGTCGGACAGCAGGCAGGGCCTGATCCTGCCATCAGCGGTAAGACGGAGACGGCGGCAGGAGGCGCAGAAGTGCTTGCTGATGGGGCTGATGAACCCGATCACGCCGCGCCCACCCGGGATCTGGTAATTATCGGATGGGCCTGCCGAACCTTTTGCCATGAACGGGACCAGCGGGCCGAACTCACGTTCGATGATGTCGCGGACACGGTCGGAGGTCACGCAGGCTTCAGTATGCCATCTGTCATTGGCGCCGATCGGCATGAACTCAATGAACCGGACGTGGAGGCGACGGTCGAGCGTCATCCGCGCGAAATCGGCGATCTCATCGTCATTCACCCCTTTGACCGGGACCATGTTTATCTTGATCGGAGAAAATCCGGCTTCTTCAACCCTGGCGATACCCTGCCACACAAGGTCCCAGGCATCGCTGCCCGTGATCTCCCTGAAGCGCTCCGGTTTCAGCGAATCCAGGCTGATATTGAGCCGGGAGATCCCGGCATCACGCAAACCCTGACACATTTCCCCCAGCAGCACACCGTTCGTGGTGAGACTGATGTCCTCGATGCCTTCCACTTCCCGCAGCTTCGCAATGAACCCGAGCACCCCGCGACGGACCAGCGGCTCACCACCGGTGATACGAATGTGGGAGATCCCCAGCGGAACAGCGATCCTCACGATCCTCAGCATTTCCTCATAGCGAAGGATTTCCTGGTGCGGCGTCATCTTCACCTGGGATCTCGGTTTACAATACGCACAGGAAAGATTGCACCGGTCGGTGACCGATATCCGTAAATAGTCGATGGTCCGATTGCTGTGGTCTTTAAGAGACATGGGAAAAATCTACCACAGGGATGGTGCATCTGCAAGGCAAATTATGGCCTTGACCCACCTTAATTTTGACAGTATACTATTTTTACCATCAGAGGA
>MHDY01000158.1 GCA_001803705.1 Nitrospirae bacterium GWC2_56_14 | reverse complement strand
AAGCGGTCATGCGCCTGGGCCAGACCACGGACACGCTTGATGCTGAAGGCCGTGTTCTTGAGACGCGGACCTATATCCCGCCCGACCGGGCACAGGTGCTTAAGGCGCTGGAAGGTTTTACCGGAGCGATCATGCAGCAGCCGCCAGCCTACTCTGCTTTAAAGGTCGCAGGTGTTCCATCTTACAAACTTGCCCGGCAGGGGAAGGCAGAGCCCCTCAAACCACGGGCGGTCACGATATCCTCCATCGAATTACAGGCTTTCGATGACCCCTTCCTGAGCCTTGCCGTGCGCTGCTCCAAGGGTGTTTACATCAGGACGCTCTGTGCGGACCTGGGAGAGGTCCTTCAGGCCGGGGCGCACCTCACGAAGTTAGTACGGACCCGATCAGGCCGTTTTACCATCGACCACGCGGTGACGCTTGACCGTCTTGCAGCTCTCGTTGCCGACAATACTCTCGACCAGGCCCTGGTCTCGATGGATGAAGCGCTTGCAGACATGCCTTCCATTGCCCTTAATGAGCTTGAGGCAGGAAGGATCCTGCACGGGAATAGCGTTCCCTGGCTGGGCGAGGCCTCAATTACGGGCTCCCCGATGCTGAGAATACATGACTCCTCGGGAAAGCTCCTGGCGCTGGGGAAACAGGTCCGGGGCGACATCCGGCCGGAGTTGGTCTTTTCTTGACCGGGCATGAATAAAACACTTTACAACATCCTGAAAATATGATATTTTAGCACGCTTTAGAATGCTTTGAGAAAGGAGGGACGGTTGAATGGATAAGGAACAGAAAACAGGTCTGATCAATACGTATCGCAGGCATCCATCAGATACAGGTTCACCGGAAGTGCAGATCGCGCTTCTGAGCGGACGCATTACGCATCTGACGGAGCATCTGCAGGCGCATAAGCATGATCATCATTCACGGAGAGGTCTCCTGAAGATGGTCGGCCAGCGGCGTCGTCACTTGGATTATCTCAAACAGAACGATCTGGACAAGTATCGTCAGGTCATCGAACAGTTAGGCATTCGGAAGTAAATCGAACGCATCTAACGAAGAGCGAGGTTTCATGGTAACAACAGTTGAAATTGAAATAGGCGGCAAAAAGCTCATACTCGAAACGGGCTTGATGGCAAAGCAGGCAAACGGTTCTATCGTTGCCCGTTACGGTGATTCGGTGGTGCTCTCGACCGCTGTTGCTTCCAAGGTGGAGCGTCAGAACGTGGATTTTTTACCTCTGACCGTTGACTACCAGGAAAAGGCATACTCTGCGGGGAAGATCCCCGGCGGGTTCTTCAAGCGTGAAGGGCGTCAGAGCGAGAAAGAAATCCTCACCTCTCGCCTTATCGACCGCCCCATCAGGCCATTGTTCCCTGACGGATATTTCTTTGATACGCAAGTCATTGCATCGGTCCTCTCCATGGGAGATGAAAGCTCCACGGATCTCATGGCAATGATAGCGTCGTCTGCGGCACTTGCTATTTCCGATGTGCCGTTCGCCGGCCCGGTCGGCGCCGTTCGCGTCGGCCTTATTGAAGGAAAGTTCGTCATAAACCCGGGACACAAGGACATCGAGCTGTCCGCGCTGAATCTCGTGGTTGCAGGCACGGCAGATGCCATCATGATGGTCGAGGGCGGGGCGAAGGAACTGACGGAAGATCAGATGCTGGAAGCGCTTGAGACCGCCCATCGCGAGATCAAAAAGATCGTAGCGCTCCAGAACGATCTTGCGAAGAAGGTCGGGAAGGCCAAACGGTCCGTCAAGACCATTGAGGTCGACAAGGATCTGGCAGCCCAGGTGTCCACGCTGGCGATGGAGCGGATGCGCACATCGATCATCATCCCGGACAAAATGGAGCGCCAGAAAACACTCGATGCCGTGCTTGACGATATCAAACTACAGCTCAAGAACGAAGATCCGACCCGCAGCCTCCAGATATCAAAGATCTTTCATGATATCGAAAAGGACGCGGTCCGCAAGATCATCCTGGACAAGAACACCCGTGCAGACGGACGCAAACCTACCGAGATCAGGCCCATCAGCTCGGTCGTCGGAATGCTGCCGAGAACGCACGGCTCCGCGCTCTTTACCCGCGGTGAAACGCAGGCACTGGTCGTGACGACCCTCGGAACGTCCGAGGACGAACAGCGCATCGATTCATTGGAAGGCGAGTACTACAAGACCTTCATGCTCCACTATAATTTCCCGCCTTTCAGCGTGGGGGAGACGAAACCCCTTCGCGGACCCGGCAGGAGGGAAGTGGGACACGGTGCCCTGGCAGAACGGGCACTGAAGCCCATGCTGCCTACGAAACAGGAATTTCCGTACACCATACGGCTCGTGTCGGACATCCTTGAATCCAACGGTTCCTCGTCGATGGCTACGGTCTGCGGCGGCACATTGGCACTGATGGACGCCGGCGTTCCGATCAAAGCCCCGGTGGCCGGCATTGCCATGGGCCTCATCAAGGAAGGCGACAAGGTGATCATCCTGTCCGATATCCTTGGCCTTGAGGACCATCTGGGCGACATGGATTTCAAGGTTACGGGTACGAGCAAGGGTATCACGGCACTTCAGATGGACATGAAGATCGAGGGCATTACCATCGAGACCATGCGAACAGCGCTGGACCAGGCACGAGAGGGAAGGCTGCATATTCTCGGTAAAATGCTTGAGACGCTGGCCGAGTCGAGAAAGAACCTGAATCCCTTTGCACCGCGGATCATCACTATGCAGATCAATCCCGACAAGATCAAGGATGTTATCGGGAGCGGCGGCAAGGTGATCCGCAGCATTGTGGAGCAGACCGGCGCCAAGATCGACATTGAGGACAACGGCACGATCAATATCGCATCGTCGGATGAGGCCGCTGCCAATAAAGCCAAGGAGATCATCCGAGGCATTTGCCAGGACGCCGAGGTCGGCAAGCTCTACATGGGCAAGGTTCGAAAGATCATGGATTTCGGCGCATTTGTCGAGATCTTCCCCGGCACCGACGGCCTGCTGCACATCTCGCAGATATCGGAACAACGACTCGAGAAGGTAACTGACGCGCTTAAGGAAGGCGACGAGATCCTCGTTAAGGTCCTTGAGATAGACCGGCAGGGCAAGATACGGCTGTCCCGCAAAGAAGCAATACGGGACAAGGAAAAATCACAGTCCACCTAATTACATCGCAGGATGATGCCTGATGTCACTCTAAGGAAATAGGAAGCTTGCATAGAACCCTATTTCCTTTTTTATTGAGGCTTGCTTCGGCCGGTCCGGTTCTTGAAGAGGATATTTTTCGTACGTGGAGCGCAGTACGCTCCTGCAAGGGGGGAGTTTGTCGAAGGTTGATCTGGCTGTTCTTGGAGCAGGACTTGGCGGTCTGGCGGCAGCAGCGATTCTTGCCAGGCAAAAGAAGAAAGTCATTGTTTTTGCGCCAGGGAAAGAGGCGGGAGGAGCCTTCATACCTGCCAGAATTGACGGCTACCAGTTCCCTCTGGGCCCGACCCTGTCGTTCGGAAATGAGCGCGCCGGAATACTGCAGCAGCTTTATACCGAGTTGGGCATCTCTCACGGCGACATGGTGCGCTCAACCAGTTACCAGGTAGCACTGCCGGACAGGCGGCTTACGGTCCACCCGGAAAAGAGCGAGACCCTGGAGGAACTTAGCCGAGAATACCCCAAGGAGATTGATGGGATAACGAGGTTTTTTCAAGCAGTCGATAAGATCGCCGCACGCTCGTCCAACAGCCGCGTATCTTCATTCCTTTCGCGCCGCCGGAGCAGTAAAACGCTGCTGAATAGGTATCGCTTCAGCCGTGAACTCCTGAGCTTTTTTGACATCCAATCCCGGTATTTTTTTGGTCAATCCGTTCATGATCTGCCGCTCAGCAAGCTGGTATCCATGATCAACACCTCTCCGCTTTATGAGCCGCATGGATTTAAAAGAGTGGCTGAACTTTTGCTTGAGGTGATCTTGAAGCATGACGGTGTCGTGCGGTTCTCAGAACCTTTTCCCGAAATGGTGCCACAGCGGGGCAATAAGGTCGGGCTGGTGGCCACCAGCGGACCGGTGGAATCCAGAGCTGTTCTGTTGAACACCAGGGGAGGATTTCGGGACAGTTTCAATTTTATGGGCATCATGAACCAGGGCGTTCCTGTCGGAATGCGCCATGGGGTCATTAGCCTTCCCGACTACAACCGGCCGGATGATCTTTTCAGTCTCACCTTAAGCACGTACGGTGATGAAAGTGCGGCACCACGCGGAAAACGGGCGTTGACCGCCTGGTTCCCGTTCCGGGCGCCTGATCGCGACCAACCGGGAACGCTTCTCGATCCGATCCGGGAGATCATACCGTTTTTAGATGATTTCAGCGACACTATGGATGTGCAGAGACCTGATGACACTCAGTACGAGACACCGTCCGCCATGCAGGGAAGAGAGCAGGCCGCCATGGTCCGGCTTGAACGGGGATCGGATAAAAATTTATACTTCATCAGCGATGAATCTGGCCATCCGGTACAGGCCGTTGCCGCTGCGGTGCGAATGGCGGAAATACTGTAGTAACGGTACTGAAATGATCGCTGTCGCGCCTCGATCCTGACCGGTCTTTACCCTCGATCGAGCCGTTGAAGGGAGGTGTTGTTTGACAGGTCTCTTAATCCGGGCAAGGAAATACGTATGGCACTTATCGGGATTGATCCTCTTGTGCCTTGTTTCGGCGTCGACCGTGCATGCTGCAGAGAGCTCTGCCTCTCAGGTGAATGCTTTCTTTCTTCAGTCAATTCCTAAGCGCTATCATGATATCGAGATACTGTTTCAGCGCTTGAAGTCAGGCGGGGCGAACACCGTCATCGCTCGACCTCTGAAAAAAAATGGCACTATCAATGCCGCAGTGCTTACGAATCTGACCTTTATTTCACACATGGCAGGATTACAGATCTATGTGGTCCTGCCGACCCGTTTTGACCGCTGTGTGCTCGAAACACATCCAGCATGGGAAGAGATTCGCTATGACCTGGAAAGCGGCACGCTGCAGCGTACCGGCCTCCTGAACCTTGCCAACCCTCGGGTCGTGGCGCACCTGGTGAAACGATTCAGAGAAGTCGCTGCTTTTTCCGTTGACGGTATACTGCTCGACGAGGACTTCGGCTATGAGAGCACGGAAGGCATGAGTGCCCCGCTTCTCAGGGAATACACACGCCTATATGGTTCACCGTTCTCTGCTCGAAAGGTCTTTGCAAAAACATCGCCCGCCATAACCGATAGCGACATCAAGGACTTTGATAAGAGCTTTTGGCAATGGTCGGAATTGAAAAAGGACGCGATGGTGACCGCTGCGCAGGAGATCGGCAAGGCCTGCCGCGCTGTTCAGGGCGATATTAAGTTCGGGATCCCGCTTCATGTCCCCGGCGGTGAAACGCCGCAACAGGCGCTGGCCCGGTTTGCCTATGATATGAAAGCCTTCAGAAATCTTGCTATCGACTTCTATTGGTTTGAACTTCGATCGGCTGAAAGTGATGGGCAGGAGGGCAGGAGCTACAAAAAGAACCTGGAACATTTCTCGCGGATGGTGAAATCCGCGACCACGATGCAGAGCGACCCGGCAAAAATGATCATCGCTATCCCCGCTACGCACTCACGGAAAGTCCTGCCGTTGTTTGAGATCGAGGATACCACCGCGCTCGCGAAACAAGCAGGGGAAACCACCGGGATCGCTTATATCGTGGAACAGGCGGCTGTGCCGCCGCCTGCGCTCACCAACAAACTTTTCAAGTTGCAGTAGGGGGTATTGCCGGGGATGATGAAGGAGGGATTGTCGCGCGCCGCTATACCTTTGCCAGAACGCCAGCCTCTTCTTCCTGAAAAACGACCGTCTCATTTTTCAGGCTCACCACGATCCTGTGAATATCTTTAAACCTGCCGCGAAGGATTTCCTCTGACAACGGATCGGCAATGAATTTTTGTATGGCACGCCGCATGGGCCTTGCGCCATAGGTAGGCTGATAGTTCTCCTGGATGATCCATTCTTTCACATCACGTCCGACCTCAAGCTGTATGCTGCGGTCCCCGATCATATGACTGTTCAGTTCTTCGAGCAGCAGGTCTACGATCGTGATTAGGTGTTCATTGGTGAGTGTATGGAAAACGACCACATCATCGATCCGATTCAGGAATTCCGGGTTGAAGGACCGCTTCAGTTCAGAAATCACGTTGTCTTTCATCTTAACATATTGGGTCTTGGCTGACGCCTGCTGGAAACCAAGGGTCGTATCCTTGTCGATCATGCGCGTTCCGAGATTGGAGGTCATGATGATGATGGTATTCCTAAAGTCGACTTTTCTGCCGAAACTATCGGTCATAAACCCGTCGTCAAGGACCTGCAGGAGCATGTTGAAGATGTCGGGATGCGCCTTTTCGATCTCATCGAAGAGCACGACCGAATAGGGCCTCCGACGGATCTTCTCCGTCAACTGCCCTCCGTCATCATAGCCCACATATCCGGGAGGGGACCCGACCAGCCGGGACGAGCTGAACTTCTCCATGTACTCGGACATATCCACACGGATCAGGGCATCTTCAGTATCAAAGAGGAATGTGGCCAGCGTGCGGGCGAGCTCTGTTTTACCGACCCCGGTGGGGCCAAGGAAAATGAACGACCCGATGGGCTGCCTGCGTGTCTTGAGGCCTACGCGGGAGCGCCGAATGGCGCGCGATACCGCCTCGATAGCCTCGTTCTGTCCCACGATCCTTTTGTGAAGCTCTTCTTCCATGCGGAGCAGCCGTGAGGCTTCTTTCTCTTCGAGCCGGGACAGGGGAATACCGGTGATATGGGAAATGACGACCGCAATCTCCTCTTCACCGATTATGGATACGTTCTTATCCTGGGAGTCCTTCCAATCCTTATGGATCCCGTCAAGCGACTCGCGAAGCTGCTCTTCCTCCTCGTGGATCGATTCAACCCTGACATAATCCTTGATGCGCGAGAACAGGCTTTTTTCCTGCTCGAGTTTTTTTAACTTCTTCTCAATGGACTTTATTTCGGCAGGGCAGGTGTAGCGGTTGAGCTTTGCCTTGGCGCCGGCTTCATCGATCACGTCAATGGCCTTGTCCGGCATAAAACGATCCGTGATGTAGCGTTCAGAAAGCTTGGCTGCGGCAACAACGGCCTCATCGGTGATCTTGACCTTGTGGTGCGTCTCATATTTAGACCGGAGACCCTTGATGATATTGATGGTCTCATCCAGGCTCGGCTGCTGCACATAGATGGGCTGAAATCTTCGCTTGAGGGCCCCGTCCTTTTCGATGTGCTTCCTGAACTCATCAAGCGTCGTTGCACCGATGCATTGAACTTCTCCCCGCGCCAGGGCCGGCTTCAACATGCTTGATGCATCAATGGAGCCTTCGGCCGCGCCAGCGCCAACCAGCGTATGCAATTCATCTATGAACAGTATGATGTTCTCCGCCTGCACGATCTCTTTCATAACGATCTTGAGACGTTCTTCGAACTGTCCGCGATACTTGGTGCCTGCGATGAGGGCGCCAAGATCGAGGGACACGACCCGTTTGTTCAAAATGTTCTCGGGCACGTCGGTATTGACGATCCGCTGGGCAAGGCCTTCGACAATGGCCGTTTTGCCGATGCCGGGCTCGCCGATGATGACCGGATTATTCTTGGTCCGCCGTGACAGTATCTGCAATACACGGTCGATCTCCTGATCGCGACCGATGACCGGGTCCAGTTTCCCGCTTTTTGCGAGCAGAGTGAGGTCTCTGCTGAATTCATCGAGTGCCGGTGTCTGGCTTTTTTTTGCGCTCACCTGTGTCGCCGCACGGCGCAGATAATTGATGACCAATTGGCGGGAACCCAGCAGGTTGACCCCGAAACTGCGCAGGATCTTGCCGCCGATCCCTTCCTCCTCACGGATCAGGCCGAGCAGCAGGTGTTCGCTTCCAATATAGTTATGGCCAAGCAGCCGCGCTTCTTCTACTGCATATTCGAGGACTTTCTTTGCACGGGGAGTGAAGGGGATATCACCGAAGGTCAACGTGTTTCCGCTGGACGGCAGGTTCCGTTCTACTTCCACGCGGATCTGATCGACATCGATGCCCATTTTCCGCAGCACAGCCACGGGGATACCATCCTCTTCGCGCAATGCTCCGAGCAGGATATGCTCCGTACCGAGGTAATCGTTCTGGAGCCGCTCTGCTTCCTCGCGGGCATAAACGATCACTTTTCTTCCTCGTTCAGTAAATTTTTCGAACATCATTTTTTAATAACCGCCTTCAGATGACATGCGTTTCGTTTACCTGCTTAAAATATACTCCAATCGTAATGTTAAAGTCAAGAGTGCTTTTCTGACAGGAAGATGTCCCTATCGCAATTCACCGCGGCGGCCCCGCTCCTCTGCCGCGCCCGTCGCGTCCTGACATTCACCGGTGTTTACGTTTTAACGGGGAACTCCATTTGACGAATGTCACTATTGCATCCCGGCGCTTTGGCTGCTGTTCTTTTTCATTGACTTTATGTGAACAAAAGGGTAGTTTTTGCCCTATGATCCGCAAGGCAAAGCTGACCGATGTGAAAGCAATTCAGGCGCTCGTAAACCAGTATGCCGATTCCGGCCAGATGCTGCCGCGCACGCTCAATGAATTGTACGAGCACCTGAGAGATTTTCATGTCTATGAAGAGAACGGGGCACTTATCGGGGTGTGTGCGCTTCACGTAAGCTGGGAGGGCCTCGCAGAGATACGTTCGCTCGCGGTGCGGAATGACCGAGTCAAGAACGGTATTGGTTCGACACTGGTGCGCCACTGCCTGGAAGAGGCTGTTCAACTCGAGGTCGCACGCGTCTTTGTGCTGACCTATCAGGACGGTTTTTTTAAAAAGCTCGGCTTTGCGGTGATTGATAAAAAAGAGCTGCCGCATAAAATATGGACCGACTGCCTGAACTGCGTAAAATTTCCGAACTGCGATGAGATCGCCCTTGTAACGACCCTCCCTGCAGAACCTTCCGCGAAATAGTGGCATAGTGATTGCATATATCCCGCGAAACAAGTGCGCGGGGACAAAATCGCTCAGCCGAAAGCTGATAAATCAATATGTTATCGCTCTATATCCACATACCTTTCTGTGTCAAGAAATGTTTATACTGTGGTTTTTATTCAACACCTTACACAGCAGAGCATGCCGACCGCTTTATCGATGCCTTGCGCCTTGAGTCGGCAGGCATGGCCGAGGCTTTTTCGGGAAAGGAATTCGGATCACTCTATCTCGGCGGCGGCACACCAACAATCCTCTCTTCTCAGCAACTGACCACGGTGATACGTATCATACGGTCGCACTTCAAGATAGCGCCGGATGCCGAGGTAACGGTCGAGGCAAATCCCCAGTCAGGATCGGAACCGCTTTTTCTTGCCTTGCGCGAGGTTGGTGTGAACCGGCTGAGCATCGGCATGCAATCCTTCTCCGACCGGCTGCTGGCGGCGCTCGGCAGGCCTCATCATGCGGCACAGGCACTGGATGCTTTTGAAAACGCCCGGCGCTGCGGATTCGAGAACATCGGGATAGATCTGATATACGGGATTCCCGGCCAGACCCTCGGCGACTGGACCCAGACGCTTGACCGTGCCCTTACGCTCCGTCCTGATCATGTTTCCGCCTACAGCCTCTCTCTGGATGAAGGATCGGACTATTATCATAGGGCTGCTTCAGGAGAGCTTCACATGCCTGATGACGATGCCGTGGCGGAATTGTATGATAAGGGCGTTGAACGACTGACCGCTGCCGGTTTTCTGCACTATGAGATATCGAATTTTGCACAGCCGCGATCGGAGTGTCGCCACAATCTTAACTATTGGCGGCGCGGCGAATATCTGGGGCTCGGGCCGGGAGCATGGTCATCTATCGCCGCGCGCCGGTGGCGTACTGTTCCTGACCTGAAGTCCTACTGCACAGGGCTTACGAACGCATTTCCGGTCATTGCTGAGGAAGAAACGGTCGGCCCGGCCGAGGCAGCGCTCGAAACCGTGATGCTGGGACTGCGGACGAGGAACGGCATCGAACTCGAAGGCGTTGCAGGCGAGTTTGGTTCTGCCCTGCGGGACCGCCTGCTGGCGCAGGCTGCGCCGATGATCGGTCAAGGTTTGCTTCACGCAGAAGATGGCCGTTTGTTCCTGACTGACCGCGGGATGGTGCTCTCAAATGCGGTCCTGAGAAGGCTTTCCCTGTAAATTTTTGTTTACACCGTATGGCCTTAATGCTATAGTGGCGCGTTATTATTGGGAACAATGGGGGGTCTCGAACACGTGTTTAAACAGCTTGCGGCCATGGCAGCCGGCCTACTTATTTTCGCGCTTTTGTCAGCGCCGCTCCATGCCGTTGAATCTGCCAGGGTCACTCTCATTGAGGTCCAGGGGAACCGGCGAATAGAGACGGCTACCGTCCTGGCCAAGATAAAAACAAAAGAAGGCGATATCTTTTCTCCGTCCCAGATCAGAGAAGATATCAGGATACTATATCAACTTGGCCATTTCGAAGATGTGCAGGTCAAGACCGAAGGCTTCGAGAGCGGCCTGAAGATCATTTTCCAGATCAGGGAAAAACCACTGATCCGAGACATCAGCTACGAAGGCTTTGAAGAGCTTACCCTGGAGAAGATCAAAGAAGCGGTGACCCTGCTGCCGAGGACCGCATACAATGCCCAACTGTTGCAGGAGAACGCGGAAAAGATCCGTTTAAAATACCAGGATTCAGGATATTATGGGGCCGTAGTCGTGCCGGTCGTCACCGAACTTCGCAACGGCGACCGCAATGTCGTTTTTTATATCGAAGAAGGAAAGAAAGTAACGCTGCAGGAGATCAGGATCTCGGGCAATAAAGCCATTTCCACCAATGAGATCAAGGATGCGTTGAAGACCCAGGAACACTGGTTCTTTTCGGTTCTTGGCCGAAGCGGCACCTTGCGCATGGATGAGCTGAGCGAGGACGTGGAAACGATCAGAAATCTTTATTTCAATAAAGGCTATATTCAGGTACAGGTGGACGAACCGGTCATCGAAAAGGACCTGCCGCCTACAACCAGCACCTATGATCTTTTGGGAACGCCGAACACCGTAACGATCGACCATTCGAATGAGCTCATTGTTCACTTTAATATCAAGGAGGGCGACCAGTTCCGCATCGCTTCGGTCACGTTCAAGGGCAATACGACGCTCAGCGACCATGAACTCGAAAAAGAAGTAAAACTGAAACACGGCGATGTTTTCAGCAGGGACGGTCTCCGGCAGGATGTCGGCAGGATCATGGACCGCTATGACGGTATTGCTCGGCCTTTTGCCGGTGTTGTTCCCCAGTTCAACATCAATCCCGACACGAGATCGGTGGATATCGCCATAGAGATCCAGGAGGGCGGCGAAGTACGCATCGGCAGGATCGACGTCACCGGAAACAGCAAGACCCGCGACAAGGTGGTTCGTCGGGAAATGCGCCTCGATGAGGGGGACCTGTACAGCAAAAAAGCGCTCAAACGGAGCTACGAGCGGATCAATAACCTCGGTTTTTTTGAAACGGTTGATATCGTTCCCGAACGCCGGCAGCGCGGCGAAGAACTGATGGACCTGAACGTCAAGGTGAAAGAGAAAATGACCGGTACCATGAGCATCGGCGGGGGCTACAGCTCCGTGGACAAGCTGGTCGGCATTGCAGAGATCACGCAGGGCAACCTGGGAGGACGGGGCCAGTTGCTCAAGTTCAAGACCCAGTGGGGCAGCACACACAAAATGTTCATACTGAGCTTTTCGGAACCCTATCTCTTTGACAAGCCGGTCTGGGGCAAAGTGGACCTTTATAAACAGGACCAGGCATACGACGGATACACGCTCGATACAAAAGGCATCGGCTTGGGTGTGGGGAAAAGCTTTAATGAGTATTTTTCCGGTTCGATCAAATACGGGTTTGACAATTCCATTGTTACGGAATTCACCACGACCACCCTTCCGACACAGCTTTTACGGCAGATGGCCATCTACGGTCCGGCCATTGCGACCAGCGCGGTCACCGCTGGCCTGTCCTGGGACTCCCGCGATTTTTACCTTGATCCAAAGACAGGGTCACGCCATTCCATATTTGCGCAGTATGCCGGCGGACCGCTGGGCGGGGACACGCACTTTATCAAATCCGTGGGCGATGTGGCCTGGTATTTCCCGCTCTTCTGGGACACCGTTTTTATGACCCGCGGCAGGCTGGGATGGGCAGCTTCGCTCAATGACAAGCCATTGCCGCTTGGTGAACGGTTCTATGTGGGAGGACCGGGCACCGTCCGCGGCTTCCGATATGGCACGTTAGGCCCCCTCGATCCCGTCAGCAACGACCGCATCGGCGGGAACAAGGAATTGGTCTTCAACTTCGAATATAGCTTCCCCCTTGTTCCGGCAGCCCGGCTCAAGGGATTATTATTCTATGATATCGGGAAGGCCTTCGACGATCACGAGTCGGTCAGCTATCGGGAACTGCGGCATTCCACCGGCTGGGGCTTCTACTGGCTGTCTCCCATAGGACCGTTGCGCTTCGAGTGGGGCTATATCATAAACGAAAAACCGGCTGTCGACCAGGCAAGCCAGTTCGAATTCTCTATCGGCTCGCAGTTCTGACATGGAGAACCCGGCAGCACAGGATGCTGCAGGGTATATACTTTGATCCAAGAGGGGAGACAGTACAATGAAAAAAATAGTAGCTATGGTTCTCATGCTCGGCCTTATGGCCACCGGCGCGATGGCGGCCTCCAAGGTCGCTGTTGTCGATACCCAGACCGTTTTCGACAAGACGAAGCTCGGCAAAAAGTACCAGGGGATCATCAAGGAATACTATGAAAGCCGCAAGAAGATCCTTGACCTGGACGCTGATGAACTTCAGAAACTGCAGGAGAATTTCATTAAGCAGAAGCAGGGCAAGACCTTGAATGATAAAGCGCAGCAGGAGATCGAAGAGTCCATCAACAAAAAATATAATGACTTTAAAAAGAAACAGAACGAATTCGGCAACGAGATCGGCAAAAAGCAGGAAGAGTTGTTCAAAAGCTTCAATCAGGACCTGATGGCCGCCGTGAGAGACCTTGCCAAAAAGGAAAAGATCGAAATGGTGGTCAACAAGATCATCGACGTCGCGCCTCAAGCCGGCGTTCCGCCCACGCCGGTGGTCCTCTATTCCGACGAAAACCTGGACATTACCGACAAGGTCATTGTTGACATGGATAAAAGGGAAGACGCAAAGAAATAACCGGCCAATACCGCTGACAGGGAGTCCCCCGGCTCCTCCGGCCGGACGGCTCCGCTTCCGCAGGTGCACGGGAATCGACCATGAAACTAAAAGACCTGGCCCTTGCCGTAAACGCACAGCTGGATGGTCCCGATGATATGGAGATCACCGCTGTTGCCGGTCTCCATGAGGCAACTCAAGGGTGCGTCACGTTTATTGCGGGATCGCAGTACCTCAAGGACCTTGTCCGGTCCCGGGCATCGGCGGCATTCGCGCCTCTTGATACGCCCGCGGGCCCCATGCCGCTCCTGCGGGTCAAGAACCCCAAACTCGCTTTTGCAGAGGCGCTCACGCTGTTCTACGTTGCGCCTTTTGTTCCCGCCGGCATCAGCGACAAGGCATCGATCGGAAAGAGCGTGTTTATCGGTAAAGAGCCGTCGATCCATCCCTTCGTGACCATTGCAGACGGCGCACGGATCGGCGACCGCGTTACGCTCTATCCGGGAGTATTCGTCGGAAAAGGCTCCGTTGTTGATGACGACGCCGTGATCCATCCGCAGGTCAGCATCGGGGACCGGGTGATGATCGGCAAACGGGTCATTATTCATGCAGGCACCGTGCTCGGCAGCGATGGTTTCGGTTTTGTGACCGACGGCGGCCGGCACCATAAGATCCCCCAGGTAGGGGGGGTCATTATCGAAGACGACGTCGAGATCGGCGGGAACTGCACCATCGACCGGGCCACGCTGGGGAATACGCTGATCAGGAAAGGCACCAAGCTCGACAACCAGGTGCATGTTGCCCACAACGTCACGATCGGCGAACACTGCCTTATCGCCGGCCAGGTGGGGATCGCCGGAAGCACCACCATCGGCAGCTATGTCGTGTTCGGCGGCCAGGTCGGTGTGGCTGACCACACGAAGGTGGGCGATCGAGTCATGGCAGGCGGCAAAGCAGTAATAGCTCAAGATGTCGACGCTGGCCAGGTTATCGCCGGATTTTATGCCATGCCGATCAGGGAATGGCTCAAGGTGCAGGCGGTCCTGCCCAAACTGCCGGAAATGAAAAAGCTCATCGCCAGTTTGGGAAAACAGATTCTGGAATTGAAATCAAAATTACAGGAAAAGTAGGGGGGAAATACATGGGAGAGCAGGTGCTTGATATTAACAAGATCATGAGCCTCTTGCCGCATCGGTATCCATTTCTCTTGATCGACAGGATCCTTGAGTGGGAATCGGCCAAACGCATCATCGGCATAAAAAATGTGACCATCAATGAACCTTTTTTCCAGGGGCATTTCCCCGGCCATCCCATCATGCCCGGCGTGCTGCTCATCGAAGCGATGGCACAGACTGCCGGCGTGCTGGCCCTCATGTCAACCGCTGAGCCGGAAAAAAAGGTCCTATATTTCATGAGCATCGATAAGGCAAAATTCCGCAAGCCCGTCGTTCCCGGAGACCAGGTGCGGTTCGAGCTGGAAATAATCAAGACCCGCGGGAACATTCACAGTTTCAAGGGTGTTTCCAAGGTGGGAACCGTTGTTGTGGCCGAAGCCGAGATGATGGCCATGATCGTAGACAAGTAATAGTACGAAACAATTTCAGGAGAAAGAAGTGAGCATTCACAAAACAGCGATAGTGCATCCCCAGGCCAGGATCGCCGAAGGCGTTGAGATCGGTCCCTACACCGTCATTGGCGAACACGTCAGCATCGGCAGGGATACGAAGATCGGCTCCCACGCTTTGATCGAGGGGTGGACCACCATCGGAGAACGGAACCATATCCATGCGTTCACCAGCATCGGCACGCCGCCCCAGGATATCGGGTATAAGCCCCATGAAGAGACCTACGTGATCATCGGCGACGACAACGTCATCCGCGAATATGCGACCGTGCATCGCGCCACGACCAAGGCGGACCGGAAGACCGAGATCGGCAGCCGGAACTTCCTGATGTCCTATATTCATGTGGCCCATGACTGCAAACTGGGAAATAACATTATTATGGCCAACAACGCCGCCTTCGGCGGACATGTCATTGTCGAGGATTTTGCCCTTCTCGGAGCGATCGTCGGCATCCACCAGTTCGTCCGGGTCGGCGCATACTCCATGATCGGCGGGCAGTCCGCCATCGTGCTCGACGTGCCGCCCTATGTCAACGCCACGGGCAATCGTGCTCAGTTGTACGGGCTGAACACCATCGGTCTCAAGCGAAAAGGCTTCAGCGACGAGGTGATCAATAATCTCAAAAAGGCATATAAGATCATTTTCCGGTCCGGCCTGACCCAGGAAGAAGCGTTCAAGACGGCGCTGCAGGAATTCCCGAATGCGAAAGAAGTGAATCATTTGGTCGACTTCATGCGCCACTCGAAACGCGGCGTGACCCGGTAAACCATGAAGAAGATCGGTCTCATAGCCGGCAATGGTTCATTCCCTTTGGCCTTTGCCCGCGCCGCGAAGCAGAAGGGGCTTGCGGTCATCGCCGTGGCCCATGAAGGTGAGACCCTGCCGGAGCTTGCGCAATGGGTGGACAGCATCTCCTGGGTCAAGGTAGGGCAGCTCGGCAAACTGATCAAGGTCTTCAAGGACCATGACGTGCATGACGTTCTTATGGCAGGCGGGATAAAGAAGACCCATTTGTTCGACGGTGCACTTCCTGATCTGCGCGGCATGGCATTTCTCGCCCGCATGATCCACAAAAAGGACGACTCGATGCTCCGTGCCGTAGCAACAGAACTGGAGTCCGAAGGGATCACGGTACGTGAATCGACCCTCTATCTCGACAATCTGCTGGCAACGCCCGGCGTTTTGACAAAGCGAAAACCTTCGAAAAAGGAGAACCTCGATATCGAGTTCGGCTGGCAGATGGCCAAAGAGATAGGCAAGCTGGATATTGGACAGACACTGGTGGTCAAGGATCAGGCAGTGCTGGCCGTTGAAGCCATTGAAGGGACGGACGAGGCCATCAAACGGGGAGGACTGCTCTGCGGAAGCGGTGCAGTGGTAATCAAAGTATGCAAGCCTCATCAGGACCTCCGCTTCGACCTGCCGGCAATCGGCCCGCAGACCATCGCTTCCATGGTACAGGTGAAAGCAGCCTGCCTTGCCATCGAAGCGGGTAAAACCATCATCCTTGACCGTGAAACGCTGCTGCAAGAGGCGGACCGGGCGGGGATATCGATCATCGCTGTGCAGAACGAGCAAGGAACCTTATGAAGAAGCTGCGGGCCGGAGTCATCGGCGTTGGATATCTAGGACAGTTCCATGCTGAGAAATATGCGTCACTACCCCAGGTGGAGCTGGCAGGCGTGGCCGATGCTGATCCGGCGCGGGCCGCACTGATCGCGCAGAAGCTGAACACCCGCTCCTTTTCCGACCCTGCGGAACTTCTTGGCTCTGTGGACCTCGTCAGTATCGTGGTGCCCACCATCCTGCACCACCGCGTGGCAAAGCAATTTCTCGAGCAGGGGATCCACGTTCTGCTGGAAAAACCGATCACGGTGACGCTGGAACAGGCAGACGAGCTGATCGGGCTGGCAAGGGACAAAGGCTGCGTCTTGCAGATAGGGCATATCGAACGGTTCAGCCCGGCAATAACCGTGATCAAGCCGCTCCTGAAAGCTCCGCGGTACATTACCGCAGAGCGTGCAGCACCGTTCACCGTGCGTTGCACCGATGTAAACGTGGTCCTTGACCTGATGATCCATGACCTGGACATTGTCACGGACCTTGCCAACGCCGAGGCCCGCGAAGTGAGCGCGGCGGGCGCTTCGGTCATCACGAAAGAGGTCGATATTGCCTCAGCACGGATACTGTTCGCCAACGGCTGCGTGGCCGATGTGGTCGCCAGCAGGGTGTCCGAGGAGAAGAAACGCCTGCTTCGCGTGTTTGACGGCAATCGCATCTATACCGCCGATTTCCAGACACAGAAGGCCCAGCGGTCATTCCGCAAGGACGGCGCAGCGCTTGAGCTTTCAGCCGAGGATCTTTCTTTGGAACGGCGCGACACCCTGCTCGAAGAGATCAAGGATTTTGTCAGATGCGTTGAACAGAAAACGCGCCCGCTTGTTTCAGGCCTGGACGGAAAAAAAGCGCTCACCCTT
>MHDY01000157.1:17108-17313 GCA_001803705.1 Nitrospirae bacterium GWC2_56_14 | reverse complement strand
AAGAGCAAGGGCAACTGGGTCATGGTGGAGATCGAGCTGCCCCATGGCTACCATGCTTCGGACGTGGACCTGTCCTCGATCAGGCTGGAAGGGACGGTCCCGGCGGTCGCATGGCCTCATGAAAAGAGGAAAAAGCACCATGAGCACGGCTGCGAGCGTGATCATGAACGGCACGAGCATTCCGAGCTGAAGGTCAAGTTCAGGA
>MHDY01000157.1:0-17045 GCA_001803705.1 Nitrospirae bacterium GWC2_56_14 | reverse complement strand
TTGGCGGAACGTTGTTCGAGGGTGTGGACATCATCAGGGTGATCCACTGACAGGATCGGTTTCCACGAGCCGCCGGATCGTATGATTCGGCGGCTTTTTTATGGTATGCCAGACATTACGCTCTGCACTTCGGTACAGGCAGGTCAAGTGTTGTGATTGACTTGTGACTCTAGAGTGCAAGTCTTTTACGATCATTGATGGTAGGAACCGTTATCCGAACAACAATGGTGTCCGGAGCGACCAGGAATCTGAATGAATCTGTATGAAAATCCCGGACTGACGAACAGAAACGCATATGAGGCAGCCACATCTGGGCTAGAGTGCCATAAAATTCAAGGCCCGATAATCATCCAGAAGGTGTGGAGTAGATGCTGCGGGTATGCCGTCAAATAGTTTTACCTAACCGTTTTTCAGTCATAACTTTTTTTGTTATTTAATGAAGAATGCTGCCCTGAAGACAGAGAAAGGATGTGCTCGAATGTTTCCAATGCCTCCGGGAAGATTTGATGTGAAAAAGACAGTATCGAAGTTTCAACGTGTCTCAGGAAAATTCTTATTAACGGGTGCCCTGTTCGCGGCTGCGTGGATGTCTGTTCCTGCGGTCTTTGCTGGGACGTACTCCTGGACAGACAAAAGCGGCACCTTTCATATCTCCGATGACTTGTCAAAAGTGCCGCCTGAATACCGTTAGAAAAACAGTGATGAATCAGATAACTCCTCAACTCCCAAGGCACCTGTCAGAAGACAGGATGCTCAAGAAGTAAAGCGTACCGCAAATGGGCACACAGCCGTCAGCGGCTCCTGGGTTGAAAAAGAAGACGCATACGAATTTGATGACGAGAAACTGGCTATCCAGTTAAATCCGGATGGTACTGGCTACGCAATTGACTCAGATTCATATGGGAGAATATCCAGAACGAGCGCATCATGGCATCATCTTGATAATGGAAGCATCGAACTTATTATCAATCCAAATATGAAAAAGAAGGAAAAAGGAACAATAGCGTATGACTCAAATCTTGACGAAATACGATTTGCCTCCAAAGTTCTCCGTCGGATGAAGAAGTCGCTACCGGCTAATGCCCGTTCCGAGGTGGTTCTTCAGAACATACCGTTTGTCGGTTTTTGGGCGAAAAGTAATGCTGCATTCGGCAATGACCGTTACCTTAATTTTGAACAAGACGGGACCGGCGTGATCATCGCAGGATTGAATGATGTCTTTCCGTTTACGTGGAAAATCACGGCTGGCGCAACTGTGGAACTGACGTTCTCGAGCCCGAACGATTATGATGTGGATGTCGCGGAACGACTACGGAAACTGGCTGGTGGTAAGGTAACCATACGCTATGAAGCCACGGCTGATCTGCTTGAGCTGTCTGCCGGTAAAGAAGAAGAGGTATTTTACCGGGCAGGTGATTCGCTGTTTAAGGGTGCACGGCCGTCTCAGGTGGTCAAGAAAAGTTTCGCTACGGGAGAAGGGCTGAAAAAACTGGCGCAGTCGGGAAATGCGGAGGCGGCGCTCATTATGGCGCGCTATTACCTTCCCGGTTATTCCTCTCCAGCGGAAGGGACCACGTGGTTGAATAAAGCTTCAGAGCTGGGAAACACCATAGCTCAGTATATGAACGGGATAATGAATTATTGCGGGAACAAGACGGCAAAAAACCGGGAAGTGGGCGAGCGTTGGATGCGAATGGCTGCAAAGACTGACTATGCTCCTGCGATCGTTTTTCTCGACAGGATTGAGCAGGGCAGGACAAAAACTACGATAGACCATGGGTACACCAATCCACTTAATTATAGGGAACGCGACGGCGCGCCGTCTCTTCAGGTGGCCATATCCAAAAATCGTAAAGAGCAGGTCGAAATCCTCATTCGTGCAGGCGCTGATGTGAATATGCGGGACGAAAGAGGCATGACGCCGCTCATGTACGCGGCCATGTATGGTTCGGTTGAAATTGTGGAGCTTCTGCATAAAGCGGGAGCAGACATAAACGCAGTGACCTCCCTCGACAATCCCCTCACCATTGCGATTCGTATGCGTAATAATGATATTGTACGCTATTTAGTCAGGGCGGGTGCGGCTGTCAATGGCGCCGCGCAGGGGGGAGTATCGTCCTTAGCCGCTGCTGTAGAACAAGGGGATGCGGAGATCATTTCATTGATACTCGGGGCGGGCGCCGATGTGAAAAATAAGGACGGTGGGCAGGCGCTGTTATGGGCGGCAAGGGAAGGGCAGCAGGAAATTACAGCATCCTTGATCCAAAAAAGAGTCTCCCTCAACATAAAGACAACGGAAGGGAAAACAGCCATACGAGTGGCGTTTGATCATAATCACGCCGAAATAATGAGGATGTTGCTCAATACGTCGATGGAGTTGGGCAAGGATGACGCAAAAGAAATATTGCCCTGGGCTGCAGGGCATGGCGAAGCGGAGAGCGTACGCGCATTGGTCAGGAGAAAAGTGGATCTCAATGCGATGAACCTGCGGTATCATTTTGCTTTGGACGAAGCGGTCAAGGCGGAGAGAACAGATATCGTGCGGATCCTTCTTCAGGCTGGTGCGGATCCTAATCGGAAAACCGCTTATCCCGTGTTGATCAACGCCGTCAGCGGGAATAGATTGGAAGCAGCACGATTGCTGATCAGAAACGGTGCCGATGTAAACGGAAGGGATGCACTTGATAATACATCGCTTATGATAGCCGCGAAGACCGGAAATCCAGACATGGTCAGACTGTTGATTGAATCCGGCGCTGATGCGACTGCAAATAACAGGCAAAATCGCGATTCGTTCTGGATAGCGGTGTCGGAGGGCAATGGTGAGGCTCTGAAAATGCTCTTTACCACGACCAAGCGGAAGATGGAGGATTATCCGTGGATGATTGTAGCGGTGGTGAAAGAAAACAATGTAAAAGCCGTCAATGCGTGGATCACAGCAGGCGGCCCCATTAATTGTACAATCCATAATACAACTCCTCTTGTAGAAGCGGCTCGCCTGGGCAATAAGAAAATCATTGACCTCTTATTAAAGGCCGGTGCTGATCTCAACTACATGGCAGCCGGTCCTACAGCACTGGGACTTGCAATAAAGAACAACGACAAAGATTTGGTACATATGTTGGAAAAGGCCAGCGCAAAAGAGTGAAACAATCGTAATAATAAATGAGCTGGCGGTCACTATGCCTGCCACCGACCGGAGGACCTTTGCAGTTAAGCCAGCATCGAACACTACGAGCTTAAGGACGAACACCTTTAGTCTGGTTGAGTAGTGGAAATGGTCAAGGAAAAGGGTGCTATACTCTGGAACTTCCTGGGGCAGGACTTAAAAATATTCTATCCAGAGATTAATTGTTCTGTTTGAATTGGAGCTATCGTGATCAAGAAGATATATTGCTTCATCATTGCATGTGGGTTGCTGTCACCGTACGCCGTTGTTTTGGCCGGCGATGGAGTCAACAAAATCGTCGATGGCGAATGGGTTTTGATTTCAGCGAAAGATGATGTCGCAAAGATATCCGAGGAACCCACGAAATACCTGCGGTACAGATTCATTAACGGCAAGCTGTTCATAGATTCTCCCGTCACCGATGCTTACGCGGTTCCCAATCAGAGAACCTGTATATTTGCAACACCAGATTCCAAGAAGCCGGATCGCATTGTTATCAGCTGTCCGGAAGCAAAGCCTCTCTACGTCATCGCCGACCGCCGGAGGGTTTCTTTGCAGCTTTGTTACAGCGCATCCGGGTGGCCTATTGACTGCAGGAATACCGCTGATACCAGCTTGAAATTTCTTCATTTGGTTCAACTGAAGCAGGACCCCGCTGATGCTCGTGACCCGTTGAGTGGTTTAATTGGCAGCTGGAGCAACGGACGTGCTGAGTTCCGCACGCTCAGCTTTCATCTCCGCCGAGACGGCCGCGGCGTGTTCGGCACGGCTGTCATGTCTACGCTCCTCCGGTGGTCCCGCACGGACTCGGGAATCCTGCTGAAAATTGCGGGCGGCGGGAAAATAGAGGAAATGCGGCTGGCCTATGACCCCGATTCAAGAACAATAACCTATCAGAAGCCCGATGGAACGACCGAGGTTTTTTCGCGCATTTCTTTGAAAGAACCCCCGGACATAGAGGCCGAAGCGGAAAACAAGCGACGGCAAGAGCAGAAATCAGGACTGGTTTCCACGAAGCATCAGGAGGAGTTTCCTACCCGGGAGGGACTCCTGGAGAGACTTCATTCCTGGGCTGGCGTAACAAGCCAGCCCTCCAACGGGTTGAGAGGATTTGTTCGTTCGTCGGATTCGTCATGGCAGGTTAATGTTACTTTTTTTATGCAGAAATATTTTGTGGAGGTTCCCATAATACAAAAATCTATCGACAGCAGGTCTCCAGGAATCAACTATACCCCTTGTGACGCTGACGGGGAGGAGCCGAATATACCGACGCGCTTTAGCCTTCGCAAAGCGCACGAAACAGCATTGCGTGCATGGCTGAACACAAACGGGCTGGCCTTTTCTCAATATGCGCAGCGGGCAGAAAGCCCTTGGCAAATCGAGGGTTATTTTCGCACTATCTCAATAGGTCCCATAGCGGACAGGCATACTTTATTCTCCGTAACAAATTATTTGATAAATGATCTCTTCATCGATTCAAAACCGCCCTTTTCCTTAATTACCTATGAATCGAAAGAAAGTAAGTAGCCTTGATGCATTCGTAATAAGTCGAAAAAGCCGTCTTTGCGAGCGTAGCGAAGCAATCTCGTAGTTCGTATCTGCCTGATAAATCGAGATTGCCGCGTCGCTCCGCTCCTCGCAATGACAGCACTGGAGACTTTTTACGTGTCTATCAACCTTAGCTGAATCAAAGGACCATCTCAGACCTTTAATTTCTGGGGAGGCTCTGCGGCCATCCCTTTTTTTCATACCCATGCAATTATTTTCGTGCTATACTCTCGACACTCGTAGTGGACCGCAGGCCATGAAAGGACGTTTCCGCAGCCGACTATGCAACAGGCACCTATGCGTTTCTGCATTCGCAGGGGAATAGATTTTGCGAACAGCCGCAAGCAGCTCGAACAGGTTCGCGGCATTCCCATAGAACTTGCCTTGCCTCCATCGCTCGACACGTTATTGCGCGACCAGCACCGGCTTGCCGATGTGGCGGGGCAGATACGCGAGTTTGACATCCCGGTCCGCTCGGTGCACGCACCGCACGGAGAGCTGGGGCATGGATCATTCCGGAACTGGGCCGGAAAGATCATACAATTCGCCGAGGACCTGGGCGCCGACATGCTGGTGTTTCATCCTGAAGAACGTCCCGAAGGAACGCGGAAGGATGAACAATCCTCGGCGCTTTTGAACATAAAATATCTGCAGGACCGGACCGGGGTCATGATCGCCGTTGAGACCCTCTGGGACAAAGAGCGGGTCCTGACGCCCGATGAGATCATGGAGCACCGCCTGCCCATGGTCCTGGATACCTCCTATATCCCGAAGACCGAGGTCACCTGGATCATTGAAAGCTACCGGACCCATCTCGTCAATATCCATCTTTCCGCAGTGACACCCGGAGGCGGGCGTACCGCCGGCCGTCAGTTCCGGCCCATCGATAACGATCCTTTTTGCATGGACCTTCTCGACCGGCTGCATGAGCTGGGCTGGGACGGCGTTGTTACGCTCGAATATTTGCCCTGGCTTTCCGCCAAGGCCATTGAAGACCGCAAGCTTCTGGAGCAGATATACTGTCATTGAGGTCGTTCCTGTTGGTTGGCGCATGTTCCTGCTTCAACGGTCCTCCCCGATGTACATCCCGCGCAAATTCCCTGCTGCCGTGCCCGGCTGCGGGAAACCCTGTTTGACACGGTCGCATTCAGTATGGTATAAACTTTTCCGTGATCAAAATCCTGCTGCACAGAAATGCGACAACCTATGATACTGGTGACCAATGACGATGGGGTGCTCTCGCCCGGAATACAGCTTCTCGCCAAGCGGCTGAAAGAGCTCGATTCCGTCGTGATCGTCGCGCCGGACCGGGAGCGGAGCGCAGCCGGCCACTCCATGACCCTCCACCGGCCGCTCCTGATCGAAGAGATACGGGATTCTGTTTACAGCGTCAACGGCACCCCGACCGATTGTGTGAACATTGCGGTCAAGGGACTGCTGAAGGAAGTGCCGCGCCTGGTCGTCTCGGGGATCAACAAGGGCCCGAACCTGGGTGACGATGTTACCTATTCGGGCACGGTGGCGGGCGCGATCGAGGCGCGTTTGCTCGGCGTTCCGTCATTTGCGATCTCGCTGGCGGCTCGGGAGAACTATCGTTTTGCCGATGCAGCGGACGTGGCGCTGACCATTGCGGCGATGATCTTCAGCCAGGGACTTGCTGAGGGAACGCTGCTCAATGTCAACGTCCCGAACCTCCCGCTGTCCGAGATCAAAGGCACGGCGATCACCCGTCTCGGCAAGCGCATCTACCACCAGATGACCGTGGAGCGTGTCGATCCCCGGGGAAAAAAGTATTATTGGATCGGCGGTGGCGAGCCTGATTGGCAGCGTGAAGAGGGCACTGATTTCGCCGCAGTCGACGGAAACCTCGTTTCCATAACGCCGCTCCATCTCGACCTGACCGATTACGCTGTTTTCGACCGGCTCCGTCCCCTGGAGCGGATGTCCTACGGGCAGAGCGGGCCGGGCGGGAGTGATGCATGATGGCCTTTGAGCGCGAGCGTCAACGCATGGTCGAGGAGCAGATCATGGGTCGCGGCATCAGCGACGAGCGGGTGCTCAAAGCCATGCGCACCGTGCCCCGTCATGAATTCCTGCCGGAGGCGATCCGCGGCAATGCCTATGTGGACCAGGCGCTGCCGCTTGGCGAGGGACAGACCATGTCGCAGCCTTACATGGTCGCGCTTATGACGGAACTGTTGAAGCTCAGCGGCACGGAGCGTGTGCTTGAGATCGGCACCGGTTCGGGCTACCAGGCGGCAGTGCTTGCCGAACTGTGCGAAAAAGTCTATACCGTGGAGCGGATCAAGGTCCTGGCGGACAAGGCCCGGGCAACGCTCGACCGGCTCGGATACCGGAGCGTGGCGCTCAAGGTCTATGACGGGACCTATGGCTGGAAGGAGATGTCGCCCTTCGACGCGATCGTGGTGACCGCAGGCGCGCCGCATGTTCCTGATGCACTGGTGGAGCAGCTGAGAGAAGGGGGCAGGATGGTGATACCGGTAGGGGACCGGTATGGACAACGGTTGATAAAGATGGTCAAGACCGCAGGCGGGGTCATAACGGAGCAGAGCGTCCCCTGCGTGTTCGTACCGCTCATCGGCAACCACGGGTGGAAAGAGTGATTCGATTGCGGATTTCCCGATAAATCGGGACAGGTCTCCATTCGGAATGCGGAATGGGTACGGCGAGAGTAAGAAGTTAGAAGTTAGAGGTAAGAAGTAAGAAAGTAAGACGGGTCCTTTAAAAAATAGAGAGCCGCTTCAGTCTCAGCTTTTTTCCCCTCCACCGCACTTGATGACCACGGTATCGCTCACTTCGATCAGCCCTTTTTCAACGACCGAGGCGAGTTCTGCCATGATGATCTTGATCATTTCCTCGGAATCCACGACCTCGATCTTGACCGGAAGGGTGGTGGAGAGCTCGAGCATCTTGGCGGTATGGAGCTTGCCATGGCTCCCGTAGCCCGCAATACCGCGGAACACGCTCGCCCCGGCGATCTTTCTTTGAGCGAGGATGTCCAGGATCGTTTCATAAACGGGTTTTCCATGGAACTTCTCGTTCTCGTCAACGTATATCGTGAGCTTTTTCGCAGGGCCGTTTTTAATCATGGTGTCTCCTTAATTATATGCTCTTCGCAAGGACTTCCCCGGCTTTCAGCGCGATAAATCCGGCGAGCACGCTCAAAACCACGTTCAGGGAGGCAAACATCCACTCGCCGTCCTTGAGCAGTGCGCCGGTCTCGTATTCAAAGGTGGAAAAGGTGGTATAGGCGCCCAGGAAACCTACCACCAGCAGGAGGCGCCACTGGGGGTTGACGATGAACCGTTCGGTCAGGAGCGACATGGCAAGGCCGATCACAAAACTGCCGCTGACGTTGATGACGAAGGTGCCGAGGGGGAAGCTTCGGCCCCAACGCTGGCCGATCCAGAGTCCTACGCTGTACCGCGCGATGGCGCCGAAGAACCCGCCCAAACCTATGATGAAGGCATTGATCATAATCCCCTTGAACTGACCTGGAATAAAAATATCAGAACCGCTGCCACGAGTCAATGAAAATGCAGTGCCGGTCCGTCTGTATGATCAGGATCATAGATTAAACTATTCAAGAAGGGTAAAAAGGTGTATATTTCAAGCACAGGAATCATACCTGAACGGAAAAGGAGAACATTCGATGGATAAGGCAAAAGTTGAGGAAGCACTCAAACAGGTGCGGCCGGCACTCCAGCGGGATGGCGGCGATATCGAACTGGTGAGCGTGGAGGACAACGGGGTCGTGAAGGTCCGCCTCAAAGGGGCCTGCGGGTCCTGTCCCATGTCGACCATGACGCTTAAAATGGGCGTTGAAAAACACCTGAAGCAGCAGATCCCCGAAGTGAAGGAAGTCGTACAGGTTGCGTAACTTCCGGTATCGTGCTTTACCAAAGGATTGAGGTCCAGAGGAAGTCCCTCTGTTATTTCAATCCTTTTTTTTGTTTAGAACATCGTATCCGATCTGCTCTTTGAACGGTATTTTCGTAAAGATTCGAGATTGCTTCGAAATGCAACAAGGCCGCGATGTTCCTCTCGTTGACCGGCAAAAAATCGCTTGACACTTCTTCATCGTTCTGTTATAAACTCCTCGGCTTTTTTAAAAAATCTCAAACTAAAATTTCAACGTTCTTTATAACTAACGTTAAGACAGGTGAGACCGCATGGAAGCCACAATGAACGCACATGATACCTTCAGCGGGGGTGTGCATCCCGCAGGCAACAAACAGTTGTCAGCACACAAACCCGCCGTTGCCGCCGCAATTCCCGCAAGAGCAGTCATACCCCTCAGTCAGCATATCGGAGCGCCAACCAAAGCAGTCGTTGTGATCGGACAGGAAGTGAAAAAGGGAGAAAAGATCGGTGAAACCACCGGATTTGTCTCTGCGCCTGTCCATGCCTCGATCTCCGGCAAGGTGGTCGCGCTTGGGAATTTTCCTCATTCGCTCGGCATGGACCTTCCCGCTGTCGTCATTGAAAGCGACGGCAAGGATGAATGGGTGGCGGGGCTCAAGGAGAATGCGGACTACGCGCTCTTGTCCCCGGAAGAACTCAAGAAGATCGTTCTGGAGGCAGGCATCGTCGGCATGGGCGGCGCAACGTTCCCGACCCACGTGAAGCTCGGTCCTCCCAAGGAAAAACCCATCGACGTCGTGATCCTCAACGGCGCCGAGTGCGAACCCTATCTCACTTCCGACCATCGCCTGATGCTCGAACGGCCTCAGCAGATCGTAGACGGACTCAAGATACTGATGAGGATCCTCGGCGTTAAAAAAGGATACATCGGCATCGAGGCGAACAAACCTGACGCGGTCGAGACCATGACGAAAGCAGCAGCCGGATCGCCTGAGATCAAGGTCTGGCCGGTGAAGGTCAAGTACCCCCAGGGCGCTGAGAAAATGCTGATCAAAGCGATCGCGCACCGGACCGTTCCCGCGGGAGCATTGCCCATGGATGTGGGTGTCGTGGTACAGAATGTGGGAACAGCGGAAGCGATCTATACGGCGGTGCGCTACGGCAGGCCGCTGGTCGAACGTTACGTGACCGTGACGGGTCGCGGCGTAAAGGAACCGAAGAACTTTCTCGCCCGGATCGGCACGCCCTTTCTGCAGCTGATCGAGGAAGCAGGCGGCCTCACCGAAGATGCTGCCAAGGTCATCGCCGGCGGTCCGATGATGGGCATGAGCCAGCACGACCTGACGGTGCCGGTGATCAAGGGCACCTCGGGCATCCTCGTTTTGCCAAAGAATGAAGTCGTCGTAAAGCCTTATGGTCCGTGCATACGCTGCGGTCGTTGCATCGACGCCTGTCCCATGATGCTGCAACCCTCCCTGCTCGGCATCTATATAGAAAAGGGCCATTATCAGGACGCAAAAGAGTTCAATTTAATGGATTGTTTTGAGTGCGGCTCCTGTACGTACGTTTGCCCGGCAAACCGCCCAATGGTCCAGTGGGTAAAGAAGGCGAAAAAGGAATTGGCAAAGAAGAAGAATTAGACGATTGAAGGAGTCAACCGAATGGAAGCACCTGCAAAGGAACAACCAAAAGAGCCACGGAAGCTGATCGTCTCAATCGGGCCGCACGTGCACGATACGGAAAGCACCGCGAAGATCATGTGGACGGTAAGCGGCGCGCTTCTTCCGGCAACGCTCATGTCGGTCTATTACTTCGGCATGCCGGCCATCCTGGTCATGCTTGTCTGCCTCATCTCGTCAATGGTCTCCGAGGCCGCGGTACAGTGGATGTTGAAGAAACCAATCACCATCACCGACGGCAGCGCATTCCTCACAGGCTTGCTCCTTGCCATGAACCTTCCTGCAAATGTACCCCTGTACATCCCGGCGGTCGGGTCCTTTGTCGCCATTGTCATTACCAAACACCTCTTCGGCGGCCTCGGGTTCAACATTTTCAATCCAGCACTCATCGGCAGGGCTTTTGTCCTGATCAGTTTCCCCAAGTTGATGACCACCTACGTGGAGCCCACCATGCGGGTCATGGCCATGGACGCAAAGACCACTGCCACGCCTTTGGTGCTGTTGAAAGAAGAAGGCATGGCAAAACTCCTCGAGGTTTTTCACACCAAGGCCGCCTTGTATCAGGACCTGTTCCTGGGCAACCGTGCGGGGTCCCTGGGTGAAACGTCGGTGATCATGCTCCTGCTGGGAGCGGCATTTCTTCTGATGAAACGGTACATAACCTGGCATGTTCCGCTGCCTTTCATTGCGACGGTCGGTATCCTTTCCTGGCTGTTCGGCGGCAAGGAAGGGCTCATGACGGGCGACGCCATCTTCCACATGATGTCGGGAGGCCTTATCCTCGGCGCATTCTTCATGGCAACGGATTACGTCACCGGCCCCTCGGTCCGCAGCGCGCAG
Source organism: Nitrospirae bacterium GWC2_56_14 (assembly GCA_001803705.1). GTDB lineage: Bacteria > Nitrospirota > UBA9217 > UBA9217 > UBA9217 > GWC2-56-14. The sequence goes on along the minus strand of MHDY01000157.1, from coordinate 5,924 downwards.
GTACTGTTCGGCATTTCCTGCGGGGCGCTGACCGTGCTGATCCGCCTCAAGGGAGGGTATCCGGAAGGCGTCATGTTCGCGATCCTCCTGATGAACTGCTTTGCGCCGCTCCTTGACCGGGGCATGCGGAGCCCGGTCTTCGGCAAGGCCGAGGCCAAGGGGGTGAAGAAATGAAGGAGATGTTGAAAATAACCCTGAGTCTCGTCGCGATCTTTATCGCCGCGGGCCTGATCATGGGGGTCACCTACAAGTATACGTCGCCGGTGAGATTTATCGCCGAAAAGAAGGAAAAAGAAGAGGCGCTCAAAGAAATGGCGCCCGATGCGACCGATCCCATTCTGCCTGCGGGAAACTGGACCAGCAGCCACGGCAAACCCTACGAGTATTACCTGGCAACGTCCAGTGGAAAGCCGGTAGCCTACATCTCGAGCACCGCCGGAAAGGGATATTCAAGTTATATCGCGATGCTCGTGTCAATGGATACGGACCTGAAGATCAAGGATGTGAAGATCCTGCACCATGGCGAGACCCCGGGTCTGGGCGATCAGGTGGAGGACCGTAAGTTGTTCCTCGATCAGTTCAAGGGCAAGGCACTTTCCCAGATCGTTCTCCTCAAATCGGAGACAACCGAGAACATCCAGGCCATTTCGGGTGCTACCATATCGAGCCGTGCGGTCACGAACGGCGTGAAGGACGCAGTGCAGACGCTCGTTGATAAGTATGGCTCGGGGGTCAAGATGGCTGCACAGGGGGTGGCGAAATGAGCAATGACGTCAATTACGGGACCATTATCAAGAACGGCATCTTCGGCGAGAACCCGGTCTTCCGCCTGGCGCTCTCCCTCTGTCCGGCAGTGGCCGTTACCAGCGGAGTGAAGAACGGCTTCCTCATGGGAGTTGCCGTGTTCTTCGTCATGATCATGGTGAACGGCACGGTTTCCCTTCTCAGAAACTATATCAATCCGAAAGTCCGCATCCCTTCCTACATGTTCATCATCGCCACCTGGGTCACGGTGACCGATCTCGTGATGGCCGCCTTTGCGCGGGACGTGTACAAACAGATGGGCCTCTACATCATGCTCATCGTTGCCTTTGCCATCGTGCTTTCCCGCGCGGAGATGTTCGCCAGCAAGAACAAACTGCTCCCGTCCATCGTGGACGGCGCCGCCATGGGCATGGGGTTTCTTCTTGCTCTTGTGATGCTTGGCGTTTTCAGGGAATTTCTCGGCAAAGGTTCTCTCTGGGGCTACCAGATCCTGGATTCAAAGCCGCTCCTGATCATGATCCTTCCCACGGGAGGGTTCTTTGCCATGGGTCTCATGATGGGCTGGCTGAACTGGATCGACCGGAAATTCTTCGGCGGTACCGGCGGTGGCGGCGGAGGACACTAATCAATTGCGGATTGTTGATTTCGGATTGCGGATTAACAACCTGAATCTGAAATCCACAATCCGAAATCCGCAATAGTTTTATCGGGGGGTATTATGTGGGAACATGTATTAACCATATTCATAGCATCGGCGCTCATCAATAACTTTGTTTTTTCCCGCTATCTCGGCCTCTGCATCTTCTTCGGCGTGACCAAGAAGATGGAGACTTCCATCGGGATGAGCTTTACCTTTACGGCGGTGATGCTGATCGGCGCCGCGCTGAACTGGGTGATCTATGAATATGTCATGATCCCGTTCCACCTGGGATTTTTGAAGATCGTCATTTTCATCGGGGTGGTGGCCGCATTCGTGCAGGCGGCGGACACGATCATGAAGAAGGTCACGCCTGCGCTCTACTACAAACTGGGGATCTACCTCGCGCTGATCGTGACGAACTGCATTATCCTGGCAGTGCCGCTTATCAATGCCGAAGAGCATTACAGCCTGTTCGAAAGCATGGCGCTGGCCCTTGGCTCGGGGCTCGGTTTCAGCCTTGCCCTTATTATCATGGCAAGCATTCGTGAAAAACTGGAACTTGCCGACGTGCCGAAATCCTTCCAGGGACTTCCGATCTCCTTTGTTCTTACGGGGCTCATCGCCCTCGCTTTTTTAGGTTTTTCTGGAATGATCACGCTGTAGGATGAATGCGGAACAGCAACGCCGCCGTGCATGTCTAATTAAACTGAAGGTGCAAAACCATGTATGAACAATTAAGCGGTCTTCTGATTCAGATACTCTCCCGGGCGGTGCACATCTTCGCCAACAAACTGGTGCCTCTGGTCGGTGTCGGCGGGTCGGTGGAAACACTTGAAAAAGTACCCTGGGAGTATGTCGTCTTCGGCCTCGTGGTGCTTGCCGCACTGGGCGTCGTCTTCGGCGTGGCGCTCGCCATCGTTGCAGCGCGGTTTGTCGTAAAGACCGATCCCAAGGTGGACCTGGTCCGCGAGACCCTGCCAGGCGCCAATTGCGGCGCTTGCGGATTCGCCGGCTGCATGGGCTACGCTGAGAATGTCGTGGGCAATCCGGATGTTGCCGTGAACCTGTGCGCTCCCGGCAAGGCGGCAGTGGCTGAAAAGATCGCCGATATAACCGGCAAAAAAGCGGAAAAAGTCGAACCCAAGATCGCGCGGGTCTTCTGTCAGGGAGGGAAGAGCCTCAGTCAGCGGAAATTCATCTATACCGGAGTACAGGATTGCACTGCCGCAGTATTGGCCGCAGGGGGCGATAAATCGTGCGAATACGGCTGCCTGGGATATGCAACGTGCATGCGCGCCTGTCCCTTTGACGCGATCACGATGAGCGCTGATAACCTGCCGATCATCAGTAAAGAAAAGTGCACGGCCTGCGGCAAGTGTGTTGCCGCTTGTCCCAAGCAGGTGATCGAACTGGCAGTGGAGTCCAAAGCGGTCGTGATCAGCTGTCACAGCAGGGACAAGGGGATCGATGTCAAGAAGAAATGCCAGGTCGGATGCATCGCCTGCGGCATCTGTGTCCGAACCTGCCCGGTTGAGGCGATCAAGATCGACAACAACCTGGCGCGCATCGATCACAGCAAGTGCATCGTCTGCGGTCTCTGCGTTAAAAAATGCCCCACCAAGGCGATCTATGATTACATTCCCGTGCGCCTCAAGGCGCAGATCGATCCTGCCAAGTGCGCCGGCATCGATGTCTGTGCCAAGGTCTGCCCGGTGAATGCTATTTCCGGCGATCCGAATGCGGTTCATGTCGTCGATCAGTCAAAGTGCATCGGTTGCGGGATGTGCGCTGCGCGCTGCCCGAAAAAGGCCATTGACATGATCGCTGCCGCACAGCAGGTGACGGGAAAGCAGGCAACCGTGTCTGCAGGGGCTTAACGGAAATTTGCAGATCGAGCACCTGCAGAAGGAAATTTACGCTGTTCCCGGGGATGCGTTTTCGCATCCCTTTTTTTATTCTGCAATGCCATGTTGCGACTATATTTTTGCTTGACAAAACAAGGCGCATAGGATAAAAACAAACTCATTCTTGCCAGCTAATCATCATGGAGGTACAAAATGAATCCAGACGATATAAAATATCATAGAGAACATTCCTGGGTGCGGGTTGAAGGCAAGCGCGCAACCATCGGTATCAGTGATTTTGCGCAGGAACAGCTCGGCGATATCGTGTATGTAGACCTCCCCGAGGTTGATACAGAGGTAGACGCCGATTCCGAACTGTCCGAGATCGAGTCGACGAAAGCGACTTCGCCGGTGGTCAGTCCGATCACGGGTACGGTCGTTGAGATCAATGAAGACCTTGCTGATTCTCCCGAGATCATCAATGAGGACCCCTACGGCAACGGCTGGCTCGTTGTGGTCGAGATGAGCGACCCGACCGAAGTGGGCGACCTCATGAGCAAGGCTGAGTATGAAAAGTTCTTGAAAGAGGAAGAAGAAAAATAGTCCCGGTGAGTGACCGATAATTGTTATTGAAGGAAAAGGGAGAGTGCATACTCTCCTTTTTCTATTGGCGCGTATATCGCCTGAATGATGAACACCAGGCAGCACTGGCGTCATGATCAGGTTCTGCGTGGGGTATGCAAATACGCCGATGAACTGCAGGGAGGACGCATGATGGTAAAGTTGACGATCATAGGTGCAGGTCCGGGCGGCTACGTGGCCGCGATCCGGGCTGCTCAAAAAGGAGCGCAGGTGACCGTGGTCGAAAATGCCGAAGTTGGCGGGACCTGCCTCAACTGGGGCTGCATACCGACGAAGACGCTCATTGCATCTGCAGAGGCGCTGGAGCTCACCAGACGTGCGGAAGAGTTCGGCGTCGAAGTGACCGGTCCGGTGAGCTTTAATCTGTCAAGGATACGGGAGCGAAAGGACAAGGTCGTCTCTACACAGATAAAAGGCATCCGCGGATTGCTGAAAAGCTGGGGTGTCACGCTTATGGAAGGGCACGGTTCATTGATTTCAAATGAGCTCGTTCGCGTTGTGAGAAAAGACGGTTCGATCGTCGATGTCCCATCGGACAACGTTATTCTCGCCACGGGTTCGCGTCCTGCGAAATTGGCCGGTTTCCCTTTTGACGGGGAGCAGGTGATGACCAGCGACGACGCGGTCCAGCTGAAGAAAATACCGAAAAGCCTTCTCATTGTCGGGGCAGGCGTGATCGGCAGCGAATTTGCTTTCATCTACCGGACCTTCGGCGCTGAAGTGACCATAGCGGAAATGACGCCTCATGCGTTGTCAACAGAGGATGAAGAACTGTCCGCTATTATGGAGCGCGAGTTTAAAAAGGCGAAGATCAGGCTCCTCTTGAATGTGAAGGTAGTGTCCGTAGCAAAAGGCATTGACGGCATGATGACCGCAGTGCTCTCAAACGGCCAGGAAATAAAGACCGAGGCAATCCTTGTTTCGATCGGCCGTCACGTGAATTCAGAGAATCTCGGCCTTGAGGCTGCGGGTGTTACAACGGGCAGTCGGGGCGAGATCCTTGTGAACGAGAGGATGGAAACGAACAAAAAGGGCATTTACGCTGTCGGAGATGTGACCGGCCGGATCATGCTGGCCCATGTTGCCTCACGGCAGGGTCTGGTTGCGGTGAATAATATCCTTGGCGGGAATGAACAGATGGATTACACCGTGGTGCCGGCGGGGATTTTCACAATGCCTGAGATCGGCAGTGTCGGCATCAGGGAACAACAGGCCAGGGAACAGGGGATCGCGTATAAGGTCGGCCGGTTCCCGTTCCGCGGGCTTGGCAAAGCGCATGCCATGGGCGAGATTACCGGGATGGCGAAAGTGATCTCCGATGCTGCTTCCGACAGGGTCCTCGGTGTGCATCTCTGCGGAGCCCATGCAGCAGACCTCGTCCATGAAGGTGCTCTGGCGATCAGGATGGGGGCAACGTCGATGCAGCTTGGACAGATGATCCATGCCCATCCTACGCTGGCTGAAGCGGTGATGGAGGCAGCCGAGGACGTTCATGGCACGGCCATTCATATGCCGAAACCGGAAAACCATCCAGCTTGAAGGCATCAGGGGCTATGCGGGCATGGAATGAAGCCCGGCTGTGCCGGCTTTCCCCCTGTTCTCATCCATGCTGGTTTAATATTGTTAAATTTACCGTCAATAACTGTTGTTCATTTGTAGCATTGAGTCCGTGGAAAAAAAGAGACAGTGAAGCCAAAAAAAGTAGAATTTTTTGCAAAATGATGCTACACTTATTCATGGTGCGTGACAGTATTTTCTGTCGAACAGACAGAATGTCGCCGTGACCACACCAGTAAAATCCTCCTCAGGGCTCAAAAGGCGATAGAATCTTTATGATAAAAAAAATCCTCATCGCCTTTTTTATTTCTCTCCTTGTATTTACCATCACTATCCTCGCTTACTCATATGGTGCATTTGAGAAACCCGACCTCTTCGCTTTTGATGCAAAATCAAAAATCTTCCGGTCGGACAAAATCCCCCCCAGCACCATCAAGGTCGTGCTCGTTGATGATGCTTCGATCAAAGCGCTTGAG
>MHDY01000156.1:10335-10631 GCA_001803705.1 Nitrospirae bacterium GWC2_56_14 | reverse complement strand
TCCACGCTGGCGCGAAGTTCCTCGACCGTCGGCATCTTGTTCTTCATGCGTGCTGCATCTCCATCCCCGGGCTGCGCGGGCCAATGCCGCAGAGTTTCACCAAAAACTGCAAACCACGGAGGCCACCGAGATAAATTCTGTGACCTTAGGTATTAAATTTTAAATAGTATGGGCTTTCAGAAATCGCCCTTTGAGTGCACAGAGAAAAATATCGGTTTTCAAGGTTTATTCCTTTACCTCGGCACCTTGCTCCTTGTGCTCCGTGGTTCGCCTGCAAGAATTCGATTTTACTTCAT
>MHDY01000156.1:7024-10307 GCA_001803705.1 Nitrospirae bacterium GWC2_56_14 | reverse complement strand
TTGGTGAACAGCCCGCCTTTGGTCTTTACCAGGGCGACCACTCGGGGCGCCCCGGCGCCCTGGGGGATGATCGCGATATCATAGACCGGCCCGCTGATATCCTTGACGCTCCAAACCGGCTCCAGCCGCGCGCCGGTCCAGGCCAGGCTGTTGAGCTCGGACCCCGTAAACGCGCCTATCATGCTTGCGCCGATGTTCTTCTGGATGACGATCTCGTCTTTGCCGTCGTTGTTCAGGTCGCCGGCGAGGACGCGTCCGCGGATCTTGACCCGTTGCGCTTTGTCCAGTGCCGATGCCTGGCGGGACAGCACCGCATCGATCCCGGTGACCGGCTTGTACACAAAGAGCCCTGCGCCAAAATACTGTTCCGCGCTCTTCCAGGCCATGGTCAGCCCGGAATAGACCATCAGATGGTCGTCATCATCGAGCGCCACCAGAAGCGGCTGCCGGTCTCCCAGGTTGGCGTAGGTCCAGCCGTACAATCCCAGTTCCTTCGGCAGCGCGAACTCGGCGCCGGCTGTGTATTTCCCGTCAACCACGGAATACACTTTCGTCTGCCCGGCAAAGAAGGTCACCGGGTCATAGGCCCGTCCGATCAGCACTGCACCTTTCCCGGGATACTGGAGCACCCGAAGGAAGCCGGGAACGTTGGCGATGCGGCGGTAACCGCCCTCCTGGTATTCGATGACATAGGAAAAGACCTTGCCGCCGAACATGGCGGTCACAAAAAGCTCAGGCCTGCCGTTGCCGTTGATGTCCGCGCTGTCGACGTTGATCTGCTCCATGGTCGAAGCCGGGTCAGCCTGAGCCGACTGGTCGAACCATTCCAGCGTCACGGCGTCGCGGTTCTCCGTTGTTTCGGTCCAGATCTCATGCCAGCCGGCAGGTTCGTTCCGGTAGAGGTGAAGCCTGGTCCCGTCTGAAAATGCATAGGCGGGCTTGCCGTTCCCTTCAAAATCGCCGTACACGACGGCACGCGCCAGAAAGGGCAGTTCAGGCGCAGCACTGCTCTTCTGCTCCTCGACCGGGACGGCTGCAAAAAAGGGCTTGATGTCGCCCAGGGCGTCTTTGTCCGATTTTTCATCAACCAGCGCCACGATGGTATCGAGCTGACGGCCCTCCTCGGCATAGAATATCCGCGCCATCGCCATCAGTCTGCCTTCGGTGGGATAGAGGCCGAGCACGACGACCGCATCGACATGCAAAGCGCTGCCCATGCTTTTGATCAGCGAACGGTCCAAGAATTTGCGTCCTTTGACGAACTCGTCGGTCTTGCCGCGCTCGGTGACCGAGAACCTGCCCGACGCTGTCAACCGGTCCCCAAATTGCTTCACCAGTTCAGGGCGTTCCGGCCTGAGCGGAAGAACCGCAAGGCTGATCTTTCTCGGCGTGATCCTCGCCCGGTCGCCCGGTTTGGGCTCCGTCTGTTTTTTCCTGACCACCGCCGTCGAGGAACCATCGCCCACAACGGTCACCTCCACGGTCCCGATCTCCTCCTCTTCCCGTCCGAGCACGATGCCGGACACAGGATGGAGGATCTCCTTGCCGTCCCGCCAGAGCGTGAGGGCCATGCCGGGCATGAGCCCCTCTTTTTTGCCGAGCGCGATGGTGAGGCGGTCCGCCTGCACGGTCTTCACCTCGCCCTGCACCTTCGGGAAGTAGGTCATGATCTCCGTCGCCAGCTCATCAATGGAGCGAAACTCTTCGGGACCCAGCGGCCTGTCTGCGGCGAACACAGGCGAACTAAATGATGCCGCCAGCAGGACCAGTGCGATCAATGTTTTCATGTCTTTCATTTCCTCTTTTCTATCATCGTAACCAAAAAAAACCGCAGCAAAAATCTTCGACAGGATAACAAGATAAATTCTGATAAAAGCATTTCATCCTGAAGATCCTGTCAATCCTGTTATCCTGTCAAAGTAGTGCCGTATCTCCGTTAGTATCCGCCGTTATCCGTTGTTACCGATTCTTCCGTGTAAATCCGTGTCCAAAGCTCTTTCAAAAGCTCATTCCACCTTCACCCGGATCTCCGTCTCCCACGCGGCGCCCGCGCCGAGCGAGATGCGCCAGAGCGGCATCACCATGGAGCTCTGGTACACGCGCTCGAACCCGGACTCCGACTGCGACACGGTCTCCACCGGCGCGCGCCAGAGCACCACGGGCTGCGAGAACAGGAGCGACAGCTTGAGCCGGAGCCATTCATCCACAAGGCTTACCTGCTTCACGTTGTTCGTTTCCCCCGTCGAAGCGAGGTGCCGCTTGTCCAGCGTATGGCCGGGGATGTCGTAGTACCGGTCATGGGCATTGCCGGCCAGGAGCGAGAAGTTGAACTCGCAGCCGAAGGTCGTATTCAGTTCTTCGCTGCTCAGGTTCGTTATGGCGTACCGCGCGGTGAACCCCGCGTCGCCGGAGCGCAAGACCAGCTCCTTCCGCAGGCTGACGGCCAGGCCCTCTACCGTACCGCTACGCTCCAGCATAACGATCGCGGAACCGCCCGCTCTCCGGGACGTCATACGGTAGTCTCCCAGCACGAAATCGCCGGTCTCGTAATATTCGGACCGCATGAAGCTGGCCAGATCGACACCCGATCCCTGAAAATGATCGAGCAGCGAACCCCGGGTATACCAGTCGTACTGCAGATGGTGCTGCAGGCCTTCTTCCTTGACCGATACGCGTTCATGAATGGTCTTTGCTGCGCCGTCACCGGACGTGCCTGCAGCCGCATCCTTCACCGCATCAAGCAGCTTCTGGTGGTAGCCTTCCCGCCTGCGCGTAAGCGTATTCGTCAGATTAAAGGAGCGCGGCTTCCAGTCGATCTCCGTGATCCTGCCGCCCTCGGCCGGATCGATGAACAGATTGAGCAGCTCCGAGTTCATCATGACCTCGTCCCGTCCATCCCGGTCAAAGTCGCCCTTCTCGATCTCCAGCCATGCAGACGCCGTGTGCCCTTTGTTCTTTTTTCCTGACCCCTGACCCCTGGACCCTGTACCCTGCTGATGCATTATAGCATCAGCCATATACTCCGCCTGGATCACCTGCTCGTAGATGCCGGTGCGCAGATGCGGCAGGTACAGACCGCCGAACACGCCGTGCCAGTATGCGTCGTTGCACTGTGCCTGATACACATGGTCCAGCATGCGGCCGGCCTCGGCGCCTTTTTTCGCGCCCCGCGCCTCAAGCGCAGCCAATGCCGCGCCGGCCTTCCGGCTTGCCATGAGCATCCGCTTGTGCATGTGGTTGCTTTCGGAATACTTGGTGAAGAAGTTCCTCCAGATGCCGCCCT
>MHDY01000156.1:807-6995 GCA_001803705.1 Nitrospirae bacterium GWC2_56_14 | reverse complement strand
GGCGTGCCCTTGACCGTTTCGAGCGCGTCGTCGTACTCTTTCATGGCGCGCGTCGGCAGCGTCCACTCGCCCATTTCCATGTACGACGCCGTGGGCAGATAGACCCTGCCGCGCGGCGGCTCCTGGTTTGCAAACTCCGAGAACGTGGTCGTTTCGAGCCATTCGCTGTTCTGTTCGATGAGCGTGAAGAACCGGTCGAGCCAGCCCTCTTCGTACACGGTCCGATAGGTCTCCGGCCAGACGCCGAACTTCTCGCCGTCGTCTGCCATCACCGCCAGCCGGTACCGCGAGGGAGAGCGAAGCGTTGCCAGGTACTCCAGCGTCTCCTCGGGCGGATGGAACGGGATGAGGTACCGGAGCCGTTCGCTGCCCGGGAACACGCGCACCATCCCGTTCTGCTCTTCCGTCAGGTAGTAGCCGTCCAGTTCGTCGTCGTGGAGACCGGCCATCTTGAAATGAAAATCATCGACCACCACATGGTCGATGCCCGCTTCAGCGATGAACTTCGGCAGATGGGGTTCCCAGACCCGCTCGGCGAGCCACATGCCGCGGGCCTTGTATCCCAGCGTCGTGTCGATGTAGGAGGAAAGCTTGCGGACCTGCCCGACCTTGTCCTCATCAGGCAGCACCGCAAGGATGGGCTCATAGAACCCGCCGGACAGGATCTCGGCGCGGCCTTCGGCAACGAACCGCTTCAGCATATCGATATACTCGGGATGTTTCTGTTCAAAGAACCGGTAGAGGATGCCGGTGTAATGCAGCGTGATCTTGATCGACGGATGCCGGTCCAGGACCTTCAGGAACGGGAGGTAGGATTTCTGATAAGCGTCCTCCGCCACGAAATCAAAATTACCGACCGGCTGATGGTTATGGATGGCAAATATGAATTGTACTTTGGGCATGTCCAATGACCGTCTTTTCCGAGATCTGATCGCCGCGAATGGAGACTGGAATATTAGCCCTGAAGCCCTGAAAAGTCAACCAAAATGAGAGGATAGGGGTCTGGTCAACATTGGTTTTCCGGAGGGAAGGGGGCGGCAACGGCTTATGGACAAGATCTTTTTTTTCTCCGGTACAGCCACGCCGAGGCCGCAACCAGGGTAAGTGGGGCCCATATCCAGAGGACCTCGCCTGCCACGATCTCGAGACCTGCCTGGCTGAAAAACCGGGAAATGCGCATGGGTGACGCATAGATCGGCCGCCAGGGAAGAAAGTAGCGCGTACTGTCGAAGGGAAGAAAGAAGGCTATCCCGTAGCCCTTGTCCGTCATGGCGTCCAGAACGCCGTGGGACGCGGTCACGGTAAAGAAGAACCCCGCGAGGCCCCACCACGTTTTCGACAGCGCGGGAGCCATGCGAAAGGCCGTCGTGACCACGGCCAGGCTCAGCAGCAGCGCAAATAAAAGCGAATGCGTAAAACCGCGGTGGCCGAAGAGATCAGCGTATTTTATCCCGTAATGAAAGCCCAGAACATCGAGGTCAGGAAGCACTGCGCAGACGGCCGCCAAGACCCAGAACCGGGGCGGCATCTTTTCACCCGTGTAGGTCTTGCCGAGCGCGACAGCAGTAAATATGTGGGTCAGACCTGAAGCCATAGGATCGTTTCCGAAGCGCGGCGCTTACGCCGTCTTCTTTACCAGCCTTCCTGCAAGATAGAAGAACATCGCTGCATAAGCGGCAAGAATGAGCACGGAACCCATAGCCGGCCCGTTGCCTGCCGCAAGCGAGCGAAGCACGATGCTGGCATGGGTGAGCGGATAGACCATGATCATGCTCTGGAAGGGCTGCGGCAGCCGGTCCGGCGAAAAGAACGTGCCCGCGAGGAACGACATGGGGATGATGAAGAAGCTGTTGAAATTCGCCATGTCCTCGTGGGAGTGGGCAAGCATGGCCGCGGCCACGCCCATGGCCCCGAAACAGAAAGAGGTGAGCGCCAGTACGACAAAGAAGAGAACTGAGTAATGCAGGTGAACGCCCGTTGCCAGAGCCACCAGGACCAGCATGAGCGCCGAGAACAGCCCGCGACCCAGGCCGCTCAGCGTCCTGCCCAGGGCGATGTCCCAGGGGCTCACGGGCGAAACGAGCACCTCCTCGATCGTCTTGGTGTAGAGCTTGCTGATATTGAGCGACGTCGAGACCGGGCCGAAGCTGTTGTTCATGGCCGACAGCGCCAGGATGCCAGGCAGCACGAATTCGAGATAGGTGCCGCCTCCCACGTTCATGCCGCGGCCCAGGCCCCAGCCGAAGGTCACGAGGTACAAAAGCGGCATGACCAGGCTCGACGCCAGGAAACGCCAGGGCTTCTTGCGGATAAGCTTGAGCTCTTTCCAGATGATGGGGTAGAAGTTCATAAGTTTCCAGTATACAGGAGCCTGGAGTAAAGAACCAGAAGTCAGGAGTCAGGAGCCAGGAGAAAGATGCAGGACAAACACGCATCCTTCTGACTCCTGTCTCCTGGATTCTGGCTCCTGAAGCTAAGTATCTATTCTCTCCCCCGTCAGATTGATGAACACATCTTCTAGCGTGGACTCGCGGACAACGATGTCCTCGCATACCTCTCGGGAAGCATCGATCGCCTCTTCCCGCGTGGGGAAGAACTTGCGCGGAATATCGTGCCGCCCCAGGCATTCGATGGAGTATTTACCCACGCCTGCCTTCAGCACAGTAGGACTATCAAGGGCGATGATCCTACCGGTCTGCAGGATGGCCACACGGTCGCAGAGCGCGTCCGCCTCCTCGATATAGTGCGTCGTGAGCAGGATGGTGATGCCCTTCCGCTTCAGCGACTCCAAAAACCCCCAGATCAAGCGCCGCGCCTGCGGATCAAGCCCCACGGTCGGCTCGTCCATGAACACCACCTGCGGCCGGTGCATGAGGCCCCGGGCGATCAAAAGCCTTCTGCGCATGCCGCCTGAAAGATGCTCCACCGGCGTGTCCTTTTTGTCCCAGAGGCCGACGAAGCGCAGCAGCTCTTCGATCCGTGCCTCCCGGTCCCCGGGCTCCATCTTGTGAAGCCGGCCGTGGTACTCGAGGTTCTCGGCGCAGGTAAGATCGATGTCGAGGTTCAGCATCTGCGGCACCACGCCGATGGCGCGCCTCACCTCGAGCGGATCGGTCGTGACATCGTAGCCCGCGACCAGCGCTGTGCCTTCCGACGGTTTCAGCAGGGTCGTCAGCATGCGGATGGTCGTGGTCTTGCCCGCCCCGTTGGGCCCCAAGAGGCCGAAGACCTCCCCCTTGCCGACGGAGAAGCTGACGGCGTTGACGGCAGCGAGCGTGCCGAAGTAGCGGGTGAGGTTGGTGATATTGATCATGGATTTATAAACTTTGTTCTCTTTTCGTCATTCCCGCGCAGGCGGGAATCCAGGTTCGTCAGACTGTTACTGGATCCCCGTTTTCACGGGGATGACGAATTAGTGTCTTCCTGTACCCTGGCCCCTGAACCCCGAACCCTGCTTCACTCCTCCAGCTCTATATCAAGCGCCTTGATCTTGCGGTGCAGGTTGCTCCGCTCCACTCCGATCGTATCCGCGGTCTTGCTCACGTTCCCGTCGTTCTCCTTGAGCTTGCGCACCAGGTACTCCCGCTCGAAAGAAGACCGCGCCTCTTTCAGCGTAGGAAACGCAAGGTACGACTCAGTGGTGCTCTTTCCTTCCGCAGCCTTTCTGGCAGCAGACGTCCTGCTGAGCGGCGGAGGGACGTCAGAGACACTGATCGTCTGACCGGGCGACATGATGATGAGCCGCTCGATGATGTTCCTGAGCTCACGCACGTTGCCGGGCCAGGGGTATTTCACAAAGAGCGCCAGGGCATCGTCGTCGACAATTTTCGGCTTCTGGCCGTACTCGCGAGAGAACTCCTGCAGAAAATACCGGACGAGCCTCGGGATATCATCGCTGCGTTCGCGGAGCGGCGGCACCTCCAGGGGGATCACGTTCAGCCGGTAAAAGAGGTCCTCGCGGAAAGCGCCTTTTTTGATCTCTTCGGCAAGGTCCTTGTTCGATGCAGCGATGACGCGCACATCGGCCTTGAGCGTCCTGGTCCCGCCGACGCGCTGGAACTCCTGTCCTTCGAGCAGGCGCAGCACCTTGGCCTGCGTGGCAAGGCTCATGTCCGCGATCTCGTCAAGGAATATGGTGCCCTTGTCCGAGAGCTCGAACTTGCCGCGCTTCAGGCCGGTCGCTCCGGTGAACGCGCCCTTTTCGTGGCCGAAAAGCTCGCTCTCGATGAGCTCCTGCGGGATGGCTGCGCAGTTCACTTCCACAAAAGGCCCGGAGACCCGCTTGCTCGCACGGTGAATAGCGCGCGCCACCAGCTCCTTGCCTGTCCCGCTCTCACCGTGGATCAGCACCCAGCCGTTGGTGGGCCCGGCGAGCGAGATCTGGCGCTTCAGGGCCGCGATGGCCGCGCTCTCGCCCACGAGCTCATAGCGGCGTTCGATGCTCTTCCTGAGCGACTCGTTCTCTTCGCGCAGTTTGCGGTCTTCAAGCCCATGTCTGACCGCGAGCAACACCTGCTCTAAGGCAAGCGGTTTCTGGATGAAATCGTAAGCGCCCATCTTGATCGTCTTGACCGCGGTCTCGATCTCTCCGTGGCCGGTGATCATGATGACCGGCAGCTCCGGCCTTATCTCCTTGATGCGCCGGAGCGTCTCGATCCCGTCGATCCCGGGCTCCATGGAGATGTCGAGCATGACGATGGTCGGCTGCGCCTCCTGCAGGATGTCGAGCCCCTCCTGACCGGACGCAGCGGTCGCGGTCTCGTACCCCTCGTCGGCCAGCACGCCCGCCAGGGTTTTGCGAATGCTCTCTTCGTCGTCAATGATCAGTACTGTTGGGCCGGGCATAGGGTTTCCTTACGTTTCAAGATCAGAAGTTATGCAGGACTATTCGACAATTTGTAGGTTAGACTATATATCACAGCCCAACATCTTTTGAATCTCGTTGGGCAGGATGAGACATTTTGCCCAACCTACCGGCTGAACCAGCGACATAAGGCCTATCATCCGCGAATAAACACGAATGGACGCTAATGTTTTTTCTGAATTCGCGCTTATTCGCGAGCATTAGCGGTTTCCCTCTTCGCTTCACCTTTTCAATCCCTTTCCCAACAACTCCACCACTCGATCAATCTCCGCCTCCGTCGTCTCTCTGCCGAGGCTGAACCGTATCGCCCCCCGCGCGAGCGAAAGGTCCGTTCCCATGGCAACGAGCACGTGCGAAGCCTGGACCGTATCGCCGTGACAAGCAGCTCCCGGCGAGACCGCAATGCCCGTTAAGACCTCCATGACCGATGCTGCGTCATGCCCCGGAAAGCTGATATTCCAGGTATTGGGAAGCTTCTTTTCAGGATGGCCGTTCAAATGAACCTTCAGCCCTGCGCGCTCTAACCCATCGAACAAACGTTTCCCCAACTGTGTCTGGCGCTTGCCTTCGGTTTCGAGCAGAGGCATGGCGACCATGGCTGCGGCGCCGAGACCGACGATGAAGGCGGCGTTCTCCGTACCCGGCCTTAGACCCCGTTCGTGTCCTGCGCCGTGCATGAGCGGTTCGAGCTTCCGGCCTTGCCTGATATACAACGCGCCGATTCCTTTAGGCGCATAGAACTTGTGGCCTGCAATGGTCAGGAAGTCCACGCCGAGGTCGTCCACCTGCACGCGTACTTTTCCCACGCCCTGTGCAGCATCCGTATGGAACGGAATGTTCTGAGACGATGCGATCCGGCTCAGCTCTTTGATCTTCTGGATCGTTCCTACTTCGTTGTTCGAATGCATGATAGATATAAACGCCGTATCCGGAGTGATCGCCTTCACGAGATCAGCGGGGGCAACCATCCCGTACTTGTCAACAGGCAGGTAGGTCACCTTATACCCAAGGTGTTCGAGGTAGCGGCACGGCGCCAGCACTGCAGGGTGCTCTATTTGGGAAGTGATGAAGTGCTTTCCTGTGCCTTCTGTCATGGCGACGCCGTTGATCACCATGTTGTTCGACTCGGTCGCTCCGCTCGTAAAGATGATTTCCGACGATTGGCATCCCAAAAGCAGCGCCAGCCGCTCCCGCGCCTGTTCAATACCCGCCTTAATAACAACACCGAAGCTATGGCTGCTCGACGGGTTGCCGAACTTTTCTTTGAGGTAGGGCTGCATCTCGTCCAGGACTTGCGGAGCGATTGGTGTGCTTGCGTTATAGT
>MHDY01000156.1:0-788 GCA_001803705.1 Nitrospirae bacterium GWC2_56_14 | reverse complement strand
GGGTTATCCTTTACTCGAATTGAAAAGAAAAACAGGTAAAAGCGTGAAGCTTATCTCTCGCAAAGGCGCAAAGTACGCAAAGGGAATCAACAACTTTAGAATCATGAATTATTAACGGTCTCAAAATAGTATAGATATTAATGCACAACAAAAACAAGCGAACCACCCCACCTAACCTCCCCTTGGCAAGGGGAGGAAGTGTTGTAGCCCCTCCTTGATAAGGAGGGGTTGGGGAGGTGGTTCAGATTATGTCGTTTCTATTTTGAGACGATTAATAAAGCCTTATATTTTGCTTTTCTTTGCGACCTTTGCGCCTTTGCGAGAGACGCCTTTTGGCTTTGGCCTCTCGATTCCGACTTGCCTGTTAGACCTACAAGACGAACGACTCAAGAAAATACTCGCCAAGGTTCATCATGCCGACCAGTACCGCTGCGGAGAGGAACGAAGCGGCCGCATATCCGGCGGATCGTTTTTTCGAAGTTCCTGCAATAGCCATGACGCCGAGGTAGATGAGATAGATGCTGTACAGCATCGCTGTATAGATCACCCAGTCCATCTTCGGAATGACCACGAAGAAACCGGCGATAAAAAGCGGCGTAAACGAGTATGCCGCCACCTTGAACCCCTGGAGTCCGGTCCATTGTGTATCCCGTGGCGTGACGATGGAGGTAATGACCGCGCCGACCACCACGACATTCAGGACATACATGCAGTACCAGAGCAGGTTCGGTATCAGGAGAGGGGTGAGAGCATTGTCCGAAAGGTTTTTGCTAAAGATAAAACTGCCT
>MHDY01000155.1:6700-6876 GCA_001803705.1 Nitrospirae bacterium GWC2_56_14 | reverse complement strand
CGAGATGGCCGACCGCTGGATCGAATTCGTTTCCCACATCGAGCGCCTCCCGCTCCAGGACGCGCCGGTCACTTCAGTGGCCTTTCACCTGCTGGTCTACAGTCCCGACACGCCGCCTGCTCACGGAACGATCGACCCTTCCCTTTCCCTTGAAGAACGCTTCATCCTCCGCCTGG
>MHDY01000155.1:2084-6557 GCA_001803705.1 Nitrospirae bacterium GWC2_56_14 | reverse complement strand
TTATCAGGCAGATATGAACTACGAGATTGCTTCGCTTCGCTCGCAAAGACGGCTTTAAGGACTTCTAAGAGATCAACACACATGCTCGGTCCCCGGGCAGAGAGCGGACGGCGGGCGTTTGTTGCGAGTTAGGTAATTATACCTTGCGTTCATGGTCAACTTGCAGTATTTTGCAGAAACGAGCACAGCCCGCAGGCAAGGAAACATGATTTGCAGGACGCTCCTTATCGCCCCTTGCGACATCTCATGAGAAGCCCCGACGAGCATGCATAAGAAGAACGCCACCATTGCCAAGATAAGCCGGCCGAAAATTTCCGGGGCCTTTGCCCGAAAGCGGCTGTTCAGCTTGCTGGATGATAGCCGGAAACGGTCCGTGGTCTGGGTTTCCGGTCCCGCAGGGAGCGGCAAAACGACCTTCGTGTCCAGCTATCTGGACGAGCGGAAACTGCCCTGCCTGTGGTACCAGGCTGACGAAGGCGACGCCGATATCGCCAGTTTCTTCTATTACCTGTGCCTGGCCGCCCGGAAGGCCGCGCCGAGAAATCGCAAGCCCCTTCCGTTCCTGACCACGGAATACCTGCACGGCGTCTTCATCTTTGCCCGGCGATACTTCGAGAACCTCTACAGCAGGCTCAAACCGCCCTATACCCTCGTGTTCGACAATTACCAGGACGTTCCCGCCGGGTCGCGCTTTCACGAGATCATGGTCGAAGCCCTGACCTCGATCCCCGACGGCGTTACCGTGATTCTCATCAGCCGCAGCGAACCGGGGCCCGCCTTTGCCCGCCTCCGGACATTGAACGCAATGAGCTTCATCGGATGGCAGGACCTCAAGTTCAGCCTTGACGAGGCCCGCAAGCTCTCTCTGGCCGGAAAGAACCGGCTGCCCGATGCGGTCATGGCGCAGTTGTACCGCTTTACCGAAGGATGGGCCGCCGGGATCGTGCTTATGCTGGAGCAGCTGCGAACGACGGCCCCTGACCGGATGTCCGTTGACAACTTTACGCGGGAAGAGATCTTTCACTATTTTGCGGGAGAGATCTTTGAAAAGGCGGACCGCGAAACGCAACAGTTCCTGCTGATGTCCGCCTGCCTGCCGACCATGACCGTGCCCGTTGTTCAGGAACTGACGGGAAACGAATCTTCCCACACCATTCTGGCCGAGCTCAGCCGCAATCATTTTTTTACGGACCGGCGCCTGTCAACCGATGCCGTCTATCAGTATCACCCGTTGTTCCGCGAATTCCTGTTGTTCCGCGCGGACCGGGTCCTGTCCGCCGAGACGCGGACCGAGCTGCGAATAAAGGCCGCACTGCTGCTGGAAAAGAGCGGCCAGGCAGAGCAGGCAGCTGATCTGCTCTGCGCAGTCGGCGCGTGGCATGAACTTGCCCGGCTGGTCAACTCCTGGGCGCAACCACTGATCAGCCAGGGCCGTACCCAGACACTGGAAGGATGGTTGAGCGGTTTTCCCGAGGACTACCGGGAGAGCGACCCCTGGCTGAAATATTGGACCGGCGCATGCAGGCTGCCCTTCAACCCCGCTGAGAGCCAGCGGCATTTTGAGACGGCATACGAGCTTTTCTCGGCCGTCAACGATCCGGCGGGCTTGTTCCTGTCCTGGTCGGGCGTCATGGAGGCCATATTGATGGGATGGGGGGAGTTTGTGCAGGCTGACCGGTGGATAGGCATGCTCGATGACCTCCTGCAGCGGCATCCCCAGTTCCCGTCGCCGGAGATCGATGCCCGCGTCACCACCAGCATGCTCTTTGCGCTGACCTTGCGACAGCCCCATCACCGGCATATCAGGACGTGGGCCGACCGTGCGCGGGCCATTGCGCAGAAGAGCACGAACATCAGGTTAAAAAGCTTCATCTCTGTTTACCTGGAGCTTTATTATCTCTGGATTGGGGACCATGCCGGCGCTGAATTCGTGATCAAGGGAGTTCGGGAATCAGCAGCTACGCCCGCCGCTTCGCCGCTGGCGCAGATCCTGAGCAGGATCGTCGAAGCAGTATACCAGGTGCGGGTAGGCAATCATGATCTCTGCAGAAAGGCCGTTGTCAAAGGCTTGGAGCTTGCATCGGAAACAGGCATTGTCATCTGGAATTCGCAGCTCTACTCACAGGGGGCGATCAATGCTCTGAGCGAGGGAAAGCCGTCCGAGGCCGCCGAATATCTGAAAAAAATGGAGCCCTCTTTCGTCGAGTCACGCCGGATCGATGCCTGCATGTATCGTTACAACAGCGCATGGGAGGCGCTGGTCCGTCGCGACCTGTCACGGGCCCGCCATCAGGTGGAGGAGGCGCTGCGCCTCGCTCTTGAGGCGGGGACCCCGTTCCATGAGGGAATAACCCGCATCGCTCTCGCGCAGGTCCTGCACGAGCAGGGCGAGGATGAGGCGGCCATGCCCCAGCTGTCGCAGGCCCTCCGCGTCGCCGTCCGGATGAAGAGCCGGATCCTTGAATTCATGTATTTCCTGAGCCAGGCGCAGATCGCCCTGGACCGGGGTGAGGACTCGAAAGTTCTCGCACCGCTAGCGCACGCCATGACCCTGGGACGAACGGAAGGCTATACGAACTTTTACTGGTGGCGGAGCGACGTCATGAGCAGGCTCTGCTCCCGCGCCCTCGATGCCGGCCTCGAAACCGGGTATGTGCACGACCTGATACGCAAGCGTTCTCTCCTGCCGCCGGACCCGGCAAGCGACTCCTGGCCCTGGCCTTTAAGGGTCCACACGCTCGGGCGGTTCGAATTGGTCAGCAACGGGAAACCAATGCTCTTCTCGGGAAAGGTGCAGCAGAAACCCCTTGTGCTGCTCAAAGCGCTGGTCGCCCTGGGCGGGAAGGATGTCGCCGAGGAGCAGTTCGCCGACATCCTCTGGCCCGAAGCGGACGGTGATCTGGCCCATAAGTCCTTTGAAATGACCGTGCAGCGCTTGCGGAGGCTGATCAAGAGCGACGATATCGTTCAACTTCAGGAGCGCCGACTGTCCCTGGACCTCTCCCGCTGCTGGGTCGACGTCCGGGAACTGGAAGGTCTTATCGAGACCGTCGATCGGGCCTGGAAGAACGGGGGACCTTCACATGATGCCGGGCTGGCATTGCGCTTGAGCGACAAGGCTCTGGGCCTGTACCGGGGCCATTTCCTGCCCAATGATTCCTCGCATCCCTGGGCGCTTTCTTCCCGTGAACGCCTGCGCAGCAAGCTGCTCCGGACCATCCTTCGAGCGGGCGTTCACTGGGAACAGCACCGGGAGTGGCAAAAGGCCGTTGAGATCTTTCAAAAGGGGATCGAGGTGGACGGCCTTGCCGAAGAATTCTATCAGCATCTCATGGTCTGTTATCAGGAGCTGGGCCAGCGCGCAGAGGCGGTTTCCACCTACAACCGCTGCCGGATACTGCTGCTCTCGTCGCTCGGCATCCCTCCCTCCCGGAAAACCGAAGACCTCTATCAATCGATCATGACCTGACGGCATGCCAAACGCCGTTCCTCCTCAAGCTCTGACTTTGCGTCTTCTGATAGGTCCTTCTTTGCCCTCGCCTGATATTTTCGATTGTTGAATCAATTCAATGAACTGAATTCCTTTCCCCGATCGTTGAAACACCCGTCCCCCCTTATGTAAAAAAAAGAATCCGTGGGTCATCTGTGGGTCGTCCCCGGTTACGCTGCAGTCGTACAAACCGAGCCCGCACCAAGGAGCGTTTATGGACAGCTATGTCGTTCGGATCTATCGCAGGAACAGCAGCAGCCCCCAGGACCTCGTGGGGCTGGTAGAGCTCGTGGAGGTCAACCAGGAGCGGACGTTCATGAACTTTGAAGAACTGCGGGCCATCCTGGGTTGCAGGCAGGCCTGTATCCCGGCTGAGAGCAAGAACAGAACAGCGAAAAACGATTAAGTGCGGAAGCGAAACTAATCGCGCCGCCAATATGATCTCAAGGAGGGTCCCATGAACACAACCACAAAAAAGAGGTTCAATCATATCGTGATTGCAGCGCTTCTTCTGACCGCATCGGTCACGCTCGTTAACTGCGGCGGCGGGGGAGGGGGGTCGGCGAGCGCGCCCGGTCCCAGCTTCTACGTGAGTGCAGACAACGGCACGACCGGAAACGAATTGTTCCTGACCGACGGCACTGCCGCCGGGACCACCCTGGTCAAGGACATCAATACCAATAGCAACGCCGATCCGCGGAACCTGGCCGTGATCAACGGGGTGACCTATTTCGCGGCGACCAACGGGATATCGGGTCGTGAACTCTGGAAGACCGACGGTACCGCCGAAGGCACCTCGCTGGTAAAGGACATCTACCCGGGTACGGGGGAAAGTACACCGAATTCTCTGACTGCAGTCGGCAGCGTCCTTTACTTCATCGCCGATGACGGCATTCACGGCATGGAGCTGTGGAAGAGCGACGGTACAACGGCGGGCACGGTGATGGTCAAGGACATCAGAACCGACGCGGACCGCGGGGGCC
>MHDY01000155.1:798-2021 GCA_001803705.1 Nitrospirae bacterium GWC2_56_14 | reverse complement strand
GAAGAGCGACGGCACGGAGGCAGGCACTGAGCTGGTCAAGGACATCAATACGGTCTCGGGCGGCAGCGATCCCTGGAACTTCACCGCCATGGGCGGTACGCTCTACTTCAAGGCCTGGGATGGCGGCTCCGAAAAACTGTGGAAGAGCGACGGCACGACAGCCGGCACCGTGCTGGTAAAGGACATTAGCCTTCCCGGAAATCTTATCGCCATGGGCGGCACGCTCTACTTCGCCGGAGACGAGGCGATCAACGGCAGGGAGTTGTGGATGAGCGATGGTACGACGGCCGGCACGGTGCTGGTCAAGGACATTTACCCCGGAGCATTGGGCAGCGGCATCGGCAGCATCACGGTTGTCGGCAGCACGCTCTTCTTTCAAGCCTATGACGTCACCAACGGCACGGAGCTGTGGAAGAGCGACGGTACGACGATCGGCACCGTGCTGGTCAAGGACATCAACCCGGGAGCGGGCGACAGTTCCGCCGCCTTTATGACCGCTGTCGGCGGTACGCTCTTCTTTCAAGCCTATGACACCGCCCATGGCACGGAGCTGTGGAAGAGCGACGGCACGGCGGTCGGCACCGTGCTGGTCAAGGACATCATGACGGGAGCGAACAGCGGCAACCCGGTAAACTTGACTGCTGTCGGCAGCACCCTGTTCTTTCAGGCCAGCGAAGGCTCGAACGGGTACGAGCTCTGGAAGAGCGACGGCACCTCGGTCGGCACGGTCATGGTACGCGACATCAACCCCGGCACAGGTGACAGCGCGCCGTATTCCCTGCTCTCCGTCGGCGGTTTCGCGTATTTCAGCGCCTACGACGGTGTTCACGGGCGTGAACTGTGGAAGAGCGACGGCACCGAGGCAGGCACCACCATGGTCGCCGATATCGGAACGGTAAGCTACGGCTCGAACGTAGTGTCCCTGGTCACGATCTCCGGGATCAGCTACTTCGGCGCCAATGACGGATCGAGCACCGGGGATAAATTGTGGCGCAGCGACGGGACCGCGGCCGGAACCTATGTCGTCAAGGCTACCAACCCCATCGGCAGCAGCATGATCTCGCAACTTACCGTCGTCGGCGGCATGTTCTTCTTCGAAGCCTACAATGACTCCACCGGGCGGGAATTGTGGAAGAGCGACGGTACGGCAGCAGGCACGGTGCTGGTCAAGGATATCTATCCGGGCTGGGGAGCCACTTCCCTCGATAACCTGACCGCCGCAG
>MHDY01000155.1:0-791 GCA_001803705.1 Nitrospirae bacterium GWC2_56_14 | reverse complement strand
GCTCTACTTTGCCGCAAGCGATGGAACCAACGGCAACGAACTGTGGAAGAGCGACGGTACCGAGGCAGGCACCGTGCTGGTCAAGGACATCAACACCGGTGCGGCAGCCAGCAGCGACCCTTACTATCTCACCGTTGTCGGCGACACGCTTTATTTCAATGCCAACGACGGCGTCAACGGCTATGAACTGTGGAAAAGCGATGGTACGGAAGCGGGTACGGTGCTGGTCAAGGCCATTGACCCGGGAGCAGGCTACAGCTATCCAGGACCATTCACGGTCATGGGCAGTACGATCTATTTTCCGGCGAATGACGGCAGCAACGGCTATGAACTGTGGAAAAGCGACGGCACAACAGCAGGCACGGTGCTGGTCAAGGATATTGACGCAGGTGCCGGCGACGGCTATCCCATCGATTTTGCCGTGATCGGGAGCACACTCTACTTCAGTGCCGCCGATGCATCCGGCGGCAGGGAGCTGTGGAAGAGCGACGGCACGGAGGCAGGCACCGTGCTGGTCAAGGATATCAACCCGGGAGCGACCAGCAGCGTTCCCATCGACCTGACAGTCATCGGCAATATGTTTTACTTCTATGTCATAAACGAAGCCAGCGGGCGTGAGCTGTGGAAGAGCGACGGCACATCAGCGGGCACCGTATTGGTCAAGGATATCAATCCGGGTGCCATGGGCAGCAATGTGTCCAACCTCATTGCCTTCAATGGCACGCTTTACTTCCTTGCCGATGACGGCAGCAGCGGCAATGAGCTCTGGAAGAGCGACGGGACCGCCGCTG
>MHDY01000154.1:9512-17538 GCA_001803705.1 Nitrospirae bacterium GWC2_56_14 | reverse complement strand
GTGTTGCAGCCTGATAGCTGCCATTGCCCGCCTGGTCGGCGTTGATCGTACAGGTGCCGGTGGTGACGAAGGTTAATGCGCCGCCAGCGGTGATGGTGCAGACGCCGGTGGTGGTTGAAGTAAAGGCCGGTGTCAGGGTGGAGCTCGCAGTTGCGGTCAAGGTTGGGGTGGTGCCGAAAGTCTGTGCACCTGGGTTGGCAAAGGTAATGGTTTGAGTCTGTTTATTGTTGGTCAGGTTGAAGGTGGCGGAAAGGGCGCTGACCGTGGCGGTAACGGAGTATGTTCCGCCAATGGCGTTGGCGGTTGGGCCAAAAACAGCGATGCCCGCACTGTTCGTGTTTATGCTGCTTCCCGCAGCAATGCCGGCGCCGCTTCCGGGCCCGGCAAAAGCAACGCTGACGCCATCCAATACTGCGCCCAGGGAATCAGTGACTCTGGCAGAGAGCGGGAGACCGAAGGCATTGTTAATAACAGTGGATTGCGGTGTGCCACTGTCAGCTGTCACGCTGGCAGGTACGCCCCGCTCATGGGCGCCTATGTCGCAGGTCGCGTCCTGGGCCCGCAGCATGCCGCGCTGGTCAGTGGCAGGGCCGCTGGCGCAGTTCCCACTGTCAATGGCCGGGCTGCCGGAAAGGAGCGCCATGGTGGCGGTCGGGCCGCCGTTGTTGGCTACACTGCCCAGCTTCGGGTCCTGCCCGCTGAGGTTGCCGGTTGCGGCTCCGCCAATGGTGGCATTGGTGGTGTCCCTGACCAGGTTATAGCCCTGAGAAGTGACGGTGCCGAAAATGTCCGGTCCGGCGGGGGCGGTATTGTCGGAAACGATGCTGTTTTTTATGTTGAGGGTGCCTCCGGCGATCTCCAGCCCGCCACCCTGGACCGTCGCACTGTTTGCGGCAATGGTGGCATTTGCGATGGTTGCTGTCCCGAGGAAATTGTAGAAACCGCCACCGTTGGCGGCGCTGTTGCCGTTCATGGTCAGGTTGGCCAGCGCCAGGGTGGCGTCGTTGTTGAAGATGGCGCCTCCTTCAACCGCTGCGCTATTGCCGCTGAACAGGGTATTGCTGATGGTCATTGTTCCGGCAGTGTTGATCGCACCGCCGTTCCCGGAGGCGCTGTTGGCGCTGAAAACGCAGCCGGTGATCGTGGTGGTCGAGGCGGGGTTATCAACCAGCGCCCCGCCGTTCAACGCGCTGCCGTTTGCCAGGGTCAGGTTCTGCAGAGTGAAGGCGGTAGCGCCGGTTACCTGGAACAACTGTGAAGTCCCGCCGCCGCTGATCGCCAGGCTGGCTGCGCCAGGTCCGCTGATGGTCAGATCCTTGGTGATGCTCAAAATGGAACTCAGGGTGATGGTCTGGCCGTTCAGGCCGGGATCAAAGGTGATGATATCGCCGGGGTTGGCATCGGTTATGGTCTGGCGTAAGGAACCTGGGGCGCTGTCGGTGTTGTTGGTGACGGTCCTGGTGGTGGCTGTAGTGAGGCTGATGGTGTTGGAATTGGCGCTGGCGCCGCCGTTGTTATAGGCCCGTACTCTGTAGAAGTAAGGGGTATTGGCAGTGAGTCCGGTGACCCCCTTGGTGGTGACGTTGCCCACGTCAAGATTGGTGAAGCCGGTAGCGAAGCTGGTAAAGCCGCTGTCAGTGGCCACGTCCAGGTAGTAGCCGGTTGCGCCGGTAACGGCGTTCCAGTTGGCATTAAAATCGGAAAAGGTTATGGAGCTGGTTGCCGTGGCTGTCGGGGAGCCAGGGGGCGCATTGCTGACAGTAATGCCGTTGTCGGCTAAGTCGGCAACAACAACAGCTGCATCCGCTCCGGCGGCCCAGTCTTCGGCGGCAGCCAGGTTGTATGTCACAGCGCCTGTGGAACTCGTGCCGTTCTTGTTGAGACGGGTCGCGAGTGCTGTTTTGTCCGTACCGCTCACGGTGACCGTAAAGCTTGTGCCGTTTGTAATCTCGACACTAGCGGTGGTAAGGGTGTAGGTGGTGGAATCACCACTAATGCTGAGTTTGGAGACGTTGATATCATTTGCTGCACCGACAAACTTGAGCAAACCGGTGCCAGTGACCGTCAGAGTGCCGGCGATTGCATCATAAGTAGCGCTGGTGATGGTAGGCACTGCGACGTTACTGACGGTGATGCCGTTGCCGACGAGATCGGCAACAATAACAGCCGTGTCTGCTCCGGCATTCCAATCCTCTGCCGCAGCGAGGTTATAGGTGGTGGCGCCGGTTGCGCTGGTGCCATTTTTATTGATGAACTGGTTTATGGCAGCCTTGTCGGTGGCACTCAGAGAAAGGGTAAAGCTGGTGCCAGAGGAGATGTCAACATTCGCGGTATCGGTGAGAGTATAAGTCGCGCCCCCTTCGCCGGTCAGGGTGAACTTGTTGGCGACGATGTCGTTGGCGGCACCGTTGAGAGGCAGGAAGCCGGTGCCGGTGACTACCAGAGAACCGCTGGACGCGTTATAGGTGGCCGAGGTGATGGTTGGAACGGCAACATTGCTGACGGTGATGCCGTTGCCGGTGAGGTCGGTTATGACCACTGCAGCATCCGCTCCGGCATTCCAATCCTCTGCCGCAGCGAGGTTGTAGGTGGTAGCACTGGTTGAGGCGGTGCCGTTCTTGTTGAGGATAAGGTTGATGGCGGCTTTATCGGTAGCGGAGAGAGTGATGGTGAAGGCGGCGCCAGAGGTGATTTCCACGTTGGCGGTATCAGTCAGGGTATAGGTTGCGCCCGCTTCACCGGTCAGTGTGAACTTGTTGGCGACGATGTCGTTGGTAGCACCACTCTTCTGCAAAAAGCCCGTTCCGGTAACTACCAGAGAACCGGTAACCGCGTCATAGGTGGCGCTGGTGATGGTGGGCACGGCGACGTTGCTCACGGTGATGCCGTTGCCGGTGAGGTCGGCGATGACCACTGCGGCATCCGCTCCGGCATTCCAATCCTCTGCCGCAGCGAGGTTGTAGGTGGCAGCGCTGGTTGAGGCGGTGCCGTTTTTGTTGAGGATCTGGTTAACTGCCGCCAGGTCGGTGGCATTGAGTATGACCGTAAAGCTGGTGCCACTGGTGATCTCCACGCTTGTCGTTGTCAACGTAGACGTCGATCCACCCTCACCGGTAATTGTCAATTTGGATACATCGATATCGTTTGTGGCGCCATTGAGTTTGAGGAAACCAGTACCGGTTACCACCAGGGCACCGGTGCTAGCATTGTAAGTGGCGCTGGTGATGGTGGGCGCTGCTACGTTGCTCACGGTGATGCCGTTAGCTGTGAGGTCAGCGATGACCATGGCGGCATCGGCTCCGGCATTCCAATCCTCTGCCGCAGCGAGGTTATAGGTGGTGGCGCCGGTTGCGCTGGTGCCATTTTTATTGATGAATTGGTTTATGGCAGCCTTGTCTGTGGCGCTCAGAGAAAGGGTAAAGCTGGTGCCAGAGGAGATGTCAACATTCGCGGTATCGGTGAGTGTGTAGGTCGCGCCTCCTTCGCCGGTAAAAGTAAACTTATTGGCGACGATGTCATTGGTAGCGCCGGACTTCTGCAGGAAACCGCTGCCGGTAACTACCAGGGCGCCGCTGGAGGCGTCATAGGTGGCGCTAGTGATGGTGGGTACGGCTACGTTACTGGCGGTGATGCCGTTGCCGGTCAGGTCGGCGCTGCTTAACACGCTGTTCCAACCAGTGGCGGCGGACAGGTTATAGGTGGAGGCACCGGTGGAGGCGGTGCCGTTTTTGTTGACGATCTGGTTGACGGCGCCCTTGTCGGTGGCGCTCAGGGTCAAGGTAAAGGCGGTGGCCGAAGTGATTTCTACGTTGGCGGTATCGGTGAGGGTGTAGGTTCCCCCTCCTTCGCCGGTGAAAGTCAGCTTGTTGGCGGTAATGTCATTGCTGGCGCCGGGGGTACCCACCAGTCCGCTGCCGGTCACCACCAGCGTTCCGATCGAGGCGTCATAGGTCGCCGACGTGATGGTGGGTGAGGTGACATTGCTGACCGTCACGTTATAGATGGTCACACTGGCGGTGGCCAGATCGGAATCCCAGCCTTGGAGGGCGTTCAGGTAGTAGATGGTGTTGTCGACCGCGCTGGTGCCGTTCTTGTTCAAAAGGCCGTTTACCGCCACTTTGTCCGTAGGGGTCAAGGTCACCGAGAACTGGGTGAGGCTGGTAACGTCCACATCTGGCGAAGTCAGCGTGTAGGTGCCGCCGCCCTCTCCTTTGAGCTTCAGATTTCCTACGGCGATGTCGTTGTTGGAACCGGAGGTGGCCACCAGACCGGTGCCGGTCACCGTCAATACACCGGTTGAAGCGTCATAGGTCGCCGAGGTGAGGGTGGGTGCACTGACGGCGGACACTGTGATGAGATTGGTATCGTCGGCCGGCGCAGATGCCGCCGTGGAATCCCAGCCCGACGCGGCCCCCAGGTTGTAGGCAGTGGCGGAGTTCCGCGAGGCGGTGCCGGTTTTGTTCAGCAATCCTTCCACATTGAGCTGGTCGGCGGCGTTCAACGTGATTGAAAACGCGGTGGCACTGCTGGCGGTGACGCTGCTGCTGGTCAGCGTGTAGGTGTTGTCGTTATCACCTTTCAGGGTCAGCTTTGAGGTGACGATGGTGTCGCCGGTGGTCATGTTGGCAGCGGTGACCGACAGTACGTTGGTAGTGGCGCTATAGGTGGCGGAGGTGATGGTGGGGGGGATGCCGCTGACGGTAATGCCATTGGTCAGCGATTGGATGTTGGTGTTGCCGATCACGCTGTCCCAGTCGTCGGCGGCGGACAGGTTGTAGGTGGTGCCCCCCAACGAGGCGGTGCCGTTCTTGTTCAGCAAGGCCTCGACGCCGGTAATATCGGCACCCGCCAAGGTGACGGAAAACGAGGTGGCGTTGGTGATTTCGACGTTCGAGGTGGCGGCGGTCAAGGTATAGGTACCGCCCCCCTGGCCGGTGAAGGTCAGCTTGTTGACGGTGATGTCGTTGGTGGCACCGGCGGTTTTGACAAAGTTGGTGCCGGTAACGGACAGGACATGGGTGCTTACGTCATAGCTGACGCCGGTAATGGTGGGTGTTTGCACGTTGCTGACGGTCACCCCGTTGCTGAACAGGTCGGAAGCGGCCGATGCCGTGGAATCCCAATTGGTTGCGGCAGCGATGTTGTAGGTCGTGCCGCTCACCGCAGTGGTGCCGTTCTTGTTCAGCAACCCATTGACATTCATCTTATCGGTAGCATTCAAGGTCACGGCGAAGGTGGTTGCGTTGGATGCTGTTGTATTGGCGCTGGTCAGGGTATAGACGCCGCCTTGGCCGGTCAACGTAAGCATGGCGACATCGATGGTGTCGCCGGTGGTCATGGTGGTGCCGGTGACGGTCAGGGTGCCGGTGCTAGCGTCGTAGGTGGCCGAGGTAATGGTGGGAGGGATACTCTGCGTAACAACATCAGTAATAGACGGATAGAACCAGTTATTGCCGCCTCCCAGTGGCACGAACTCCAGACGATCGACATTACTGTTGATCGTATATGTTACATAGGGATTCTGGGTGTAGGGAATGGTCGTGGTATATACCACACTCCCTAAGTAATAGGCATTCATGGTAAAGTCGCCGCCATTAGCTAAATAGGCGCCGGCTTTCAGTGTCTGAATATATCGGGGCGTTGGCGGATAGGCATTTACCGCCCCCCCAGCGATATCGGTTCCCGAACAGATTTGGTAGTAACCGAATCCATGCCAGTAGGTCAGGGCACCCGTCCAGCCCTGAGCATCTGTGAGAAAGTTATATGTGATAGCTCCCAGCACTCCCGGATAACTGCTCATACCGGCAATCACCGTGCTACTGACCGCACCCGTAGAGTACTCCAACACGGCATTTCCGCCCCTATCGGCAGCACCTGTTTTATCCGTGGAAGCCGCAACCTTTGCTCCGGTTACCTTGGCAAAAGAATTGACAAACGACTTGCCGACGGCTCCTTCTGCCACGTTGCACCCGTAAAACAGAATATCCCCTTCATTGTGCAGGGATTTGCCGATTTTCTTAAGTAGTGCGTCATAGTTTCCCACGCTTTCTGACGACAACACCCCCGTTCCCAGAAAAACCCTGCCCGGCGCACCGTGGGAAATAACGTGAATCGCCTGAACATTCCGCCTGTCCGCCAAAATTTCGCCCATCTGCCCCACGCCGTCGCGTCCGGCATCGAGCCGGACCACCTCTACGCCCGGTCGTATGCCATCCACAAGAATCTGTGCGTTTTGTACCGCCGAATCAATGAAGACGATTTCGTGCAGGTTGGAAACAGCTCCGGAAGGCAGTACACCCAGAAGTAGAAAGAGTGCGGTAAAAGCCGTGAACACGGCAAGGTTTTTTCCAATATTGGACATGGGATTCTCCTCCGTTTCCATTGTTCGTCTCATGATATTAAATTTTTGCAAGCCGCTTCCAGAGACAGGGCAATCTCCTGATCTGTGCGCATCTGTCCCAAACAGGACAGTATCGCCTTCGTGCGCGTGCGTTATCATTACAGGAGGCTAAATTCGTGCCACCGGAGCGATTAGTGTTATTTCAGCAGGTTATGGAGTTTGAATCCTGAGGGCTTGTCCTGATCCGGACAGTATGTCCCATATGGGACAAGTTGGCGGGGAGAGGTTAGTAAAACAGCTTGCGGGATCCCTTCAGCAGGCGGGCGGCTGAGGATTTGTTGTTGTTGCACTTTGCCAGTGCCCACTCCATGACCTGTCGATTCACGGCATTGAGCGAAAACGTTTATCAATCACAGCTGAACACAACCTCAACACGACGGTTCCGGGCTTTACCAGCTTCTGTCTTGGTGGATGCCGCCGGCTTGGATGCCCCATACCCCTTGATGGAAATCCGGCTGCGATCAATCCTGAATTTGTAGACGATATGGCTGCGAGCCACTGCAGCGCGAACAAGCGATAATTGCAGATTCTCTTCCTTGCTGCCGTCAGCATCTGTATGTCCGGCAATCGTAACGTGTGCAGTGGGGAATTCTTGCAGGAAACGCCCTACTTTATCGAGTTCATCCTGATAATCAACCTGGAACAGTACCCGGTCTGAGCCATATAAAATCGTGCTGTCTGCAGGCAACTCGCAGACCTTCGCTGTGACGGCAAGGGCTGCCCTGGTCTGTTCATCCTTCCAGAGCGGTTCGCATGCTTCTTTAGTCACTGGAGTGAATACGGTTTTGACAACCTCTGGTGAAGGGGTGCATGTCACCGGAGCACAGGCCACCGGCAAGCATGCTACCGGGGGACTGGCAACTGGAGCCGGGATTGGTGCTGGAGCAGATGCCGTCGGCTCTGGCAGCGGCGGACACGCAGCCTTGTCGGGCCGTTCCTTGGGGTGGTTTTGCTCGCCTGTGGCGGCAACAGTTTTTCCTGCCGGAGCGCTGCCGCCAAACTGGTACTGCACGCCAAACGTGACTTCCGCGTTATTGAAGTTTCTGGAGTCATAGGTATAGAGAATATGGCGCACATCACCCCTCAGAGCGATGTTGTTAGCCAGAAAATATTTTATCCCTGCACCATAATCAAACTCACCATGACTTTTACTGTTCACGCCACTGCCGCTAAAACTCAGGCGCGAATATCCTGCCGCGAGATAAGGAACCAGAACATTGTCCGGAAAAAAATGATACAGCGCCTGGCCACCATAGCGCTGCAAGGAAATATTTTTTAGTGCAACGGAAGGGGCATCGGTATCGGCTGCATAGTCGTAGAGCGCTTCAACGCCAATGGACTTGGTGATGTTGTACCCTGCCCTGACTCCCAGCAGCAGGCTTGAATCAAGGTGCTGAGAGCCGTCATACCGGTAGCCGCCGATAACCGGCGTTACGGAAAAAGCTCCTTCCTTGACCGCTGCAAATGAGGTCGTTGTTGAAACAATCAGGGCAAGGGCCAAGGTGTTGCATACTAATTTGTACATGCACGATCTCCAGCAAAATGGTTATAGTCCTGCCACTCCCAGCGTTGTTTTCACTTTGCCGGTCAGAACGACACTGCTGTGGCTGACCGAATCCAACCCAA
>MHDY01000154.1:137-9499 GCA_001803705.1 Nitrospirae bacterium GWC2_56_14 | reverse complement strand
AGGGTAGGTGGCATTCATGGCATAGATATCGTTGGGAGTAATCAGGCTGCCGGCAGCAACGGCAAACTGCAGAGTCAGGTACTGCCCGCTGCGGTAATTGTTCTGGGGGGTCGTCATGGCAAGATACGCGGTTCGGGTGGATGCCGAATAGCTGCCAAAGGCAAGGGATGTATCCTGTAACGCGCTTCCCTGGCTAACCGCTGCCGGAGTAATCTGTCCCGTACCCCCGGAGAGCGTACTTACTGAAAGCCCGGCAGGAAGTTTAACCGCCACTTCCACGCCGCTGATCGGCGCATCCAGTTGCGCCGTACTGATAGCGGAAAAAGTCAGCTTGTGCATTCCGGCTGCCAAGGGCTGGGTGTCCGAGGCGGCCGTAGTGCCTTGCTGCCAGTCACCACCCCCACCGCCACAGGCGGAAAGTGTTGCGGCGACCATGCCTATGGATAAAAAAGTCCGAAATTTCATTTCCTGTCCTCCTGAAAGTTCCTGCTCCTACCAACCCAGCCCAATTATCTTGCGCAGGATAAGCATCGCGTCCTCGATATCGATTCTGCCATCCCCCACGGGGACAGCATTGAGCAGCGGACCGACATCTGCCCGAGTCAGTTCAGCCGCTGAGAGTTGCAAAACTCCTACTGTGGCTTGAAGGGCTAACAGGGCATCGACAATATCAACAACACTGTCGCCATTGACGTCACCGGTATGGGCGAGCACGCTGCCGGCACTGACGCGCCAGAGGGTCAACGCACGGCTGGACGTGCCGCCGGTTCCAGTGGTCGCAGTTATGACGATGGTATTAAGCCCTGCCACCAACGGTGCGGAATTGACGCTGAAAACGCTGTTAATTAGGGGAACAGCCTGAGGTGGTCCGCCATTAATTGAAATGGTCATGCCGGTTATGTTCGCCCCTACTGTGCCGCCAACAAGCACCGTGGATTGAGCCATCGGCACACTGCTGTTGTCGGCGATACTGGTAATGGTGATCGGTGCTGCCGTCGGGGTATAGATGACGGTGCGGGTTTGGCTGGTGGCGACCCGGTTCTGATCGGTTGCAGTAATGGTGATGCTGTTGCTTCCCTGATGCAGCGGAATTCCGACAGTGAAGCTGCCATCGGCAGTGATGGTGACCGGGATGCCGTTGATGGTCAGACTTTTAATCGGCGGGTTAGAGCTTACCGTGCCGGAAATGGTGAGGGGGGATACTGCAGTGGTGGCACCGTCCGGCAGGGTCGATACGATCAGCGGCGCTGTCACGATGGCTGCAAGGGCAACCGTCCCGGAGCCGAAGCCGGGGCTGCTGACTTTACCGGCTGGGATGAATACCCCTTGGCCGATGGCAATGCCGTTCTTGCTCATGCCTGCCAGGTCAACCGCCGAGCCGCCGCCGCTGACGATCCGGCCAGCGTTGATGGTGTAATTGGGGCTGCTCTGGGAGCTGGCCTGTGCGACAACCGAAAGGAGTAACCCGGCAGCAAGTAGTGCTACGACTGAAATCTTCATGGTCATAGCCCCAACAACTTCTCGATCTTCAACAGGCGTGCCTTCAGGGTTTCATTCTCTGCTGTCAGGCTCCGGAGCACCGCTGCCTGCTTCTGATTCAGTCTATGCTCCTTCTGCAGTTCATTCAGCAGCATCGGTGTCAGTTCGTGATAGGCAACGGTTTCAATCTGTCCGTCATTGCCGCGCACCACCAGCTCTGGCATCACCTGATCCACCTCTTCTGCAATCAGGCCAAAGTGTACGGCAGCGGGCTGGGTTTTGTAGCGGAAGGTGACCGGACGCAGGCCGAAAAGCCGGCTGGTAAGATCACCCATATCGTTGACATCTTCCTTGTAGCGGATGGAGGAGGAGACCGTCCCAAGCTGACCGTTGGCGTCGATCAGTACGGCAATACCAGTGGCCGATCCTGTTGTTACGCCCCGGATACCCGCGATGAAGGTTTTGGTCTGGTTGGCATCGCCAATACGGATGGTTGCGGAATCACCGGCAACTCCTGAATTGCCGATATCGATGTTGTAATTCCCGGTGTTCAGATTTCTGGCTGCCCAGTTGCCAATCCCGATATTATTCGATCCCGTAGTATTCAAGCTAAGTGCATAGAAACCCAGTGCGGTGTTTTTTATTCCGGTAGTGTTGAAATCAAGAGAGAATGCGCCAACGGCGGTATTATCTTTGCCGTCACCCGAGAATGTAGGCTTATTGTTTCCGAGGCTTGCATACCCAATGGCCGTATTACTGCTATAGTACTGGGCGGCTCCGACGTCTGCCTGTTTGCCTAAGGCATACCCGCCCACGGCTGTATTCCAGCCGGCAGTTGTATTTTTGGCAAGTGCGCCTGACCCAATGGCAGTGTTACCATCTCCCGAGTTATTCAAGATCAATGCTGAATTCCCAACTGCCGTGTTGTCAACTGCGCTGTTTACAGCCAATGCGCCTGTACCGGCTTTGGTGCTCCGGGTTGCATCGGAAATCAGGTTCACATTCGTCAATTGCGAGCCATCCACCGCCGGCAACTTGGCCGAGCCATTCAGTTGGACAATGTTGTTATTGCCTGTTCCGACATTGAGCGTGGCGGCGGTGCCCAGACCGGTGATATCGGTCGAGGGAATGGTAGCGGAAGCGGTCATTGTACTGGTGCCTGAGCCTTTTACATAGCCAGTAAGCGTTGTCGCGCCAGTGCCGCCGTTGGCGACCCCTACCATGCCGGTAACTGAACCAGCCGATGTGGCGGTGGTGGCATTACCGGCAAGGCTTGCCGTGATGGTGCCGGCGCTGAAGTTGCCGGAAGCATCGCGCTTGACGATGGTGCTGGCGGTGTTGGCGTTGGTGGCGGCATTGGCTGCGGTGGTGGCTGTGGCGACGTTTACTGCGCTGGCGCCACCCACCAAGGCTACGGTGGTAGCGGCCTGAGTGCCTGTAACATCACCGGAAAGTGAACCACTAAAACTGGTGGCTGTGGTTGCATTAGTTGCATTAGTCACTGTGCCGGTAATCTTGGCACCGGCTAGCGAGGTGATCCAGGCCGGATCGGCATACGTGCCGGTGGTAACGACACCGTTAGTGACTGTTGTTGCCGTTATTCCGGTCAATCCGGAACCATCGCCAGTGATGACGCCTGCCGGGCTGATGGATGCTTTGACGACACCGGTGCTGTCCTGCCACTCCTGGAGGTTGGCCGACTGAGTGGCGCTGTTGCCTTTGACGATCAGGCCCTTATTGGTATCCGCTCCGGTAGCAATGGTCTGATTGCCGGTGGTGATGGTGTTGGCGCCGTTGGTATATACGCCATTGCTGACAGTGGCGGCATTGCCGGCGATATTTCCGGTGATCTTGGTGCCGGCCAGTGAGGTGATCCAGGCCGGGTCGGCATAGGTGCCGGTGGTGACGACACCGTTGGTGACGGAACCGGCCGTGGTGGCAGTTGTCGCATTGCCGGAGAGGTTCGCCGTGATGGTGCCGGCGCTGAAGTTGCCGGAAGCGTCACGCTTGACGATGGTGCTGGCGGTGTTGGCGTTGGTGGCGGCATTGGCTGCGGTGGTGGCTGTGGCTACGTTGGCTGCGCTGGCGCCACCTACCTGGGCTACGGTGGTTGCGGCACTGCCGGCGCTGGTGGTGACATCGCCGGTCAAGGCGGGCAAACGGCCGGCTGGGAGCGTGCCGCTGCTGATGTTTGCCGCATTCGTGGTATCAACGTTTGCGACATTACCCAGACCTACCTGAGTGCTGCTCAGACCGGTCAGGGCAGAACCGTTGCCATTTGGAGCAATGAAGTCAGTTCCGGCAACCGGCTTGTTACTTAAATCAGCATAGCTGCCGCTGCTGGCTACGGTAGCAAGACCTAGATTGGTTTTGGCTGTAGCCGCATTGTTCGCCCCTGTACCGCCATAGGCAATAGCAAGCGTGCCGCTTGTGATGCCGCTGGCACTGGTCGTGCCCGATGCCCCAGGTGTGCCCGCAACACCTTGCGGACCAACAAGTGAAACACCGGCAATGCCAACCCAGTCAACCCCAGTTTTTGGTCCGTAAATCATGTTGTTCGCAGTATCAATGTAAAAATCGCCCACCGTACCTGCTGCAGCG
The DNA here is from genome assembly GCA_001803705.1 of Nitrospirae bacterium GWC2_56_14. Lineage (GTDB taxonomy): Bacteria > Nitrospirota > UBA9217 > UBA9217 > UBA9217 > GWC2-56-14. Next base: position 5,419 of record MHDY01000154.1, on the reverse strand, counting down.
GTAGCAACTGGAGGGCCGGCTCCATTCAGAACTGTCTTGCCGTCCAGGCCGCTCGTTCCGGCTATGCCTTGAATACCCTGCGGCCCGACTGCTCCGGTACTTCCTGTATCACCCTTGTCGCCTTTGGCTCCTGTCGCGCCGACAACTCCTGCTGCACCTTGTGGACCCTGCGGGCCAGCCGGACCTTGCAGGCCAGCCGGGACAGAACAACTCCAACTGGACGATGCGGTGCTATATTTGAGGATTTCACCATCAGCGCAGGCCTGATTGAGTTTGTCAGCTGTCATGGCGCGGAAAGTATAGGGCATTGAGGAGAGTTCCTGCCGCGGGGTCATCTCCGGGTCGCTGCCGACTGCCACACCAAGGTAATAGACAGTGTCAAAGCTGAGGGTGATGGGAGTGACTGTTCCCAACAGCAGGCTGTAGACACCGTTGACCACGGGGACCGCTGCCTGATGTTCGCTCCAGAGCGGTGTGCCGCCGGTGGGTGAAGAATAGAGCGACAGGGTCATGTCCACCGGCGCGTTTACCGGCGCATTAGTGCTGCCGGTGAGATACCCCTGGTAGGTAATGGTTGCCGGTGGCGCGGCCAGTGCCGGGGTAATGCCGCAAAGAAAGGCGAGACATAGTCCTGCTAGAATACGTTTCAAGGTAAGCCTCCAATGGGTGACAGTCATCATGCTGAAAAGTATTTGGTACCTTCCGGTTCGCACGCAACTGTCCCAAACAGGACAGAATTGTTTTTGTTCGCGAGAATCAGTACTTAGCCAGCGAAATTCGTGCCACCGGAGGGATTTGTTTTATTTCGGTATGTTATGAAGATTGGTATTGGGAATTTGTCCGAGCTCGGACAAGCTGTCCCGTATGAGACATATTGGTGGGGTTAGTAAAACAACTTGCGCGACGCCTTCAGCAGGCGGGCGGCAGAGGATTTGTTGTTGTTGCTCTGGGCCAGCGCCCACTCCATGACCTGCCGGTTCACGGCATCCAGTGAGAACTCTTCGGAAGAGAAATTGAACGTGAGGGAGATGCGGCCGTTTGCCTGCTCTTCAAGGAAAGGGGGCGATTGCTCCTGCAGGCGCAGGTGTTCCGGTTGGATCAGGTCGCCACTGGTGATGATGGTGGCATATTCAAGCAGGTTACGCAATTCGCGGACATTGCCAGGCCAGTCGTAGGCTAGCAGCTGATCAAGAGCTGCCTGCGAGAGGCCGGGCAACGGCTTGCCCTGGTGCTTCCTGAGGCTGTTCAGGAACTGCTCGGCCAGCTGTGCGATGTCCTCGCGCCGGTCGCGCAAGGGGGGGATAGCAATGGGGAAGATGTTCAGCCGGTGGTACAGATCCCGGCGGAAGGTCCCCTGCTCGCAGCATTCATCCAGGTTGCGATGGGTGGCGACGATGATCCTGAAGTCGGCGGGAATCGGGCGGTCGGAGCCGACCTTTTCATAGACCCGTTCCTCCAGCAGACGCAGCAGTTTGGGCTGGAGCGACAGCGGCATGTCGCCGATCTCGTCCAGAAACAGGGTACCGCCCCGGGCCCGGCTGCACTTCCCGGCACGCTCAGAATCGGCACCGGTAAAGGCCCCTTTCACGTGGCCGAACAGTTCGCTTTCCAGCAGGGTTTCCGGTATGGCGGCGCAGTTTACCGCCACAAAACTGGTCATGTTCTGCCCTGATGCGATATGGATAGCCCGTGCCAGCACCTCTTTTCCCACCCCGCTTTCACCATGGAGGGAAATGGTGGTACGAGGGGAAGCAGCCACCTGCCGGGCCGCGGCAAGGGTCTTTCCCATGGCCGGAGAGTTGCTGGTTATGTTTTGGAAACTGAACTTTTCCCGTTCTGCATCCAGCATCTGATTGTAGTTCATCCTGATCTTGGCCTGTTCCAGCAACCGTTCAACCACCAGCAGCAACTCGTCCCGGTGTAGCGGTTTCAGCAGATAGTCGTCGGCCCCCTCTTTCATGGCAGCAACGGCGCTGTCGACACTCCCATGGGCGGTGGCCAGCACAAACGGGATCTGCGATGTTCGGCTGCGCACCTGGCGCAGTAATTCGAGCCCATCCATCCCCGGCATGACCATGTCGGACAGGATCAGGTCAAAACGCACCTGCTCCAGTTCAGCCAGAGCTTCAGTTCCGCTTGCGGCGCAGGCAACCTGATACCCGGCATCCTCCAGGTAGCCTTTGATTATGAAACAGAAGCTCTGTTTATCGTCAACCACCAGTATCCGTGCGTCACTGTTCATGAGGACTCTTCCGCGCCGGGCAATCGTTGGCAGGCCATTCGCAACTGCTCTGTCACCCGCCGCAGCTGTTCAACCCCGGCGGCTGAGGCATGCTGCTGCAGCCAGGCCGCCAGTTCGGCCGGCTCCGGGTTTGCCAGATGTCCGCACAGACCTTTCAGGGAATGGGCGGCCCGGCCAAGGCTGTCGCGGTCATCACCCCCAAGGGCTGTCAGCAGGCACTGCAGTTCTTCTGCAATATCCTTCAGGAGCATTTCCCGATACTGCCGGGCGTGTTCGGGGTCGCTTCCCAGGTCGCTGCCGGCCTGCAGGTTCAACAGTTCGCTCCCTACTGAATCGACCATGGGATCTCCACGGTGGGCCGCAATTGTCCTGGCCAACTGTTCAGGGAGCACCGGCTTTGCCAGCACCGCGTTGATGCCGGCGCTCAGGCACGCTTCGCGGGTGGCGGCGTCGGCATCGGCGGTGATGGTGATGATCGGCACAGGTTTTTCCGACCGGACCAGCTCCTGCTGCCGTATCCGGGTGGCGACTTCGATGCCGTCAATCCCTGGCATGCGGATGTCCAGCAGGATAAGATCGAAGCTCTGCTGTTCCAGGAGTTCCAACGCCTGCCAGCCATCTTCCGCCAGCAGAACCTCTTGCCCCCAGGAAGTCAGGTAATCTTTCAGCAATCTGCGGTTGAATTCATTGTCTTCGACAACGAGAACCAGTCCCTGCGCCAGGATCACTGGCGGCGCGCTGAGTTCCGACGGCAGCTGTCCGGTCGCCAGAAGCGGCAGTTCGACGACAAAACAGCTCCCCTCCCCCTCGCGGCTGTCAACAGCAACGGTCCCCTGCATCATGGTCACCAGGCTGTGCACAATGGCCAGTCCGAGGCCGGAGCCGCCGAACTTGCGGGTGATTGTGGAATCGAGCTGCCGGAACGGCTGAAACAGCAGAGCAAGACTGGAATCCGGGATGCCGATACCAGTATCCCGTACTTCGAATCGGAGCATTGGCTCACTATTGCCCGTACTAATGCTGAAGGAAACCCCACCACTGACGGTAAATTTGATGGCGTTGGCCAGCAGGTTGGCCAGGATCTGGCGCAGGCGGACCGGATCACCCAGTACCCAGGCAGGCACATTGTCTTGAACAAGAACATGAAACAGCAATACCTTGCGGGCGGCCAGATGCTTATACTGCTCTTCCAGGCTGCCGATCAGCTGCCGCAGGTTAAACGGAACCGACTCGCATTCCATCCGTCCCGCCTCGATCTTGCTCATATCCAGGATGTCATCTACCAACTCCATCAGGGAACGGGACGACTGTTCGAGAATGGCGTGGTACTGACCCAGCTTGACCGGATCGGTTGCAGTGCGTGCCAAAGAACTGAAGCCGACCAGGGCGTTGATGGGTGTGCGGATTTCGTGGCTCATGACCGCGAGGAACTGGCTTTTCGCGATATTGGCTGCCTCCGCGGCCTTTTTCGCCTCGGATAGCTCAATGGTTCGTTCTTCAATCAGCTCTTCCAGCAGCTTGTTACGCTCCTCCATATCCTGCAGAGGGTAGATTTCCCCCTCCTGGGCCATGGCAAACGGAATGGAAATGCTGCTGTGACAGATTTTCCAGCCTGCCGATTCCTTGCGGAAAATCAGAACCAGGCGGGCTGTCTTGCGTGAAAGGATATGGTCCTTGATCGGCAGATGAATAATGAAGGAGCTGGTGGCGACGGCTATCGTATCGGACAATGACTGGGTGATAAGATCTTTCAGTTCTATTCTCAGCGGGTCCTTGACCTGGGCGAAGTCCTGGCGGGTAATGGCGATCCATTCATCCAGCTCCCTGGTCAGTTCCTCGCCGCTGCCGGTGATGCCGGAAAAGTCCTCGCTGAAAAACTCCGTGAGCCGATCATCGCGGGATGCATACATACGAATGTAGTCGTCAAACAGTTGCCGGATTACGTGCTGGTCAAGTGTGTCCACCGCTACATTCCCTCACAAACTTTTTTCGCGACAATGAAAGGCATATAAGCCTTAATTTGCAAGTCGTGTCAAGCTCTGGCAGATATCTATTTGATTTAAGTGCTGGTAGATATGTACGTACTACAACTAAAATGGCGACTATCGAGAGTGGGCGGATTTAGCTGAACAAGGAGAGGAGGTAATGAGAGGCTTTACGCAAAGCCTAAACGCTAGTCTACTAGGATTGCAGGAGGTGCAAGCGTTTCCTCCATTCAATCATTCAGAAGTATTCCTTGCCGGGACACTCGCTTTTTCATATATTTGGCCTTGGTTAAGCTACCCGTTTGAGCTGCTTTCATGTTGTTACCGAACTAACGTGCAAGAACGGTGAAGACGAGTTCCGACCTGACAAAACCCTCCCCGTCAACGGCATGCCGCTGGCGTTTGTTGAAGTCAAAATTCCTGACAATCAAGGACGCATTAACCGGGAACGCGAAGGTTGTCTATGTAGGGGCGCCCCTTGCGGGTGCCCATGATGATTTTGATTTCGAAAGCAGGATTCCCGCAAGGAAGGTATCCCTACAATGGATGTGTTATGACGTACAATCCGGATATTCATCACCGCCGTTCCATCCGGTTACGGAATTATGACTATGCCTCTGGCGGAACGTACTTTGTGACGCTCTGTACGTTCGATCGCGGTTGCTACTTCGACAAATTTCCACAGTTGTGCGAAATTATTGACAACGAATGGAATAGCCTTCCGTTCCGTTTTTCAGGTATTGATCTGGATGAATACATTGTCATGCCGAACCATTTTCACGGAATATCATTATCCGTATAGGACACCTGCAAGGGGATTCCCCTACGTTAGGCAATGTCGTCGGAGCGTTCAAATCGTTGTGTGTTACTGCATGGTTAAAGGCAATAAAGGCAGAAGATACCAATGCCCGAGGGAAATTCTGGCAGAGTAATTTTTATGAGCATGTTATTCGTAGTGACGACGAGATGACCCGTATTCGGCAGTATAGCTGATAATCCGCTGAAATGGGACATGGATCGAGAAAATCCCATGGCACGCAAGCAGCAGCAACAGA
>MHDY01000153.1:2048-6142 GCA_001803705.1 Nitrospirae bacterium GWC2_56_14 | reverse complement strand
AGAACCCCTGTTTCCGCATATCCATGGCCTTGTCCGCCACGTGGTCGCGCACGCGGTCCCAGAAGGGATGGGCGAAGGCATCAAGCGGTTCCGTCAGCTTGCCGTCGCGGATGGAAAAGGCCGCGCAGCTCACGATGGGTGGACCGTCGAACCAGCTGATCGGCGAGTTCAGCTTTACCGGCATGATCGGCATATTATGCGACCCGCGCATGCAGCCTGCAACGAAATGGCCGATGCTGAACGGCTGCAGCACCTCACCCGTTGCCGGGAAGTCCATCTGGGTCCGGACGAGCATCACGGGATCGTCCTTGCCGGTGTATTTCCCTGCGATATTGTGAAGCCGCGACGTCGCTACCGATGCTGCCTGCGTGCCTGCAGCCCGCGACCAGACAGACTCCACCACGAACCGTTCGGGATCACGAAGCAGGGTGGCGATATCGTACAGGTCCTCGGGAGCGCTCAGTTCGATGACCCGGTCGCCCTCGGTGTAGTTCACATCCATGATCGTGAAGGTGAACCCTTTTGCAAGCTTGGGCGAGAGCATCAGCCCCGGAGTGTTCATGGCGTCGGCGAAGGCCAGATAGAGAGGAAGGTTATAGGCTCCAGGATCGGTCTTGTCGGCGGCAAAGAACAGAAAGGGCTCTCCGGGCCGCTCCTCGAACTCCATCTCCGTGACCGCCGGCCCCATGCCGTGCACGTTGCCGGAGAACGCGTCCTTCAGCAGGTCCTGCCCTGCGCCGTACAGTCCCTGTGACTTTGCAACAGCGGTCCCCGCAAGGAATGCCTCCCATGCCAGTTTATGGACCTGTTCATTGCCTTCACCGCGGGAATGGGTCATGAGGATCGCCACATCGTCGCCGGTGTAGCTCACATAGCTGTCGATCAGCAACCCCTTGCCCTTTTCCGCAACATGCTTTTTGACGGTCTCCAGCAGCTTTTCCGAAGGAGCAATGTGACCGCCTACGGAACCGATATCAGCCTTGATAACGCTCACCGTGATCTTCATAGCAGCCTCCTCTCCAGAAATAAAACGTCGCCCTGTTTTTATCATAGCACAGGATAATAGAGTCATAGCGCATCAGGGGATTGGGGCTTAATTGCCTGGTCCTTTGGTTGCAGTGTTTCTCCAGGGAATAAAAAAAACGACCCGTTTTCGGATCGCCTTTTGATTTTTTTATCTGTTCCGTGTTTATGATTTCATTCGCGTAATTTCGCGTTAATTCGCGGACAGCTGCTTCTTCAGGATCATGGGGTATCGTCTATTTTCCAGATCACCTCGAAATTGCAGATGATCACGTCCGGTTCGCCTGTTTTGTCCTTCATGATCCGCCCCTGCGCATCGATCGCGATCAGCAGGTCATTGGGCTTGAGCAGCGACCCGTCATACCCCGCCGCCCTGAGCCGCGCAACGACCTTCTCCAGGAACGCTTTGCTCTGCGCCGCGTCGATGATCTTTTTCTTGACCGCTTTGGCAAGGTCCACCGGGGTCAGCAGCGAGCCGTCCTGCTGCGACACCCATTCATCAGGGCCGTTGTAGTACCCTTGGATCGTAATGTAGTTGTGTTCAGCGGCCAGCACCGGAGCGTCGTCGATGTCCTTGATCGACCGGTGTGACTGATACTTCCGGCTGTCCGCGGAGATCTCGATCTTCAGGCTGCCGGTCACGTAGACGGCGCGGACATAGGTGGCATGGATCCCCTGCGCGTTCAGGGCCTGGGAAATGGCGAACTCCTCGAAGGGGCTGTTGATGCCGTACTGCCTGATCTTCACGAGCTCATTCGCGCTGTATTTCCGGTCAGCAGGAAATTCGCCCACCCGGGACGTTTTCCAGACCAGGTGGATGTTGTCCTTGGTGACCGTGTAGTAGACCTCATTGTCGTCCGACAGGCTGAGGGACGGCGTCTTTCGCCAGCGCTCGGGCAGAAAATAATCGAACAGCCGTGCGTTCCGCCCCACGACCCACATCCTGCCGCCGGTGCTTTCCGCATGGCCGAAGATATACGGTACGCCCAGGATCTCGGTCCGCGAGAGATGGGACGGCAGCGGCGTGGGGTCCATCCGGTCCCGCATGTCATCGAGGTACGAATGCCGCCTCGATGCCTTGACCCGGTCCTCGTGCTCCGGCGTGCGGAACAGCAGCTCATAATCGATGATCGAATACTTCCCGCCGTTCAGCAGCTGGTAGACCGCCTCCACCTGTTTCTGCGCGACATCGGCCTGCCCGCTTCTGCCCATTTCCTCGATGCGTTCACAGTCCGCTTCATCGAAGATGACGTGTTCGGGCTTCATGTCCGCCATGTGGTACCCCTTGGTGGACAGGTCGTCGAACGCCTTCTTCTGCATGGTCTGCAAATGATACACCATGTCCGGCAGGTCGAGCTTGATGTTCTGGAAAAGCTCCACGATGTTCTTGCCCCGGATCCATGCATACACGAGCTTGTACTGTTTGAGGATGTCGATGTCGATGCCGGGGTGGCGCGCGCGGATGCGGTTGATCCGGGACACGGACCTGCCGCTCTGCCACAGCTGCATGGTCTGGGGCGGCACATAGATCGCGAGCGGCCGCTGCACCCGGATCCAGTTCAGCCGCTGGCCCACCTGCTTGTCGCCCATTTCCATGACCAGGGTGAACTCTTCCCAGGGGCTGTTGAACTCCGCGCTCATGAACTCTTCGAGGGTGTGCGTGTTGATCGGCACGTCCTCCCCCACGCGGCAGTTCTTGACCACGAGGTCCAGGCTGGTGCCGTGCACCCGCCGGGTCGGCACGCGGTAGACCGAGCTGGTCCCGAGCAGTTTCTCCCGATGCTTCGTAAACCAGCTTTCTTCGTACCAGTTCTTGATCTCGAGGTGTTCCTGGTAGGGCTCTGCGTAGCGCGTGAAGTACAGATCCCCCCCGTCCTGGGTCTTGGTGTGGAGGTAGACCACGCCGAGTACGTTCACGAGGGCTTTATGTTGAGAAAACTGTCGCATGATTGTCGTCTTTCGAAAGCATCCCTTTCCTTGGCAAAGAAGGGTCCGGGAGTTACGTCTGAGCGAACGTCCCCAGCCTGCAAACTGCTGCAAAACTCCCTCTCCTTCAAGGAGAGGGCTGGGGTGAGGATGGGTTTTGCTGGTTCTACCGACCCATCCCTACCTGAATCCTCCCCCCTTGAAGGGGAGGAACCGTACCTCCATGCAATTATGCCCTCATTCCAGGAGGAACGAGGGCATTAGATCAAAACATTTTCGTTGCACCAGTGTGCGGCAAACCTACCCCAACCGCTTCCGCATCTCCTCAAGCTGTTTCTTGAGCCGCTCCGGAAGTTTGCTTCCGAAGACCGCAAAGTGCTTTTCGATGTCCGGGACCTCGGCTTTCCATTCTGCGAGGTCCACATGCAAGAGCGCCTTCATGTTCGCAGCGGCGATAGCGAGCCCGCCGAGGTCGAGATCACCGTAGTTCGGCATCATACCGATGGGCGTCTCCGTTGCGCCGACCTTCCCGTCCACGCGCTCGCACATCCATTTGAGCACGCGGCTGTTATCGCTGAAACCGGGCCAGAGGAACCGGCCTTCGGGGCTCTTGCGGAACCAGTTCACGTAGAAGATCTTCGGGGCCTTGGCGCCGAGCTTGTCGCCCATGGCGAACCAGTGATGGAAGTAATCGCCCATGTGGTACCCGCAAAAAGGTTTCATGGCAAAGGGATCGCGCCGGAGATTGCCGATGGCGCCGATGTTGGCTGATGTGGTCTCGGACGCGGCGGTCGCGCCCATGAACACGCCGTGGTCCCAGGAGAACGCCTCGGTCACGAGCGGCACCACGCTGCTCCTTCTGCCGCCGAAGATGAAGATGTCGATGGGCACGCCCTCGGGGTTTTCCCAGTCCGGGCAGATGACCGGGCACTGCGATGCCGGAGCGGTGAAGCGCGCGTTCCCGTGGGCCGCATCCTCCTTGCTCGCAGGCGTCCAGTCGCGGCCTTTCCAGTCGATGACATGGGAGGGAGATTCGTCGGTCATGCCTTCCCACCACACATCACCATCATCGCCCAAGGCGCAGTTCGTGAAGATGATGTTCTCTTTCAGTGTGTCCATGGCCATGGGGTTCGTGCCGTAAGACG
>MHDY01000153.1:0-1939 GCA_001803705.1 Nitrospirae bacterium GWC2_56_14 | reverse complement strand
TCGCACTTCCAGCCCTTGAGGGCCGGCAGCATCATGGCCAGGTTCGTCTTGCCGCAGGCGGAGGGGAACGCGGCCGCGATGTGGTAGCGCTTGCCTTCCGGGTTGGTCAGCCGGAGGATCAGCATATGCTCCGCCATCCAGCCTTCCTTCCGGGCCATGTTCGACGCAATGCGGAGCGCCAGGCACTTCTTGCCCAGGAGCGCGTTGCCGCCGTAGCCGGACCCGTAGGACCAGATGAGGTTCTCTTCGGTGAAGTGGCTGATGTATTTCTTCTCCATCGGCGCACAAGGCCAGGCAGCGTCCTTCTGTCCCGGCTCCAGCGGCGCGCCGATAGAGTGCAGACAGGGGATGAACTCGCCCTTGTCGCCGAGCACGTCGAGCACCTTCGTCCCGACGCGGGTCATAATGTGCATGTTGCAGACCACATAGGGGCTGTCGGTCAACTCGACGCCTATCTTCGCAATGGGCGATCCGATGGGGCCCATGGAGAAGGGGATGACATACATGGTCCTGCCCTTCATAGAGCCCTGATACAGCCCTTTCATGGTCTTCTTAAGCTCGTCCGAATTCTCCCAGTTGTTCGTGGGCCCGGCATCCTCCTGCTTCTTCGTGCTGATATAGGTCCGGTCCTCCACGCGCGCCACGTCGCTGGGGTCCGTGCGGAACAGAAAGCTGTTGGGCCGCTTCTTGAGCGGGGTAGCCATGCCGAGCGCCTGCATCTGCGCCATCAAACGGTCGTATTCTGCCTTGCTGCCGTCGCACCAGACGATAGTATCGGGCGTGCAGAGGTCCGCGACTTCCTTGACCCAGGCGTTCAGTTTTGCATTGTTCGATCCGGTCTTCATGGATATTCCCCCTGCAGTGCGGCAAACCGCTTTGGGCCGGCGCACTTTTCATCCCTTTTTATAAGCACATGGAATTGCATTATGCACAATCGCCTAAAAAAAGTAAAGACAAGATTGAATTGAAAAAAGCTTAAAATCATTTGGACACGGATAAAATCGGATAAAGAACGGATAACGGCGGATACATCTTTTTGCAGATTTTGAAGCTGGATTGTTGGTCTTTGGTTATGGTCCCCCATACGGAAATTTAGCTATGCGACCGAGTCCGAACGTTAAGCATTTCGGACTGTCTGAGGCCGACCTGTCCCGACAACGTCGGGGAGGCCGAGTTTCCGAAGCCACCCTCACCCCTGCCCCTCTCCCACAGAGAGGAGAGGGAATAAGGAAGATGGTGCTCTATCGTCGTAGTGAGGACGACCGAGCATGGCGTTAAGAATTTCCGCCGGGGCGCCTTCTTTCGGTTACCTTTCTTGGCGTCAAGAAAGGTAACAAAAAAGTAACTGAATGCTACCCATAGGAAAGTCAGAGGTGCCTAATAGGTAAGCCTGCCCTCACCCACGGTTCTCCCGCCATCACCCGATCTTCCCCACAGGCGCAAGATAGAGGGCGAACTCCTCCTCCCCATCGACCCCCAGCAGGTCATCCATCGCCGCCTGGTGATAGGCGGCAACGGCGCACGTTCCCGCCTTGATCGCGGCGCAGGCAAGATACAGGTTCTGGCACACATGTCCGATATCGATCGCGATCACCTTGTGCGCGGCCAGACCGTAGCGCCATTCCATGCGATAGGGCACCGCAGTCCATACAAAGGTGGCGGCGGCCTTCCCGACGAAAGGCTGGCCAAGCGCCGCCTGCGCAATGCGCGTTCCCAAGTCGGGGACCGCACTGACCAGAATAAGCTGATGCTCCACGGGCAGGTACCGGTAGATCGCAGGCTCCAGGCCCGAGACGTTCATCGCGCAGATATAGGTCTCGAAACTATGGCGACAGCCGGCCGACGGCACGGTGCGGAACGCGGTGGACGGCGATGCTATTTCCCTGATCCCCTGGGTCGCCCAAAGCAGATAGGAGAGCTCATCGAGCGTGAGCGGATC
>MHDY01000152.1 GCA_001803705.1 Nitrospirae bacterium GWC2_56_14 | reverse complement strand
CCAGACGCTTTCCATTGCGGCGAATTTTGCCGGCTGCACCTTGGCGATATTGACCCCGTGCATATCCCCGAAGCCAAGAACGATCAGCATTGAGCCGACACCGAAAAAGGCGGCCATCTTGAAGGATGTCCTGAAGAACTCCGTATTGCTCTTTTTGAGGAGATGGTACGCGGAAATACCCATAACGAAAAAGGCACCGACCGTATAGCCGGCAACAATCTGATGCCCGAACTTGATCAGTCCGTACGGATTGGTGATGAGCGCCATGAAATCGACCATTTCGGCCCGGTTGTTGCGCAACACATAGCCGACCGGGTGCTGCATCCAGCCGTTGGCCAGCAGTATCCAGAGCCCGGACAGATTGGTGGCGAACGCTACGATCCATATGGAAAGGGCATGGACCTTCTTCGACACCTTATTCCAGCCGAAGATCCAGACACCGATGAACACCGATTCCAGGAAGAATGCCACGGTGGCCTCAATGGCCAACGGAGCGCCGAAGATGTCCCCCACGTACCGTGAATACTCCGCCCAGTTCATCCCGAATTGGAATTCGAGAGTGATGCCGGTCACGACCCCCAGGGCGAAATTGATCAGAAACAGCTTCCCCCAGAATTTGGTCATTTTCAGGTACAGCTCGTTGCCCGTCAGGACATAACGGGTCTCCATGTAGGCCACCAGGACCGAAAGCCCCAGGGTCAAAGGCACGAAGATGAAATGGAACATGCTTGTTACGGCAAACTGCAGTCGGCTCAGGCTCACGACGTCCATCACTTTCCCCTTTCTTCAGAAAACTGTCGATAAAACATCATCAAGATCTTTTTTGTCTTATTATGTGTCAAAAATTTTTTACACCGGTTCCGGGGGCTTCTCCTGCCGAGCAAGATCTTCTATCGTCACACCATCCAGAATCTTTACGACTTCTTCCTGTACCTGACGCCACACCGGATGCACCAGACACTTCCGGTCGTGCTCGCACCCCCTGCCCCCCATCAGGCAACGGTTCGGCATGATTGGCCCTTCAACAGCCTCCACCACTTCCCGAAGCGTGATCATACCGGGCGGCCTGCCCAGGGTGAAGCCCCCCCCGGTTCCCCGGTATGAGTTCACCAACCCGAGCTTGGCGAATGCCTGGAAGATCTTTGCGAGAAACGTCTGGGGCACATCGGTCGCATCTGCAATTTCGCTGATGAGGGCTATCTTCCCCTTCGGTGACCTGGCGAGAAAGATTATGCCTCTGATTGCGTACTCCCCTTTACGGGTCAACTCCATCATACAAAGGAACCTTTAGGATCAATTTGGTCCTATTTATAAATGAGAACAGCTGAAGTGTCAACAGAATATTTCGAGCCGTGCATTTCACCCCTGCGAACCAGAGGACTGAGATTGGAAAATGCGCCCCTGCCCCCTGCGGGCATATCCGCTCACTTTATTGGGGAATGAAAAGACCCCAAAAGATTTCAACACAAAGTCGCAAGGGATAGAATCAAGGCACAGAGAAATCTGATGTATCAATGTTTGCATTTAAACCGACGGGTTTTTTTGCGACTTGCAGTATCACCTTTGTGTCTTCGCGTTGAATTTAGGTTTCCTGTGAGTACTAAGTTAGCGCCAATACCCCCTGCGGGAGGGGTATGGGGGGACTCACCGCTTTGTCGTCATCTACCGAACTTCTTCTGGACGAAACTCCGCCACTCTTCCACGACGGCAACATAATCGAGCCCGAAATCGTGCAGCGCGGCACCCATCGCGGGACCGATATTCATCCCCTTCCCAAGGTTGACGAGAACATCTCTGACTTTGTACCACCCGTAGGCAGAAATCATGTAGTCAACGAGGCTGAAACTCTGTTGATACGCCAGTACCGCTTCCTGGGCGGTAAAACCGGAGAAACTACCTTCCAGTCTTCCGAAGGGAATGAACCCATTCTGTCTCGCCGCCTGTGTCAACTCCGACGAGGGCGATTCCCGAACCTTTCTCTCCTCCAATTCCGCAAGGCCCTCGTTCAGCCAGGTCGGGCAGTGTCCGGCAGTCAGCTCGTGCACCACAACATGGGTATACTCATGATACAGCACGGCTTTCAGGAGCGGACTCACTTCCGTCGCCCCACCGACCGGCAACCTGATTTTCCCGTCGTAAAGTCCTGCGGACCAGCCGGGACTGTTGGTGACTGACCGGTAATCCTTGCGGGTGTACAGAATCACCGGAATCCGGGCGGACGGGAAATGGGACAGGTCCGAACCTACCCGGTTGTAGGCCTCCTCAAGGACTTCCAGAATATCGTCCGCAAGATCGGGCCTGGTCTCCACGTCGTGGGAGATGCTGAAACGCGAGCTGTATCCCCTGTCCATCCCCCCCTCGACCTTCGATTCCCGGCGCGCTTTTTCCAGCTGATCCGCGACGCGCCGGTTGGACGGGTCGATTGTCTGTGCCTTTCCCCACACTTCCAGTGCACCAGGGAGGTTACCGGTATCGTAATGGATTCGTCCGAGGAAAAAAAGTGTTTCGACCGTTTCCTCGCCAAGATGCCGGGCCCGTTCAAGTTCGAACAGTGCCGCATCGTAATTTTTCGCGGAATAGAGGGCAATGCCGCGCATCACCCCGTATTTCCCTTCGTCAGGAAACAGCTCCCGCGCATGGTCGAATGTGTCGGCAGCCTCATCATATGCGTTCCGTTCCAGCTGTCGCTTTCCGACGTATGAATATGCCTCTGCCAGATTCCTCTTCAGGGTGGCGTTGTAGGGGAACATGTTGAACGCCTTCTGAAAATGCTCCAGCGCTTTTTCGTATTCCTGTTTTTTCAGGAGTTCGAGGGCGTAATCATTCAGGAGGAAGGGATCGTTCGCCGCAGTCGGGATTGCCCCCACAAAAAGAAAGCAGGCGATGCCGGCTAGAAGCAAGAAGCGCGGTCCCATACCAGGCATATCTATCGATTCTCCCCCCAGAGCGGGTCTGAAAACTGGCAGCGCAGCCGTTCCTCGGGGTTCTGTTCGTAGAATTCGGCTTCGGAAAAGGAAAAACGATAGTGGGTGACGTAGGAGAGAAGGATGGCGTAGGCGGCGTTGATGCGCGTTATCTGAGCGTGATCCTCAGTTCCTCCGGCATCGGGATGGTGCTGCTTGACGAGCGCCCGGTGCTTTTCCTTAATTTCGCGCATGGTGATCCTGTCGGTCAGATTCAGGATAGCAAGGGCCTGCTGCAGATCATGATAGGTCATGTGGAACTATACCACCGGCTGGATGGGCATGGCTGTTTCCACTGTGCCGCCGTCGCCAACCTTTCGAGGTTGCGATGTCCGTTCCGCGGCTGCCGCCTTTCGAATGGACCGGGCAATTCCTGCAGCGTCGAGTCCATATTCAGCACGAAGATCAGCCTGCTCCCCCTGCGGGATGAAGGTATCGGGAAAACCGAGGCGGAGCACGGTAACGTCCATAAGAGAGTCTTCTTCCAATGCTTCGAGCAGTGCCGAGCCGAACCCGCCCTGCACGGTGTTTTCTTCGACCGTGATCAGGAAGCCGGTGCGTCGCGCCTCCCGGGCAATGAGGTTCCGGTCTATCGGCTTAATGAACCTGGCATTGACGACAGACAGGTCGATCCCTTCCCCGGCCAGCAGTCGTGCCGCCTCGATGGCAGGATTGACCATTGTTCCCACGGCAAAAATTGCGCCGTCGCTCCCCTCTTTCACAACCTCCGCCGTCCCGAGCGGGATTGCAGCCAGCGCCTGATCGAGCGGCACGCCATACCCGTTCCCGCGGGGATACCGTACGGCCGCAGGGCCGTCATGCATGACCGCAGTGAACAGCATGTGCTGCAGCTCGTTTTCGTCTTTCGGCGCCATCAGGGTAATATTGGGCAGAGGGCGCAGAAACGACAGATCGAACATTCCGTGATGAGTCGGCCCGTCGCTCCCCACCACTCCGGCGCGATCTATGGCAAAGGTGACGGGCAGGTTCTGCAGGCACACATCGTGGAAAACCTGGTCGTATGCCCGCTGCAGAAATGAGGAGTATACGGCGAAGACGGGACGCAGCCCCGCCGCTGCCAGACCGGCCGCAAAGGTGACCCCGTGCTGTTCGGCAATCCCCACATCGAAGAACCGGTCCGGGTATTCCTTGGAAAAACCGCTCAAGCCGGTTCCGTCAGGCATGGCGGCGGTTATCCCCACCACGCTTTCATCCTCGGCGGCAATCTTCTTCATGGTCTCGCCGAAGACGGCAGTGTAGGAAGCAGGTCCACCCTTCCCCTTGATGACTTTGCCCGTAGCCGCATCGAAAGGACCGACGCCGTGGAACAGGGACGGGTTATCCTCGGCTGGCCCGTACCCTTTGCCTTTTTTGGTGAGCACATGAATGAGGACGGCATCGTCGAAACGTTTCACGTTCTCCAACGTCTTCACCAGAAGTTCGATATTGTGGCCGTCGATCGGGCCGATGTACTCGAACCCGAACGCCTCGAACAGCATTCCTGGCGTGAACAGCCCCTTCAACGACTCTTCCGCCCTCTTGGCGACCTTCAGCACGCCCCGGCCGATGACATCGAGGCCCTCCAGAAAGCTTTCCAGGTCCTTCTTGATTTTATGGACGAATTCGCTGGTAATGGACCGGCTCAGGAAGTTCGACAGGGCACCCACATTTTCTGCGATGGACATTTCGTTGTCGTTGAGGATGACCACCAGGTCCTTGTTCAGGTGCCCAGCGTGGTTGAGCCCTTCGTAGGCGATGCCGCCTGTCATGGAGCCATCCCCGATCACCGCAATCACTTTGTTCCTGTCTCCATTGAGGTCGCGCCCGACAGCCATGCCGAGGGCAGCCGAAATGGAGGTGGACGAGTGCCCCACATCAAAGCTGTCGTGGGGAGATTCCGCTCTTTTCGGAAAACCGCTGATGCCGCCAAACGTGCGGAGCGAGGGGAAGGTGTCTTTGCGTCCGGTGATGATCTTGTGGGCGTACGCCTGGTGCCCCACATCCCAGACGATCTTGTCGAGGGGGGAATTGAAAACGCGATGCAGCGCGAGGGTCAGCTCTACAACGCCGAGGCTCGGCGCCAGATGGCCACCATTGGCGGCGCAGGTGGCAATGATCAGCTCGCGCAGCTCGGCGGCCAGTTGGGCCATATCCCTGAGTGAAAGCCCCTTGATATCGTCGGGGGAGTTGACGGTAGACAGGATGTTAGACGTTGATTCGATCATAATCGCTCTTGGCGCACTTACGACTGCCTGGCGACGATATACCGCGCTATCTCCCGCAGCGGTTCCGCCTTTTCATCGAACCGGGCAAGGAATTGCAGCGCCATGCCCACAAGTTCGTTGGCGCGCCGTTTCGATTCAGAGAGTCCCATTATGGCGGGATAGGTCGCTTTGCCGCGTGCCTGGTCGCTCCCCGCATCTTTACCCAGCTGTTCCGTGGTGCCTTCGATATCGAGAATATCGTCGGCTATCTGGAAGGCGAGACCGACCGCCTCCCCATAGGAAGTAAGCGCGGCGAGTGAAACCTCGTCGGCACCGCCGAGAATGGCCCCTGCCTTCACTGATGCCTTGATAAGCGCGCCAGTCTTGTGGGTATGGATGTACTGGACAGTGGCAAGGTCGATCTCCCGACTTCCTTCGCTCTCCATGTCCACCACCTGCCCCCCGACCATCCCGTGGGAACCGGCGCACCTGCTGATTTCCTGAACAACCGCCAGCAACTGTTCCGGTGAAACGAGCGACAGATTTTCGGCGTTGCTGAGCAGGACGAACGCCTGGGTCAGCAGGGCATCTCCGGCAAGAATCGCGACCGCCTCGCCGAATACCTTATGGTTGGTCGGGTTGCCCCGGCGGAAGTCGTCATCGTCCATTGCCGGCAGATCGTCGTGAACGAGGGAGTAGGTATGTATCATCTCCATGGCGCACGCAGCGGGAAGCGCCTGGTTGACACTTCCTCCCACTGTTTCACTGGCAGCGAGCATCAGGATCGGCCTCACCCTTTTCCCGCCGGCGAAGACGGAGTACCGCATGGCTTTGTGAAGACTGACCGGCAACTCGTCTTCCCGGGGCAGATAGCGGTCCAGTGCCGCGTCCACAAGCTGACACCGCTCCTTCAGATACTGCTTCAGGTCCATATCTCGTCCTGTCAAAGGTGGGATGGGAAAAATGCTAGGCGTCGTCGAGGCGGAAATCTTCCCTGATGAAACTGCCGCTTTTTTGCTTCAGAAGCAGTTCTACCTTCTTTTCCGCCTCATCCAGCTTGGAGGTGCAGAAGGCGGCGTGCTTCACCCCCTCCTCGAACGCTTTCAGGGAGTCTTCAAGGGAAAGATCCCCCTCCTCGAGCCGCCGTACAACGTCTTCCAGCTTTTTCAGCGCATTCTCGAACTTGTCTACAGCCATATATCAGATTCTCCATACGGGAGGTGAGGTGCATTATACAGGATACCCCCGGTCAGTCAAGGATTGCGGGGGAACGGTTCAGGACGGTGCCGGGTATCGGGAGCGGCGCGGCGCCCCGTCAGGATGGCTCATTTTCCCCCCATACCTCTTCCACGAGGCAGCGGGCGCCTCCCTTGGAGAACCGCACGCCGATCCGGTCGGCTGCTTTAATCCGGGCAGCATCGGTGACGACGGAGCCGTCTTGAAGCGTGGCTATGGAATAGCCGCGAGCCAGCGTCCTCAGGGGGGAAAGCGCCTGTAGCTTTGCGGCATTGACGCAGCTCCGCTCCCTGCTCCGCTCGATAGTGAGCAGGATCGCTTTTTCGCCGCGGGCTGACAGCGACAGGACCAGTTCCCGAGCGCGTTCCACCTGGACCGCCGGATTGGTCAAGCGAAAGTGGGTCTGCAGGGACAGCAGTCTGTTTCGCTGCCGCGCAAGATTTCTGACGAGAGCGCCATCGAGCCGCTGGCACAGGTCGTCAACCCGTTGGGAAGCGTGCCCGAGCAGGAACGAGGGGTCTTTGAG
>MHDY01000151.1 GCA_001803705.1 Nitrospirae bacterium GWC2_56_14 | reverse complement strand
GATCAGCAAAAAGAACGTGGTTGCAGCCTCGCTTTTTTCCGACGGCTGCGCGGCCGTCCTGGTGGCAGGCGATGATACCGGGACGCGTGGTCCGGCAGTGACTGCCACCGCGTCCCATCTCTTTCCCGACAGCTATCGTTTGATGGGATGGGATTTCACCGATCAGGGGATGAACCTGGTGCTGTCGCCGCTGTTGCCGGCGCTCGTGAGGCAGCAGCTGGCAGGGCTGCTGGACCCCTTTCTCCGTTCCCAGAGAGTGCGCCGGCAGGATCTCGTTCATTTTATTGCCCATCCGGGGGGGGCGCGGGTGATTGACGCACTCAGGAAGTCACTGGAACTGGAAGGCGCTCAACTGGATGCCACCGAGGAAGTGCTCCGCCGGTTCGGAAACATGTCGTCGGTCTCCGTCCTGATGGTGCTCGAACAGTGGCTCTCCTCGGAACAATCCTCCCGCAGGGGGCACGGTCTCCTGGTTGCCTTCGGGCCCGGATTTTCCGCGGAGATGCTGCTGCTGGAGGTATGAGTGTCACTCTTCTGGATTTTTCCGCTGCTGGTGGGCCAGCGATTACTGGAGCTGGTCATCTCCCGCCGCAACCAGCGACTCATCGAAGCGCGTGGCGGCAGGGAGTTCTACCCTAATACCTTCCTGGCGATCGCCTTTCTCCATACGCTCTTTATCGTGTCCCTTCTCATCGAATCGGTACCGTGGCGCGTTCCGGCAAACGCGCTCACCTGGTGTTGCCTCGGGGCGTATGTGCTCCTGCAGGGGCTCCGCTACTGGTGCATGGCGTCCCTCGGCATCTGGTGGAATGCCCGCATCGTCCTGCTCCCCGGGGGGGAGGTGAGCCGGAAGGGGCCGTACCGCTTCATGCGGCATCCGAACTATCTGGTCGTCATGCTGGAGTTCGTGCTGTTGCCGCTCCTCCTGCGCTCGCCGATTACCTTCGCAGCCTACTTTCCGGTCAACATTCTCATTCTGCGCCATCGAATCGTCCTCGAAGAGCAGGCGCTGCGGGAACAGACCGATTATTCCGCCAAGTTCCCGGCCCCGCGTACCGACGGTTGAAGCCGCGATCTCCTACGACAATGTTTTCCGGAACCTGCTGACGGCAAAGAAAAAGATGCAGGCGCCAAGGATGGCCAACCCCGCCATCTGGGGCCACAGAATCTCGATACCCACCCCTTTCAGAAAAATCTCCCGGATGATGACCAGGTAGTAGCGCAGGGG
Source organism: Nitrospirae bacterium GWC2_56_14 (assembly GCA_001803705.1). Lineage (GTDB taxonomy): Bacteria > Nitrospirota > UBA9217 > UBA9217 > UBA9217 > GWC2-56-14. Next base: position 4,611 of record MHDY01000151.1, on the reverse strand, counting down.
GTTCAGGTAGGTGAGCCACTGGACCGGCTCCGGCATGTTGGCGATGGGGAAGGCGAAGCCTGACAGCAGCATGGCCGGGAACAGGAAGAAAAACGCACTCATCATCGCCTGCTGTTGGGTATGGCTTACGGTTGAAATGAACAGGCCGAAGCCGAGGCTGCTGAGCAGGAAGAGGGCGGTGCCGAAGAAGAGCAGGAAGAGACTGCCCCTGAGCGGGACCTTGAACCAGAAGACGGCGGCTGCGGTAACGAGGGCGACGTTGATGAAGCCGATAAGGACGAAGGGGACCGTTTTGCCGAGGATGAACTCCCATTTGCCGATCGGCGTGACGATCATCTGTTCCATGGTCCCGATTTCCTTTTCCCGCACCACGGCCATGCTCGACAGGAGCATGGTGATGACCATGACGATGTTGGCGATTACGGCGGGAACGTAATAGTTTCTGCTTTCCAGGTTCTCGTTGAACCATGCCCTCGTTTCCAGCCGTACCCCGGCGGGGCCGGGCACGATTCCCCGGTGTGCCAGCCGCTGGGTCGAGACGTCGATGTTGTAGCGCGAGACGATCGTGGCTGCGTAGCCTGCAACGATGCCGGCAGTATTGGAGTCGGTGCCGTCCAGGAGCAGTTGCACCGCAGCGGGCCGGCCCGAGCGGATGGCCGCGCCGAAGCCTCTTTCCAGGCGGATCACCGCCCTGACGTCCCCCCTGTCCAGCAGTTCACGCACCCGTTCCTCGCGCTGCACGTATTCATACTCCGAAAAATACTCCGACCTGGCGAACCGGTCGATCAGGTCGCGGCTCTCCCGGCTGTTGTCCAGATCGTACACTGCCGTTGCAACATCGGTTACGTCGGTATTTACCGCATAGCCGAAGATGATCGTCTGCATGATCGGGATGACGAGGAGGATGAACCGCATTCGCGGGTCCCGGAACGCCTGGATGAACTCCTTGACGAGCATCGCTTTCAGCCTGTCCATCATGGGTGGTCCCCTCCGGTCACGTAATCTTCTTCCGGAATTTCAAGATCGCCAGCGTGATGACCACCCCCCCGAACAAGGTAAGCACCGCCGCCTCTCCGTAGAGGACATCGAGCCCCACATCCTTCAGGTAGATCCCCCGGAGAATGATCACCAGGTACCGGGCGCTGATGATATGAGTCATTACCTGCAACGGCGGCGGCATGTTCTCGATGGGAAACATGAATCCCGACAGGAGGAAGGAGGGGAGCATCGTAGCCACCAGGGCGAGCTGGCTGGCCAGAAGCTGCGACTTGGTCACGATGCTGATAAGCATGCCGATGGAAAGGGCGCTGATGAGAAAGATGACGGACAGCCCTGTCAGGAGCCACAGGCTCCCCCTGAGCGGAACGTCGAACAGGAATCGCCCGACGAGCACCGACAGGAGAAGGTCGAGCAATCCGATGACGAAATAGGGGACGAGCTTGCCGATGATGATCTCCGGCCCCTGCAGCGGGGTGGAAATCAGCTGTTCCATGGTACCGGTTTCCCATTCTCTCGCTACGGTCAGGGAGGTGAGCAGCGCGGTGATGACCATCATGATGACGGCGATGAGCCCCGGAAATATGTAATTTTTTGAGGCCATGTCGGAGTTGTACCAAATGCGGGGCCTGAGATCCACGAGTTGCGGCAGGGGGCGCTCCCCCCCGCGGAGCGCCTGTTTCAGCACGACGGAGCGTGACCACTCGCCAGCCACCGCTTCTGCGTAACCGAGAGCGATGGTGGCGGTATTGGAATCGGTGCCGTCCACCAGTACCTGGACGGGTGCGTCCCTCCCGGAGTCCAACCGGCCGGTGAAATCGTGGGGGATCACGATGGCGACGAGGGCGTTTCGGGTGTCTATGGCATGTTCGATGTCCCGGTAATTGGTGGCGGGGGCATGGAGGGAGAAGTAGCGGGAACCGGTGAAGCGGCTGAGGAAGTCCCTGCTTGTCGGGGTATTGTCCTGATCCCAGACGATCAGCGAGACCCGGTCCACGTCCAGGGTAAGGGCGTAGCCGAAGAGAAAGAGCAGGAGCAGGGGGATAGCAATCCCCATTCCGAGGCTGCGGGGATCGCGGATGACGTGGAGAAACTCTTTCCTGGCGACTGCTCGTATCCGGTGGATTTTCATGGTGCCGTCACCTGTTGTCCCGGTTCGATGTCCATGCCGTCACCGTCAGCGGGCAAATTCCCGCTGTGCCCCTTCCTGCCGGTCGCGCGCCTCGATAAGCGATACGAATACGTCCTCCAGGGATGGAAGCACCCGTTCGACGCTTTCCGTCGGTATTCCCTCGCGCTCCAGGACCTGCCGGAACTCCTCCGGCGTCCGCTCTCCTTTTTCTGCGACCACGTGCAGCTTGCTGCCGAAAAGGGAGGCGTAGCCGATCCCCGGCAGTGCGGTGATGAGCCGCAGCGCTTCCTGGGGCTTGGCGCAGGCGATTTCCATCACGTCTTCCGCCATGTACCGTGTTTTCAGCTCATCCGGCGTGCCTTGGGCGATCAATTCGCCGCGGTAGATGAGCCCGAGGCGGTCGCAGTATTCGGCTTCGTCCATGTAATGGGTGGTGAGGAAGACAGTTACCCCTCCCTCCGCCAGGTGGTAGATAAGGTCCCAGAAATTCCGTCGGCTGAGCGGATCGACTCCCGATGTGGGCTCGTCCAGGAATATGATCGGGGGGGCGTGGAGGACTGCGCATCCCAGTGCCAGGCGTTGCTTCCATCCCCCCGAGAGGGTTGCGGTGCGGGAGAGGCGGCGTTCCTCAAGCCCTGCCATGCGCAGCACCCATTCTTTCCGTTCCGCTCTCTTATCGGCCGGTATCTGGTAGATGCCGCTGTAGAAGTCAATATTCTCCTCAACCGTCAGGTCTTCGTAGAGGGAGAACCGCTGGCTCATGTAGCCGATGTTCTTTTTGATCTCCTCCGGCTGCCGGGTGATGTCGAATCCCGCTACCGAGCCCATCCCTCCCGTTGGCTGGAGGATGCCGCACAACATGCGGATCGTTGTCGATTTCCCCGCGCCGTTGGGTCCGAGGAAGCCGAAAATCTCTCCTTTCCGCACCTCCAGCGTGACTTTATTCACTGCGGTAAAATCGCCGAAACGCTTTTCCAGGTCGCGTAGCACCACGACCGGTTGGCGAGGTTCCTGTGTCGAATGTCCATCCGTCACGTATGACTCCGGCGCGGGCATCATCTGCGCTCCTCCGAAAGCACCGAGACGAATACGTCTTCCAGGTTCGGCTCGACTTCCCGCATCGACTGCAAGGAGATTCCCTCTTCACGCAACAGCGAAGAGATGCGTGATGCCGTGGGTTCCGGAGTTGCCGTCGTGACATGAATTCGGGCGCCAAACAGGGAAATCGATTCGCCGGTCAATTTTTCCCGCAACAGCGCAACCGCTTTCCGCGAGTCTGTCGTAATGATCTCCAGGATATTGCTTTTCATGAGCTTTCGCAGGTTGGCCGGAGTGTCGCAGGCGAGCAGCCTCCCTTTGTCGATCAGCCCGACCCGGTGGCATCGATCCGCCTCATCCAGGTATGCCGTGGTCACGAATATGGTAACCCCTTCCTCCAGAAGCTGGTGGAGTATCCGCCAGAAATCCCGCCGCGATACCGGGTCCACCCCGTTGGTCGGTTCATCGAGGAACAGCACCGCAGGGGTGTGAATCAGGGCGCACGCCAGGCCGAGCTTCTGTTTCATTCCGCCAGAGAGCTTCCCTGCAAGCCGTTGCCTGAACGGCGTCAGGTTGCTGAATGCCAGTAGCCGGTCGATGCGTTCGCGTCGCTCCTTCTTGCCGATGCCGTAGATGTCGGCGTAGAAGTCGATGTTCTCCTGCACCGTAAGATCGGGATAGAGGCCGAAGCGCTGGCTCATGTAGCTGATGTCTTCCTTGACCTTCTCCGCTTCGCGGACCGTGTGGCGGCCGGTCACCCACGCATCCCCGGCAGTCGGGTCCATGATCGACGCGAGCATCCGGACCGTCGTCGTCTTGCCGGCACCGTCGGGGCCGATCAGTCCGAAAAGCTCACCGGGAGCCACGGAGAACGATACATCATCCACGGCAGTGACCCCGGCGAACTGCTTACCGAGGTTTTCCACCCGTATGGCATGAGGAGCCGTCACCGGGTTCCTTTCTGACCGCGTTCCCCGGCTGCCAGAAGGATCGTTCCGTCCGCCGGCATTCCCGGCTTCAATTCCGCAGCCGGGTTCGGAATGGTGATCTTGATGCGGTATACCAGCCTGACTCGCTCTTTCTGGGTCTGTACGCTCTTCGGCGTGAATTCCGCCGAGGAAGAGATGAAGGTGACGCGGCCGTCATACGCCTTCCCCGGCCACGTGTCGCTCGTTACCCTGGCCGGCTGCCCCAGTTTCACCCGGCCCAGGTCGGTCTCGCTTACGTAGGCGCGCAGCCAGACGCTGCTCAGGTCGCCGACGGTGACGACCGGGGTGCCGGCGGCGACCAGTTCGCCCGCCTCCACATTTTTCGACAGGACGAATCCGGCGACCGGCGACACCACAGTCGTGTATCCCAGCTTGGTCTTCGCGCGCGCCACCGCAACCTCCGCATCCTGCAGCCGGGCATGCGACTGGTCGATCGTTTCCCGCCTCGGGCCGCGA
>MHDY01000150.1:8317-8517 GCA_001803705.1 Nitrospirae bacterium GWC2_56_14 | reverse complement strand
CCCAGAAGCTCTGTCCCGTTCAAGGTTTCAATAGCCCTCTGTGCCTCTTCCTCCGATGCCATTACCACGAACGCAAAACCCTTCGGCTTTCCGGTGCGCGCATCAGTTACCAAATCGATCGACGATACCTGGCCGGCTTGGGCAAAGATATCCCTGATATTTTCCTCAGCAGCCTTGAAAGGAATGTTTCCGATATACAG
>MHDY01000150.1:5386-8267 GCA_001803705.1 Nitrospirae bacterium GWC2_56_14 | reverse complement strand
CGTTTCCATTGAAGGCATCCATAGTAGCACAAAAGACCGGACAGATGCCGGTAAACTCAAGGGGCCGATCTATGTGTCCAAAACAAGATCCAGTTGGATATCTTTACAATAAAAAAGATTTAACTTTAAAAATGGTTGCCGCAGTGGCAGTCAGGATGTGTTGGGGCCGATTATGCCGTTTCCGACCGAGCCTGGGGTACCGGATCGATAGGCACACCTCCCATTGTCGAAATGACCCGCAACATTGCCCGATACGTCGCGGGTTAAAGTTGTATAGAAGTAGGTGCCGTCCGGTTCAAGATTCGTGAGGCTGATGGCCTCCAGATGCGATTGCAGCGGCCCATTGCTGTAAGCAATCCCGGCGCACTGTCGACATTCCTTACACTCACCCACCCTAAGCACAAAATGATTTCAATTAAATAACAATGTTACGGCACGGCATATAATTTGCTCCTTAAAGAAAAACCATAACACCTGGTTTAGGTTCTGTTGTACTTGGAGGGAGGTTATATGTGGAAGAATTATCATGTTGTTCTGTTACTGGCCATACTGCTTTTTACTTTTTCCAACGCGTCGGCCACACCGATTATGAATGGAAACTTTTCTGACGACTTGAACGGCTGGACTGAGGAGTACGACCTGGGATATACACCCCCGGCTTCAGTACCTTATCCGGCCATTGTCGATGCAGGGAAAGCCGTTCTTTCCACCCAAGGATATGACACCGGCATATGGTTGTCGTCGCTTTACCAAGAATTGTCAGGCTTCGAGCCGGGTACGATTCAGTTTTCCCTCGGAATAAAACAAATTGAAGACAGCTCTGGTCCGTCAGATGGGGATCTGTATATCGATGATTACCTCAACGTCTCATTCGGAGCTGCTTTCGCCAGCTTTAATATAGGTAATGACTTCTCCACACCTTTCAGTTTCACGGTGACGGGTGATCCCGGCACGCTCTACTTTGACCTCTATGATCAGGATGACGGCAAAATCACCTCCTTCCTAATTGATGACGTCACTTTCTCCCCCTTTACCACTCCTGTTCCCGAACCATCCACCTTTGCCTTGTTCGCTTTCGCTCTTGGAGCCCTTGGGGTCCGGGTACGCGCCAGCCGTTCCAAAAAAAGAATGTAACCACGAGAACAAAGAAGAACGTTGACGGATTTTTGGTTTCAACGAAGTTCTTTACAGCGCAGACGAGGTAGCCGATGGAAAAGGTCAGGCTTTTTCAAGCTCGTATATTTTTAGTGAAGCTGGTCGCGGTGATATGTGCGGCCGGCTTTTTTTCTTTCAGTGCCGTTGCCGGTGCCGAGGACCTGAGTTCACTCGTTAGTGTCACCAAGAGCAATGAGGTAAGTATCACCGACCGGGTGACGCTTAAAGCTACGACGACGGTCAACTTGACCATTCAGAACCTCTCGGATATGGCGATCCGGGTACCGCTTCATGCGGTGATCGATATCAGCGCTGCCGCAGTGACGATGCCGACAGCTCTTGGTGGTCCCGGCGTTCCTCCCTACGGCAAATATTACTACGACCTGTCTTCAAACCTCTCGTCCGGGGTTCTGGCTCCGCAGGGCAAAGTGACTTTCACCGCAAAATTCGTCCGCGCGGCTAGCGTTCGCTTCACCTACAAGGTGCTCACCTATGGAACTCTTCCTGCGAACAAGCCCCCTGTGGCGAATGCGGGAACAGTGGCCCCAATTACGCTGCAACGTGGCCAGACGACGGTGCCGGTGCAGCTCGACGGCAGCACTTCGTCGGATGACGACGGCACCGTTACGGCTTATGCGTGGACGGGGCCGGTCGATCCCGCCGACGTGGCCAGGCCTTCCGTAAGCCTCGGCGTCGGCACCCATACCTTCGCCCTCGTCGTCACCGACGACAAGGGGGCGCAAAGCCAGCCGTCGCTTGTAACCGTCACGGTAAATCCGCCGCCGAACGAACCCCCAGTCGCAAACGCAGGCAATAACCAGACGATACAGCTCCTGCCCGGCGAGCAATCCGCCACGGTGACTCTCTCCGGCAGCGGCACGGACATGGATGGGACAGTTGTCTCCTTCGCCTGGAGCGGAACGCCGAAGCCTGCCGATGATGCCGCTCCGACAGTAACGCTCGCTCCCGGCATCTATTATTTTGATCTGGTAGCGACCGACAATCAGGGGGCCACCAGCGCTCCGTCCCGGGTAACGGTGACAGTGGTGCGCTCAGAAAACCGACAGCCGCAGCTTAGTGCCATCGGAGCAAAGACGGTGGCCGAAAGCGAAACCCTTTCATTCATCGTTTCCGGCAGTGATCCTGACAGCGACCCGCTCACCTTCTCCGTCAAGTCCGGTTTGCCTGCGGGCGCATCCTTCGACGCCGCATCGCGCACCTTCAGCTGGGCTCCCGGGTACGATGCCGCCGGGAAATATGATGTCACCTTCAGCGTCAGCGATGGCATGGCGAGTGTTGATGGAATAGTCATCATCACCGTGACGAACACAAACCGGCCGCCGATACTGTCCCACATCGGGTCAAAAACTGTCGCAGAAGGACAGAAACTCGAGTTCGCCGTTACCGGCACCGATCCCGACAACGATCCGTTCACCGCGGCTGCCAAGCCTCTCCCGGGCGGGGCGCTCATAGATCCTGCCACCGGCCTTTTTTCCTGGACGCCAGGCTTCACCCATGCGGGAACCTACCAGATCGCTTTCAGTCTCAGCGACGGCACCGGGCCCACCGCCCTTGCCTCTCAGGAGATCGTGTCGATCACGGTGACCGACGTCAATCGAAAACCGATCATCGTCACCCAGTCGTTGCCGGCGCCAAAGGTAGATTATTCCTATACTCCGGCAGTTGTGGCGACCGACCCCGATGACGACACCATAGCTTTTGCCAT
>MHDY01000150.1:0-5374 GCA_001803705.1 Nitrospirae bacterium GWC2_56_14 | reverse complement strand
CGTTGCCGGCGCACCGTCGGGAATGACCATTGATCCTGTAACCGGGGGCATCAACTGGCGCCCCGGCATTGGAGAATTGGGGAAAAGCTACACGTTCGAGGTTAGCGCCTCTGACGGCAAGGGAGGAACAGACAGCCGCCAGTACACACTCGGCATTTCGGATACCGTACCTCCGGCGGTCGTGCTCAACGTGCCGAAGGAAGCAATTCCCGGATCGTCGTTCACCGCAACCGCTTCAGCGACTGACAACGTCGGTGTCAGCGAAGTGAAGATCGTCGCCGGGAGTCAGGAAAAAACCTGTACCGCCGCGACGTGCGAAATAAGCATTTCCCTCTCGGAAGCTCAGGCAATCGGTACATCCATAGCCGTGGTCGCCACCGCCCGCGATGCTGCCGGAAACACCGCCGACACCACGACAAATGTTGCGACGGTAGCTCTCCCGGATACCGTTACTCCGTCAGTGGCACTGTCTGTGCCTCGTGAAGTCAAGGCAGAAACAACAATCACCCTCAGTGCTCTTGCTGCCGATAACCAGGGAATCGCCCGCCTCGATTTTACCGCGGACGGCGTTGCCGCCGGCAGTGTCATCCCGCCTGCCAATAGCATTTCCTACATTGTGCCGATAGCTTCCGCCGGCCAGAAGATCGTCTTCGGCGTCACGGTGATCGATTTCAGCGGGAACACGGAATCCGCCACCGCCGAATCCGCCGTTGTCGAGGAACCCGATACGCAGGCCCCGGCAATAACCCTGTCCGTCCCGCCTGTTGTCCAACCGGGGGCGAAGCTGCCGGTGACCCTGAAGGTGACGGATGACCGCGGCGTTGCGTTGGTGGAGATCTATCTCGCCCACCAAAAAGCGGCAACATTTGCGTCCCCCCTCGATCAGGTAGTGGAACTGCCGCTTCCTGCGGGGGCAGAATCGGGGATGCAGCTTGTTGTGGAGGTTCGTGCCGTCGATGCAGTCGGCAACCCCGCCACCGCGTCCGCTGAATCAATGGTGGCAGTCCTGGGGCAGGGAGTAATTACCGGCGCCGTTTATGACGATACCACCGGGCTTCCCCTCCAAGGGGCGACGGTGACGGTTTCTGCTGCCGGAAAACCACAGCGTGACACACTGACGGATCGACGCGGCAGGTATTCGATGGTTGCTGATGAAGGCGCCTATTCGGTTGCCGTCAACAAAGCCGGATTTACGAGTGCGGACCGTCCGGGCATCGCGGTCCTCGTGCAGACGGGGACCCGTGTCCCGGATGCGCGGTTGACGCCCCTCGGAACGGATTTTCCGGTATCGACAATGCTCGGCAGCACGGCGACTGCATCGTTCAGCGCGGCTGCAGCAGGGTTCCCGTCGGCTCTTCCCGTTGACCATTCCGCCACGACCGGCCAGATACGTGTCACCTTCCCCTCCGGGGCTTTTCCCACTGACCGATCCATCGCGGTAACGCAGATAAGCGGCCAAGGGCTGCAGGGACGCCTCCCCTTCGGGTGGTCGCCCGTTGCGGCGGTCGATGTCGCACCGCATGGACTCGCTTTGAGCGTCGCAGCCTCGGTATCGATACCGAACCTCTTTGGTTCGGCGCTCCCTCCCCAGGCCGCCGTCGCAATGTGGCAGGAGGAGACCGGATCGTGGGTATCCCTCGGTTCGCCTACCCTCTCGGCTGACAGCACGACCTTTACGTTCGAAGTGCCGGCTACCGCACAGTATGCCGTGGTCCTTCCCGATGGGGCGGCGCAGGCTCTTCCGCCGGCAGGGGCAACACTCGTTGCTGCCGGATCCGCAGCTGTTCCGGAGACTGTACAGGCGACGGTCACCCCGCAGCCGAAGCTCATCCTGTACAAACCGGGCGCAAAATCGCTTGTGGGAACGCGCATCGCTGCCGATGCACCGCTGACCAGCGGTACCGTCGTCTGGGCAAATATCGCCGAGGACTACAATTTCTACAGTGGCGAACGGATGGTTTCGGAGCCGTATTTCCAGGAGATAGTACTTTATTCTTACGGACAGACCGGGACCGTCACTGCCGACTATTACATATCAGCCGGTGAGGATTTTGCCGGCCTTACCCTCGAAAAAGGTGTCATCACCATAACTGCCGCGGTGCCTCCGCCAGGTTCCGGTTCGGTTGCTGTCGTCGGCTTTGCCGGCGGGACGGTTTACGGTCCCGGAGGAGAGTCTTTGGTTTTCCCGGCCGGGGCGCTGGCCGGCTTCGTACCGGTAAATGTCAAGTCTTTCAGCCTTCCCGAGAGCGGGCTGTCTATCCCTGCCGGTTTCCGGCTGGTCGGTGGGGTTACCGTCTCCCTTGGTGGTCAGGTGCTGGCCAAACCGGCGATCCTCTCGGTGCCCGTGCCGGCGGACTTCGTCGCCGGCGGCGATCTCCTTGTCGTCACCCCTGTAGAGACGGGCGGCGCGACACGGTTTGCAGTCATCGGAGCCGCAAGTGCGGAAGCAAATGCCATCACGTCCACCATTACCATCCCCGGCACTACTACTGCCCGTTTCCCCGGCATCCGCAGTGAAGGCAGGGTGCTGGTGCTCCAGGCGGCGCAGGCGCTCGGCTATGCCGGCGGGATGGTGACCGGCACAGGGGGAGGTGCGTTTACCGGCGCAGTCGTCAGTGGCGGGGGACTTCCTTTCATCGCCTTCTCCGAGGACAACGGTTTCTATGCAACTGCCGTTATGCCGGGGACCATCGACCTGACGGCACAAGACCCGGTCAAGCTGGACAAAGGGACTGCAGGCGGCGCCGCGGCTGCTCAAGCGTACCTGCCTCTCGATCTCTCCCTCAGGATCGAGCCTCCGCGGGTTGTGGGCATAGTGCCTGCTACAGGCGCGATGAATGTCCCGCTGGCAGACCCGGTCAAAATAACCCTTTCCGAGCCGGTTGTCGTTTCTTCCGTCACCCTGGATACCATCAGAATTGCCGACGCAGGTAGCGTTGCCATGACCGGTTCGGTGGAACTGAGCGCCGACGGCATGATCGTCACCTTCCGGCATGGGGAACCATTCGCCTCCAATACCCTCTATACCGTTTCCATCAAGGGGCTGGTCGATCGCTCCGGAACGACCATGGATGCCGCAGGGTTCACCTCGACATTCACCGCCCTCAATACCTCACCGCCGCCCGCCCCTCCTGCCGGGAGCGTAACGGCGTCAGTTCCCGGCTCGAACGGCCAGACCACCGTTACCGGCACCCAGGGGACCGCGGGGCTCCACGATACCGTCGTCATCGTCAACCTGACCACCGGGGAACGGAACCCGGTGCTGGTCGAGACGAACGGCGGATTCACCGCCACGGTAAAGGCATCGATTACCGACCAGCTGCAGCTTGAAATTTCCGGTCCATCCGGTGCGACTACCACGTTGCCGTTGCCAAAGTTCAGACAGGTGAACGGCGACGGCAGCATTTCCGAGGTTGTTGGCATAGACGGGGGGATCGTACAGGGGCCGGCAGGAATAGAGCTGTCCGTTCCGGCGGGAACATTTTCCGGGCCGGCCGTAGTGACGGTGAAGCCGGTTGCCGAGGCGGATTTCCCGGTGCAACTCACCGAGGAAGCCCGTCAGGTGTATGCATTCACCGCCGGGGTGGAACTGGATTTCGGCGGAGCGACCCCGGCAAAATATATCGATGTCTCAGTTCCGCCCCAGGGGGGCGAGACGCGCCTCGACCAGTGGGTGGTTGCCCAGGTGGCGTACGACGATGGTTTGCCGACGCTGAATGTGGTCGACACCGCCCATTACTTTGGCGATCGCATTGCCACATCATCACCCCCATGCCCGGGAGTAACCGGGGCAGGTGTCTACGGGTTCCTCCGTTCGTACAAGCCGGTCGGGATTGCCTACGGGCAGTTCATCAACGCCGTCTATGGCGGGATTGCGGCACAGATTCAGAGCGTTTCCGATTTTGTCATGGTCCTGCCCACGCTTGCAGCCAATTATAATAGTGCCGTTAATTCCCAAATGTTCTGTCTGCCGATCCTCTCCGGCCGCGTCAACGTGATCCCCAACAGCCATACCCTTACAATCCGCAGCCAGGATCTCAATGCCAATGACAGAGAGATCATCGTCAACAATACGACATTGAATTCGGAGCAGCGTTTCCCACGCAACATCCTGGAAATGAATTTCGAAATGGACGGCAAAGGGACGGACCTCTTCGAGGTTGAGCTGGACAGTGGCAGTGGCTCGCCTGCGCCGTTCAGGTTCTTCAAGGTGTATGAGACAACCGCTCCGGGCAAGATGAGCATCAGGTTCAGCCTGGAGAAGTACGGCGACAAGCTGACCCAGGTGAAGATCACCAACAAGAGCAAGGATCCGGTCGTCGAGAAGATTTTCCCCATAACCGATGTTCCGGTTTCCTTCACGGTTGAAGGGTCCGTCAGCGATTCCCTGACAGTGGCCGTTGTCAACTATGACGGCGTTCAGCGGTCCTTTACCGACTTTACCCGGACCGCTCTGACCACTGCCTCCGGGAGCGGTAACCTGATGCTTCGGGTACAGACCGGCACCATTGATCCGACCCAAACGGAAATTGATGCGTACAATACAGACCATCCAACCACGCCGATCACCGGTGCGGCGGTCACCGAAATCATTCTGGAAGATATGTCCGCGGGAACCACCATTCCGATAAATATCGCCGAACTGAATCAGGGAGGTCTCGCGGTTTCGTTCAATGGAGACCGTACGGCAAAGTTCTTCTTAAGGGTGAAGTATGCTGACGGCAAGGTCGACGGAGTGATAATCCCGCAATTCAGAATCATCGTCAAGAATCCGCAGACCGGCAAAGTTATCAGGACAATCGAAGACCAGTCACCGCTGCGCGGCGAGCCGCTGAGCCTGGGGATCATCGGCAATGCCAGCAGCAACGATCCGCCACGTCTGGCAATGATCCCTTCACGCTTCAAGGATTACGATCCTTCGGTGCCGATCTCTTTCACCTTTACCCAGGAAGTCGATCAGACAACGGTAAAAAGCGGCTTTACGGTCACCATGTTCAATGAAACCGGAGGCACCGAGACCGTCACCGGCACCCTGTCGTTCAGCAATGGCGGGAAATCGGTCACCTTCATTCCGGACTATAACCTGAAACTCGGCACCCGCTACAAAATCGAGCTGAAGGGGATCAAGAACAAGACCGGTAAGGTGATGCCGGACGAACTGTTCTACCTGGTAACGCTGAAACCAAAAAGGATCTGCCCTCCCACCGGTCCGGCCGATTGTGAAAAAACCATAAGCATCGGCAATGACGGCCGCAACCTGGAATCTCTCTATGACGTTGCCTTTACCCGTAAACGTATTGCCGGGCAACTGAAAACGACGGTGTTTGCCACCGGTTCCGACCAGGCCGGGTACAGACTGCTGACATTCGATGTG
>MHDY01000149.1:2563-5066 GCA_001803705.1 Nitrospirae bacterium GWC2_56_14 | reverse complement strand
TACAACTGCATTTAGTAATACGCCACCTCCAGCAAGGGCGCAAAGAACGGCCGGTCCGCTGGTATCGTAGTATCGTCGATCTCGATGATGCCGGGATCGACCTGTCCGAGGTCCTCCATGATGCGGACCTGGAAGTCAGGCAGTCCCAGTCTCTGCGCCTCCCTCATCAATGAGGTCACATCTATAACTACGTGTTGACCGAAGTCGCTCTGGAAGATCGGGAACGTGATACTTGCCAGCGCAGGCTGGATCGTACGGTCGAAATCCGTGCTGATCAAATTCGGCGGCTGAAAGTAAACGAGATCGATGCGCATCGGGATCGTTCCGGTCGTCGGCAGTATGTCGTTGATGAAGATATCGAGGGTCGCGGAAGCGATGCCCGCATTGAGCGGAACACCGCCCGGTCCGCCCAGATAAAAGTCCAGGAATGCGCGGTATTCATCAAGGGTTGCAGGGTCAATGCCGGCAAATACGACTTGGGTGTTGGTCTGTGTCACGGTGTACGTCCCGGACACGAAACCCAGCGCGATGTCGCCGTCGTACACCGGGTCGCTTAAAATCTGGGTGGTAAAGATGGGAGGCAGGTCGCTTCCTCCGCCACTGCACGAAACGAACGTCAAACTGGCTACCAACATCACAACGATGGGAAACTTCATTTCTCCGCCTCCTGTGGCAATATTCTCCGGGTCATCCACTTCCTCTCGTTCCAAAGCAGAGAGGGGCCAACCCTTTTTCTATAAGTGTAGCACGCATGGACGGTGGCGTCAGAATCTCACAATAAATTGTGCGCTTCCGGGAAATACTTGAGCCGGGCCTTGTTCGGATTGTCTTTCTGAACGTCAGTTCGTTCAGGATGGCATCTTTTAACCTAGATACGGCAGTTGGCCACATAAGTCACAAAATTCACATAGTAACATCTTCTTAACGCAGAAAGCATAGTCACTTTCTTGGTGAAGCGCTTTATTGTTGCTTTATGTGCCTTTTGTGGCTGAACTGCTCTTTTTAGGTTGAATGGTTTTTCAACAACCTGCTAGGTCCGAGCTCTGAACCGACGGGCCAGGTCGATGCCTTTCAGGAGGTTCTGCTCGGTCCGGTCCTGGATGCCGGGAAGTTTTCTGAGCCTGCCTTCCTTGATTGCGGCCTCAAGATCGTCGATGCCGGCGATCTTCAGCTTTTCAAAGAACTGTTTTGCCTTCTTCGGCCCGATGCCGGGTACGCGCAACAGTTCCAGCACGCCTGCCGGGATCTCCCTGGTCAGCTCGTCGTACTTCGCGATCCTGCCCGTGGCGAGGTACTCCCGGATCTTTCCCGCGAGGTCCTTGCCGATGCCCGGCAAGGCGATCAGTTCCTCGTCAGAGAGCGTTGCCACATCCGTCGGGAGGCCGTCGATGGTCTGACCGGCCCGCTGGTAGGCAAGGACGCGGAAGACGTTCTCTCCCTTGAGCTCCAATAGTTTCGCAATGTCGTCGAAGAGCTGCGCTACCTCCTGATTTTTCATGGTCGCTCCTGCGCAAGGCATTCCAAAGCCTCTGCTGATTCGATTGTATCACAAGGAAAGGGGTTAGAATATGCCACGAATCGTGGTGTTACCGTGGGGCAGGGCCGTGGCAGTGAGGTCAGCGGGCCGCTTTGAAGCGTTTTTTCGGGCCTGGGTGAATCAGTTTGCCAATGATCTGATTGAGGAAGTTGGAGCGGGAGAGGAAGGGGAGAGGCGGTTTTTTCCGTGTGCCGAGGAGGTCCAGTTCCTTTTTGAGCTCCACATTGCCCTTGTCATAGTTCAACCCTTTGCGGAAGTTATCGAAGGCATCCCTTTTCTTGCCCGTGAGAAGGAAGGTCCTGCCGAGATTGAGATAGAGGGTGGGATAGACCCTGCCCGCGAGATCGGGATCGGAGGTCCTGAACAGGACGAAGGCTTTCCTGCAGGCAGCCAGCCCGCTCTTGGGTTTTTTGTCCACCACGGCCTGGAGCCAGCCGCGATAGGAAAGGATGACGGGGTGGTTTGGATAGATCCCGTTTGCCTGGAGCATAACGCTGTAGGCCTCCTTCTGCCGGTTGCTTCGGAGATGAAGGCGCGCTGTCTTAAGGTATTCGACAGCGGGAATTACCTCGGGCGGGTCCTGTTGTTTTTCTGATCCCTGTGTATTGATCGGTTCCATGGAAGGGAGTGTATCATTTCATTTTATTGAATCAAGAAAAAACCCTTGCACCTGATCTTTCAGGTTCCAGCAACAGGTTATTCCAGTTTCACCAATTTAAAATACTCGAAGTTACCGGGCGGGAATGAGGACCAGGTCGAACTCGGCGACCGTCTTTCCCGGCTCGGGATAATGCTGCGTGACCAGGGTCTTGAGTCCTTCGGCAGAGACCCGGACATGGATATGAGGCGGCCGGAATGCGTAGGGTCCCGGGAGGTTGCTTTCGAAACGGTATGCGCCTGAGGCATCGGTACGGACCGTTGCCCGGTGCGCATCGTCGTACTCCCCATCAGGCCCTGCAAGCCAGA
>MHDY01000149.1:0-2529 GCA_001803705.1 Nitrospirae bacterium GWC2_56_14 | reverse complement strand
CTTCGCCGACCTGACGATCCCCTGCAGCACATACCCTTTTCCAACACTTGAACGCAGCGGCGCATTGGGCTCGTAAAAGGGTCCGAGCATGTCCCGTCCCGTGGGCTTGCACTCTGCTGCCGGCAATTCGGCCGCGAGCGCCAGCAGCAGGGTCATTCCGATCAGCATCTTATATACGGGGTTTCTCGGGTCCATTTTCCATTCCTCCTTTCTCTTCACAAAAGGGCCTGGTTCCTGGCCAAAGAATGATCTTCCACGACACAATGAACCGCGAATGAACGCAAATCAACGCGAATAAAAAATGATGAATTCGTAAGTAAGAAGGCTCCCGTGCTGTCATTGCGAGGAGCGGAGCGACGCGGCAATCTCGTCTTAACAGATAGATACGAACTACGAGATTGCTTCGCTACGCTCGCAAAGACGGCTTGGCAGACTTTTTACGAGATCATCAAAAATGAGAGTCATGGATACCGTTTTTTTAGCGTTCATTCGCGTAAATTCGCGGCTAAAAAAAATCGCGGGTTCCAGCATGACCGAGTTCTTCGCGCACCTTCGCGGCAAATTCCTTCCTGCTCACTCCCGCGCCCCGGCCTCGACAGGCGCAACGTCGATCTCGAGCCGTTCCTGCACACGGAGCACGGACACGTTGACGGGCTTGCCGATGGGCCAGTCGGCCAGGAACTTCTGGAGCAGGTCCACGTTCGGCATCTCGGTCCCGTTCACGGCCACGATGAGGTCGCCTTTCCGCATCCCTCCCTGTGCCGCCGGGCCGCCGCGGTTCACCGAGAGGACCTCGACCACGGACGCCTGCGACAGGTTGAAAAAGCGCGCCGACCGCCGGCTGAGCGGACGCTGCTGCGCGGCAATGCCCAGAGAGCCCCGGCGCACCCTGCCGAGCGTAAGGAGTTGGGATACGACCCATTTTGCGGTGTCCGAGGGGATGGAGAACCCGATGCCCTGCGCGCCCAGGATTATCGCCGTATTCAGTCCCACGACCCTGCCGCGCGAATCCACGAGCGGACCGCCTGAATTGCCCGGATTGAGCGGCGCGGTATGCTGGATGATGTTCTCGATGAGCCGTCCTGCCCTGCTTCTGAGCGACCTGCCGAGTGCGCTCACTACGCCGGTAGACACGGTGGACTGAAACCCGAAGGGGTTGCCCATGGCGATCACGAGCTGGCCGACCCGCAGGGATGCCGATTCGCCCAGCGTCGCAAAGGGCAGGTTCGCGGAGTCTGCGCGGATGACGGCGAGGTCCGTTGCGGGGTCCGTGCCCACCACGACCGCCTCGTGCGTTGTTCCGTTCGTCAGTGACACGTAGAGCTGTTTTGCGCCCTGCACCACATGGTCGTTCGTCAGGACATACCCGTCCGGCGCGAAGATAACGCCTGAACCGTTCGCCTCGGGTTCGGAGCTCTTTTTCGTCCGTGTTGCGGCGCCAATGCTCACGACCGCAGGGCCGACGGCATCGACAACGGATATGACCGCCCGGGAGTAGGCATCGAGGAGCTCGACGTTGGACTGCCCGGCGGTTCCCACTTCGCAGGGGCCCGAGGGGGCGTGTTCATCGGCCCCGTTATTGCTCACCTGAAGCGCTTTGCGGGTCATATCGATCATGGCAGGTTCCTCTCTTAATACGAACGCATTAAATCATTAAATAATGACACATGCTGCGCCCCTTTTTATCCTCTCCCCTCTGCGGGAGAGGGTAGGGTGAGGGGAATTCCTCCGAGGGATGTAACAATTTTTAATTCGTTTGCATTAGCTGCTTTCCGAAAAACTCACGAGCCGTCATTGCGAGGAGCGTCTTCTGCGACGCGGCAATCCCGATGGTGCTGATTTCTTTCAAAACCGGGATCGCCAAGTCTCCCCCGGCCATAAAAAACGAGATTGCTTCGCTCCGCTCGCAAAGACGGCCAGAAGACTTTACAATGACCTGCTAGTACTATTATATACCCTGACCAGCGATCATTGCGGGGAGAGCCCGGAATCCGATCGATTTCAACAGTTCGGCCCGGCAGCAACGGCGTTGACGCTTGTGCGATCCAGTGCTATTCTTTGTATAGAGGATATTATCAGTCCCTTTTAAAAGGACGGGAAGAGCAGGAGGATCTACCATGGCCGGCGGAACGATCTGGAAAGGAATCATTCATTTTGGCGAGACGGACGTGGCCGTGAAGCTGCATTCCGCGGTCAGGGAAGAGCGGATCCAGTTCCACCTCCTGCACACGCGCGACCATGCGAGACTGCGCCAGCAGATGATCTGTGCTTTTGACAAACAACCCGTGCCTGCGGAAGAGCAGTCCAGGGGGTTCGAACTGGAGGACGGCAAATACATCCTTGTCGATCCCGAGGAGCTTGAACAGGCCGCATCGGAAAGCAGCCGCATGATCGAGGTCCATGAGTTCGTCAAGACCGCGCAGATCGAGTCCCTCTTCCTCGACCGCGTCTATAATCTGGAGCCGGATGTCCAGTCGAAAGGATATACCGCGCTGGTCAACGCGCTGCAGGAGCTGGGAGTGGCAGGCA
>MHDY01000148.1:22184-22615 GCA_001803705.1 Nitrospirae bacterium GWC2_56_14 | reverse complement strand
CGGCGCTGCAGTAAATCCGTTTTCTTGTGCCCAATCGGATGTGTCCGTGGGGAGTGAACCGCACTCGTAGCCGCGCTTATCCTGTATGGCTTTGGGTACAATCATGCAGTCGGTAACTTTATTCGTCGCCGCAACGACACCATGGCTCCCTCGCCACGGGAGATTGTTAAGGTTCAGGGTATCTTGTCCCGGAGAAGCCTCTGCGCGGCCGACAATTTCTTGTTTGGTCGTTCCGTCTTCCTGCGTGATGCTGCCGGCAAACGTGAGTTTTGCCGGGCGGAACGTGTTTGTCCATCCTTTGTAGCTTGTGAGCCGTCGGTACGCTTGCGGATTTTCGCGTTGGAGATTGGGCGCAAGGTCACCCTTTGTATCATAGGTGAGCCCGGCAAGGGCAACATAGCCGGGCGCGACAACGGTAAGCGTCGCATTTG
>MHDY01000148.1:254-22062 GCA_001803705.1 Nitrospirae bacterium GWC2_56_14 | reverse complement strand
TCCGGTATTGCCCGGATTGCGGCGGACAGGGATACTGCAGTGACCATATTTTCGTTCACGAGCATGTAAAAAAAGCGAAATAATCGGGACTTGACGTAAAAAAAGCGCGGATTTAGTATCCTGCGCCCTTTTATTGGTCAATCGTGCCATACCCAATCGATGTCAACGATGCCTTCCTGCTACTGCACCGTGAATGCGGCTGATCTGATCAGAACTCCCTTGTCGTCCAGCACCTCAACCTTCCAGTCACCCTTCATGCCGAATATTGTTTTAGTTGCCCAGGTCCTGAACAGGGGAAACCGCCTTACCGGCAGGTTCACCCTCCCCATCTCCAGTTGACCGAGCGTCCAGACCACGTCAACAGAGGTTTCCTTCTTGGCACCACCGAATTCCAGGAAACAGTATATCTTGTCCTGACTTGACGGGAAATGCGTCCCGATGTTCACCGGTTTGCGGTCCGTCACTGTTGAACAAATTTCCATGCGGGTAAGCGTAAGGTTGGGTGCATCAACAGGAGCGGGTGCATTGACTGTTTCTGCGGGAAGGTTGGTGCTGGTTGGTGCTGTCTGTTGTGCCGAGGTAATGACTGAAGCGAATAATGACCCAATAAATAAAAAGAGTACAACTTTTCGCATGACTCACCCCCGTTATTCTGAAATGAATGGCACTCCCTTGCCAATCTATGCCTGAAGATCCCGGAACCGGCCCGGCATCGAAGTGTTATTGTCAGGTTTCAGTAGAGCAGAAACAGGAGCGGTTCAGCGAATCAGGAGGCCGCCTTCTGACTGCAGCATTGTTCCGCAGTCTGTCGATGGTGCCAGAACAAGCCTTACCCTCGCGATGAAGGGCCTTCGTGACGAGTACATGATGAACAGACCGGGGATGATTCACATCCGGCATGAGGGTGTTGGATGGCGCTAAAGAAAAAAGATCGGACAATGCCTATTCGCGATCAGACGGAATTCTTTACCGGGATCTTTATCCTCTGTCCGATGCTGAGCAGTTTTCCGCGCCGGAAGTTGTTCACTTCCATGATCTTATTGATGCTCGTACGGTAGCGGAGCGCCAGGAGCGACAGCGTCTCGCCGCGTCTCACTCGATGCACGACATATTCCACCTGCGGTGGCGACCATTTCGGCAACTTGTCAAGGCTGGCAAGAAGCGCTTCGCCTTTGCCGGGGGGAACGCGGAGCGAATAGCTGGTGCCCGGTGTTGCATCACGCCGCAGTTCAGGGTTCAACGCCGAGAGTTCACCTGGCTCGATCCCGAGTTTTGCGGACATGTCGCTTAAGCGCACCGGCCGTTCTATGGTCACTGTTTCGTACGGCAGCGGCTGGTCGAGTTCCGTCAGGGTGAAGCCGTAGTGTGCCGGGTCGTTGATGATGGCCAGCACGGCAAGGAATCGGGGGAAATAGCGGGCTGTTTCTCGCGGCAGCCGCTCATAGAAGTCCCAGAAATTATCGAGATAATTGACCTTCTGACTCCGGATGACACGCCCCACGGAGCCTTCTCCGCAATTATATGCTGCGAGAACGGTCGCCCAGTCGCCGAACATATTATGGAGCTCTTTAAAGTAGGCAATGGCCGCTGCGGTGGATTTATCAGGATCGAGCCGCTCGTCGATCCAGGCGTTTCTTTTGAGGCCGAACTTGTATCCGGTGGAAGGGATGAACTGCCAGAGGCCGAAGGCGCGGGAACGGGACAATGCCCTGATCTTGAACCCGCTTTCGATGAGCGGCAGCCATGATAGCTCTTCGGGCAGTCCGGCTGCCCTCAATGCCTGTGCCATCTCGTTGCGGTATCTGCCGGAGCGTTTATAGGATTCCAGGAAGAAATCGCGTTCCACGGTCTGGAATGACAGTATCTCACGCTTTACATGATCGTTCACCACCATGGGGATGGCATTATAACTCCCCTTGACCGTGGTCTGCTGGGAAGCATACATCTCCATGATCCTTTTGGAGATCATGAACCGGAGGTCTTCTTTTTGCTGGGTGTTCTTCTGATTGTTGGGGACCTTTAAGATCAGCGCATAGGCCTGATCAAGGGATTCGATCGCCTGGTCCATGTCGTCTTCTTCCCAGTATTCCTGGGCGGTTTCGGTGAGCTCCAGGGCCGTATCGAGAAAACTCTGGACGTCATCGGCCGTATCGGCTTTGACCGTGGTCTTTTCATCTTGCGTTGCAGCGACTGCTTCTGTATGTGCGTAATCGATCCTGGCCTCGGCCGGCTGAGGTGAGGCCGGTCCGTCCTGTTCCTGGACAGCCATTGCCGGCGCACTATCCAATGCAGCGGCCTCGGGTGACTTTTGGGCTGCGCATGCGAACAGACTCATAAAGAGAGACAGTACGATGATAGGGCGTATAAGTGTAAGTGAGTTCATAGGCAGTGATACTAAACGATGACGATGAAAAATGCAATAAATATTTGATTCAGCCTTGATAAAATTAGGTTTTTATCGCACCGTTTCAATAATAGAGAAGCAATGACCATGCAAGATGGCGGGGGATGTGATACTATGATCAAAATTCAGTTCAGGGAGACGGCGATGAAAAGAAAAGAGCTTTTACGTTTATCGGTCATACTGATGGTGTTCTATGCGGTTTTCACAGCATGTCATGCGCCGCGGTCGGCCCGCATCTCCCCTGCCCCTCCCCCCGGTGACAGCCGGTCAAAGCCCGAGATGCGCGCCGCGGAGCTTGAGAAGCGCATTCATGTTCTGGTCAATGTTGAACGGAAAAAGCATGGTCTTTCTTCGCTTGTATGGAATGATACGCTTAGCAGTATTGCGCGGAAACACAGCAGGGACATGGCCAAAAGAGGTTATTTCAGCCATGTTTCTCAAGATGGACATGATTTTTCCTACCGGTACAAACAGGAAGGATATCAGTGTGAAGTTCGCGGTCAGGGAAAGGTCTACTACACCGGCGGGGAAAATATCTTTCAAAATAATCTCTATGATAAGGTCACGATCACTAACGGTGTCAGGCGTTATGACTGGAACTCCGTCGACAGGATCGCTGAAACGACCGTGGACGGGTGGATGAACAGTCCGGGGCATCGGAAGAACATCCTGATGCCCTACTGGGTCAGCGAAGGCATTGGTGTTTCAGTCTCACCTGACGATAAGGTCTATATCACGCAGAATTTCTGCTGATACTCCCTCACTCCTTGCAGGCAATAAAATCTATCTCAACGGCAACATCCTTGGGAAGGCGCGAGACCTCGACGGTGGCACGCGCCGGCGGATCAACCGGGAAATAGCCGCCGTACACTTCATTCACTGCAGCAAAGTCGGACATGTTCTTCAGGTAGATCGTCGCCTTGACAATGTCGGACATGGCGCAGCCTGCGGAGGCAATGATTGCCTTGGCGTTCTCCATGACCAGTTTTGTCTGCGTTTTTATGTCCGACTGGGCAACCAAGCCTGTCTTCGGGTCGATTGGTATCTGGCCGGAGATAAAGACCATGCCCCCTGCCTTAACCGCCTGCGAATAAGGGCCGATTGCTTTAGGCGCATCATTGGTAACAATGATTTCTCGTGCCAAAATAACCTCCATTCATCGTTTAACTATTATATATAAGTAGTTGATAATATATATATAGTAATTATTAAAGTAAACCATTACTGATAGTTTTTTTTGTATGAGGTTTTTCGTTCGGGTTTAGTTGAAGGCGCCTGGATACGGGAACGGGCCCTACCCGGTCTTGACCCGCTTTACGTCGATAACGCCCTTAATGCCTTCGATATTCTTGATGACCTTGTTCAGGTGCTCCACATCCTTGATGTCCAGCGTAAAATTAAGCGTTGCCCCTTTGTTCTCGTCCGTTGTCGCTTCGGCGTGCGTTATATTCGCCTCCAGCGCGCTGATCGTTGAGGAAACGCTTGCTAGGAGGCCGGGCTTGTCAATGGTCCGCACCGTTATCTTTACCGCGTGCGCACTGGTATGGAAATCTCCCCAGGTCACATCGACCAGCCGGTCCTTGTCAAAGGTGAGCTCCCCAACATTGGGACAATCAGCGGTATGCACGGAAACACCCCTGCCCCGGGTGATAAACCCGACCACCTGGTCGCCGGGAACGGGATTGCAGCATTTTGAGAGGTGGATCATCATATTGTCCATGCCGCTGATCTTCATCCCCCCGCTTCCGTCGCCCGCGGGTTTGGCATGTTTGGACGGCGGTTTTTTCACCGGCGGCTCGACATGCTGCTTGTCCGGCGCGAGCTTGTTCGCGACCATGTGGGGAGAGACCTTGCCATAGCCGATTGCGGCAAGCAGGTCGTCGATCGTGTTCTGCGAAAGCTCGATGGCAATCTGGGGAAGTTCGTCCGACTTGAGGACCTTGGTGGGGTTCAGGTCGTGCTTACGAAGCTCTTTTTCGAGCAGTTCCCTGCCGAGCAGAATGCTTCTCCTGCGCTCTTCGATCTTGAGCCAGGCCTTGATCCGGGTCCGCGCTTTCGAGGTTTTGACGAACTTGAGCCAGTCCCGGCTCGGCGTATGGCCCGTCTGCGTGACCACCTCGACCTTGTCCCCGTTGCGGAGCTGGTGTTTGAGCGGCACGATCTTGCCGTTCACCTTGCCGCCTACGCACGCGTGGCCGATGTCCGTATGAATGCTGTAGGCGAAATCAACGGGCGTGGAACCCTGCGGCAGCTCCCTCACATCGCCCCGCGGCGTAAAAACGTAGATAACTTCCGGGAACAGGTCGCCCTTGACCGTGTCCATGAACTCTTTTGCGTCCGGGAGGTCACGCTGCCATTCCATCAGCTGACGGAGCCAGGCAAATTGCTGCTCCTCCCGCTGGCTTACCGGCGATTTTTCCTTATACCGCCAGTGTGCGGCAATGCCTTCTTCGGCAAGGCGATGCATTTCATCGGTCCTGATCTGGAACTCCACCCGTTCACCCTTGGGTCCGATGACCGTGGTGTGGAGCGACTGGTAGAGGTTGGATTTGGGCACGCCGATGAAATCCTTGAACCGGCCGGGGACCGGCGTCCAGAGCGAGTGGATGAGGCCCAGGATCGCATAGCAATTCGCCTTGGTATCGGTAATGATCCTGATCGCGATCAGGTCGTAGATGTCTTCAAAAGCGATCCCCTGTTTCTGCATCTTCTGATAGATGCTGAAGAAATGCTTGGGCCGGCCTTTGACCTCGCCCTGGTAGCCTTGCTCCGCGAGCTGTCCCCGCATGGTCTCCATGAGCTCGTTAATGTAGGATTCGCGCTCGATGCGGCGCTGGGAGACCTTCTGCACCAGGTCCCGGTACGCTTCGGGGTTTAAATACATGAACGAAAGGTCTTCGAGCTCGATCTTGATCTTGGAGATCCCGAGGCGGTTGGCGAGGGGCGCGTAAATATCGAGCGTTTCCTGTGCAATACGGCGCTGCTTCTCGGGAGAGAGCGATTTCAGCGTACGCATGTTATGGAGCCGGTCGGCCAGCTTGATCAGGATGACCCGGATGTCCTTGGCCATGGCGACGATCATCTTGCGGAAGTTATCCGCCTCGCGCTGTTCCCTGCTCTGGAGCTCCATGCGGCTCAGTTTGGTCATGCCGTCGACGAGCATGCCCACTTCCTCCCCAAACAGGCTCTTGATCTCCTCCTGCGTGGAGGTCGTATCCTCGATCGTGTCGTGGAGCAGGCCGGCGGCAACGGTGGCAACATCAAGCTTGAGGCTCGCGAGTATGGCCGCGACCTCGATGGGATGGATCAGGTAGGATTCCCCGGAGAGGCGCACCTGCCCCTGATGGGCCTTGGCGGAAAAGATGTAGGCGCGCCTCAGCAGATCAACATCCGCGTCCGGATGATAGCTCTGAATGCGTTCCACAATGTCTTCGAGACGAATAACGGACATAGGCTCTCTGAAATTCCGAATTTGGGAAGGTAAGACGACAGAAGGTAGGACGACAGAGGGTAAGACGGCAGGAAGGTAAGAAACAGCCGGTGTATCCGCCTACCTTTTTAACTTCATACCTTCTTACCCTCGGACGTCTCTATCTTAATGTCCCTGATCTCGAGCTCAACGGCAGATCTTCCGTTCCATACATTGATACGGGGCGTGAACACAACCGCAATTTTTGAGCCTTCGACCACTGTTTTAGCCGGTCGCCCTCCCCGGCTGAAAAAAATGGCGCCGAAAGAACCGCCTCCCTGCTGCCGGAGCTGAAGTTTCAGGTGGTTGTTCCGGACGGTCTTCGAAGAGAGTACCGTAAGCCCGCGGGCCCCCAGGCGTGGTTCTGGATTTCCCTGGCCAAAGGGCGCCATTTGATCGATCTCGTGCATGAGGTCCAGTGTCAGTTCCTCAAGCGCGACAGCGCCGTCCACCGCCAGGGTGCGGATAAAACCCTGGGACATCTGCTGGAGGACGATCAAACCAAGACGTTCCCGGAGCTCCGGGATCCGGTCCTCGGCAACGGTGAAGCCGGCAGCGTATTTGTGGCCGCCGAAACCAAGGAGCAGGTCGGAACAGGCGGACAGCCCCTGGTAAAGGTCAAAACCCGGGATGCTCCGTGCCGAGCCTTTACCGATGCCATCTTTTATGGAAATCAGCGCGGCAGGCCGGTAGAATTCTTCCACGATCCTCGACGCGACGATCCCGATGACGCCCGGATGCCAGTCTGCAGATGCCAGTACGAGCGCCCCGGTCCCGGCTATGTCGAGCTGCCTGCAGAGGCGCCGGGCTTCTTCCTGAATGAGCTCTTCGACGGCCTGGCGGTCCCGGTTGATGTCGTCGAGCATGGACGCCAGTTCCCGCGCTTCGTCGGGAGAGTCCGTTGTAAGCAGTCTGAAAGCGGCATCGGCGCGGTTCAGGCGCCCGCTCGCGTTGATCCTGGGGGCCAGTGAAAACCCCACGGCCCCCACGCCGATCTTCTTGCCGGCAAGACCGGCAACCTCTTTGAGCGCCGCCACGCCCTTCCGCTGAGAACCGTTGTCAGCCGACATATCGTCAAGGCCGTGCTTTACCAGGATCCGGTTCTCCCCAATGATCGCGCCCACATCGGCGATGGTGCCAAGGGCGACCAGGTCGAGGTACTGTTTCAGCTGTTTGTCATCCGTCTGAGCGTTCAGCAGTGCCTGTGCCAGCTTGAACGCCATGCCGACACCGGTCAGTCCTGCAACGTCCTTTTTCACTTGTTCCGGGGTCTCCGCAGCGACCAGCTTCGGATGAAGAACAGCGTAGGCTTCGGGAAGCACGATAGCGGAAGCGCCGGAAGCGTCGGTCTGCCTTATAAGCTCATGGTGATCGGTAACGATGAGGTCCATGGCCAGCGAGCGGGCCGTCCTTGCCTGGTCAAGGGCGCTGATCCCGCAATCAGCGGTGATAACGATGGAAACGCCCTCGGACTTGAGCTTGTTCAGCGCAGGGCCGTGCAGGCCATAACCTTCACTGATGCGGTCGGGAATGTAGCTGATAACATCGGCCTGGAGGCTTTTCAGCACCAGGAAAAGGAGCGCCGCGCCGGTCACTCCATCAACATCGTAGTCGCCGTAGACCGCGATCTTCTCGTGGTCCGAAATAGCCGCCCTGATCCTGCCGGCGGCTTCTTGCATCCCGACGAAGATCCCCGGTCCGGACAGCGTTGAGAGCTCGCAGGAGAGAAAGGCCCGCACGCCGGCAGGGTCGGCGATACCCCTGTTTGCCATCAGCCTGGCAATGAGTGGATGGATCCCTGCCTGCTCCGCGAGCGCAGTTGCAGCACCTGCATCGGATTCCGTAAGAACCCACTTTATTGGAGCAGCAATGGTCAATTAGCCCTTGTTCTCTTTCTTGGGCGTATCTGATCCGTTGTCCTGCGTCGGCGAGTCGGAAATCCCCTTTTTGAAGCCTTTAATGGCCTTTCCGAGCCCTTCACCGAGTTGGGGAAGACGGCTTGCGCCGAAGATCACGAGCACGATGGCCAAAATGATGATCAGTTCCGTAGTTCCGAGTCCGAACATGTTGCCTCCTTATATTGCTGCGGGGTATTCAGATTGATGAACGATCGCCGCTCTGGATCAAAACGGCTGATTTCCTTTTCAGTAATGTAGCGTACGTTGGCCTTGACGAATATGCCCTGTATCCGGCGCTCATTTTTGCCTATCCGTTCTTCTATCACGGGAAGGAGACTCCTGCTGTACACTGCATGGAGCGGTTCGGTCATTTCTCCAACACCGGGCACTACAGCATCGTAGCCCGGCGCAAGTTCCATCATGAAGGAAAGAAGTCCCGCGTTCAGGAACGGCATGTCGCAGGCGACCACCACATTGTATTCACTCTCGGAACTGAAAAGGCCGGAATATATACCGGTCAACGGGCCGCGCAGGTCCAGCCGGTCCGTTACGATCCTGGCATCGTAGGAGCGGTAGCGCTCCGGTGAGTTGGTCACGATAATGATCTGCGGAACAACTGCTCCGAGTGCACCGAGAACATGCTCTATCAGGGGTTTTCCTGCGACTGTCAGGAAGGCTTTATCAACGCCCATGCGTTGGTTCTC
The DNA here is from genome assembly GCA_001803705.1 of Nitrospirae bacterium GWC2_56_14. GTDB lineage: Bacteria > Nitrospirota > UBA9217 > UBA9217 > UBA9217 > GWC2-56-14. The sequence goes on along the minus strand of MHDY01000148.1, from coordinate 13,587 downwards.
GCCGCCGGCGAGGATGATGCCTGTCATAATTAAAATTACAGTATTTACAATGAGGTGTCAATAACGAACTTACCCGTTCATGCGGTATATCCCCTCAATTCGGCGCCGATGTTCCCGAGAAAGCGCATTCTGCGCCGATGAACCGCACCTGTTGAAGTTCTAAAGTTAGAGCTTTATGTTGACAATTTTTTTTTTACTATCTATACTCAAATCATGAGATGGCAATCTATTATCGTGCTTCTGGCGATCGCAGTCAGTATCGCCGCGCCTCCCGCGCTTCCGATCATGGTCGCCGAGGGCGCGCAGACTGAGATAGGAACGCTTGACGTCTGCCACTCGGCAACACCCGCCCTGTCATCGAACGGTGATATGCCCTGTATCAATGCAAGCATGAACCTGCCTCTTCCCCAGGGGCCCATCAAGACTTCCGCGGTTGCAGTTCCTCGATTCAAGCCATTCACTATTGCCTTTCAAGACGAACGTCCTCCAAAAAGCTGATCGCTGTATAAGACCGAAGTTGTGAGTATTCCTCCCCGGAATAGGTACGTGCACGTCTGCGCGTGCCAGTAAGCTCGGCTCCGCTTCGGCGATATCCATTGTTGTCAATTGGTCATCCCTGATATTTTCGAAGCGGAGTCTTTTTTTGAATCTCCGGGTGATTCACTATGTTCATTCTGTCAGCAACTATCCTACACGAGGGGGGTTCACAGACATGGAAGAAGAAAAGAAACTTGATGCACAGATGTCCAGGAGAAGTCTTCTGATCAACGCGGGAAAATGCGCCGTTGGAGCGGCCGGCATCGCGGCTGTTGCTTCGGCACTGCCGGGATTTGTATCCAAAGCGGAAGCTGTGGGAGGAGCGACAGAAAAGTGGCCCTGGCCCTATGTGAAGCTCGATCCCGAGAAGACAGCCGAGATCGCCTACAATGAGTGGTACCGCGTGTTCTGCGGCGGTGCGGTCATCAGCAGCGTATTCAGCCAGCTCCGCGAAAAGGTAGGCGAACCCTACAAGTCTTTTCCTATCGACGGGTTCGTGTTTCTCGAAGGCGGCATGGCCGGATGGGGGACCGTGTGCGGTTCGAACGCCGGCGCCAACGTCGTGAGCAACCTGATCATCGGCCCCCGGATCGCGGGACCGGATTGCGAACACGGGCATTCTGTGGGAGCGGACATGATGGACTGGTATTCCAATACCGCGCTTCCCACCTTCGCGCCGAGGGAACCGAAGCAGAAGACCGCGATCATCCAGACTACGAGCAACTCCCCTCTTTGCCATGTATCGGTCGGGAAGTGGATGAAGTCGTCCGGTTTCGCTCTGGCGAGCCCGGAACGGAAGGACCGGTGCGCACGGGTTTCCGCGAGTGTTGCTCATAAGCTTGTAGTTGATCTGAACGCCTGGAAGGACGGCAAGTTCATTCCCCGGTCCTCTTGGACGCCGGGAAAGACCGTGGGCATCACTGGTCAGCAGAATTGCAATGAATGTCACGGCACGAACATTCCAGCACCGCCGATGGCAAAAACCGAGGTAAAAAAGTAAGGCATTGCGTGATTCTCGGACGGGCGGGATTTGCTCCCGCCCGTCCGACTTGTTGGCCAGAGAATGTTGAACGTTAAAAAAATTATCATTACAGCACTGGTCCTAGTATTCGTCGTACCTCTGCCCGGTTATTCCGGCCAGATCGGGACCATGGCTCCGGCATTCAGCCTCGTTGACCTGAATGGCAAGGAGGTTACGCTTGAACAGTTCAAAGGTAAGGTGGTGTTTCTGGATTTCTGGGCTCCCTGGTGCGTCCCCTGCAGACAGGAACTGCCCGAACTGGACAAACTGAATAAAAAATTTCACAACGAAGGTCTTGAAGTCATTGGCATCAGCATAGATGCATCTGAAAAGAACGTAGCAGCTTTTTTGAAAAAGGTCCCCCTCAGTGTTCATATCATTATTGATAAAAAGAACGAGGTCTCTGATGCCTATCGTGTTTCCAGTCTGCCGACCGGATTCATTATCGGGAGAGACGGGATAATAGAGCGGATACACAAGGGTTTTAGCAGGGAGTCCATACCCATTTACGAAAAGGAAATAGACGCATTATTAAAACAGTAATCGCTTTATCAGATGACACAAACTTAAAAGGAGGATTCTAATATGATGAAGCAAAGCTGGAGTATAGGGAATGCGGTCATCGGGATCTTAATGCTGGTGATGCTGTCCGGTTGCGGAACAGACACAAAGACGGAGTATATTCAAACCTCCGCTCCCGACAGCGCCTATCTGGTCGAATATATCCCGGGCACGACGACAAGCGGTGCTATGGCCAACGCGACAACGGGAAAAACGACCTTTAAACTGCGCGTGCGCCACAGAAGCACCTATGCTGCGGCGACGGGGCTCTCCATAGAAATGACCCCGACCATGCATATGGCTACTCGTGATCATGGGACACCCGCGGACGTGGTAAAAGAATCGGCAACTCCCGGCACCTACGATTGCACCATATACTATCTCATGGCTTCCGGAACGGGCGCGATGGGCGGTTATTGGAACCTGCAGGTCAAGATCGGGTCCGAGACTGCGGTGTTCTACCCCTCCGTAAGCATGGCCATGGGAACCGACACGATACGCGCCACCCTGAAAGGGCAGAACGACGACCTTATCAGCTCAACGACCGGAACATCATTCCGATCCTATTATCTGTTCAAGGACGGCGATGCCACGAATACTTCCATCAATCTCTTCCTGGCGTCTGATGGAAACTTGGCGCAATCCTATCCCATGATCTACAGCGGCGCCACATTGACGAATTATCAGAATATTGCGTGGACCGTCAGCTCCGTTCTCGTCGAAGCAACCACGGATACGTCTTCCTCCTGGCAGTCCGGCACCAATGCCGCAAGCGACGGCCACTGGCTGGTCTCCGGCCTTTCGCTCACCAGCGCGCAGACCAATACGGTCTATGTCCGGGTAACCGTCAACGGTAGTGCTAAGACGACGGACGGCATGGTATCAAATGTATCGGGTACGAACACCTATGCAACGTTCACGACAACGTTACCATAACGCCACACGGACCGGGATGATAATGAAAATGCGATCGAAACGAACTTGCTTTCTGGCGGCCCTCCTCGCGGGGGCCGTGCTTCTCTCTCCTCTTTCAGCATGGGCCGGATCCTGCTGCGGCGGCGGGTTGGCAACGTCCCTCATTCTGCCTAAATTTTATTCGAGCATGGTGGATGTATCCGTAGACGTTGAAAAATATAACGGCTACTGGGACCATCAGGGTATCCACCGCGCTGATCCGGCAGGATCGGACCTGCAGCAATACCGCTTGAATATGGGGTATGGACAACGTTTTTCCCCTCGCTGGCAGGCGAGTGTTGTCGCGCCATACGTATGGAACAGCAACGTGTATTCCGGTCTTTCTTCCCGGACCGACGGCTTGGGTGATATGTCCATGAGTCTCTGGTACGAAGCACTCGACGATTTATCAGCGTGGAAGGTGCGGAGCATCAAGGATATGACCCCATCGGTCCTGATCGGCACCTCCCTTCTCATCCCGACAGGAATATCGCCATACGACGAGGTGAACAACAGCTTTGACGTGACCGGCCGCGGTTTTTACCGGCTTGACGGGAATGTCCTTGTTTCGAAAACAATCCATCCCTGGAGCGCTACTCTTTCCCTGGCCTACGGGACCTACTTGGAGCGGACGGTCAACCGGGAATACGGCAATTACGTCGAACCTTACCACAAGCAACTGGGAGACAGGACCATTGCACTGTTCTCTCTGAGCTACATCATGTATTTCGGGACGGGAGGCGACACTATTACCGGCATTGCATCGATATCCCAGCTGCGGGAAGCGGATGCGACGATCAATGGCGTGCGGGATTCGTCAAGCGGATTCAAGAAGGACACCGTGAGCGGTACCATCGTATACTCGAGTACTGACCACGACTGGATCGTCCGGATGATGTGGAACCATGCTATCATGTTCGACGGCTGGGGAGAGAACTTCCCCTCCACGGATATCTATACCCTGGGGGTCAGCTATGGATTCCGCTAAGATGCGATTGCTGTTGCTTATGCTGCTCCTGATAGCAGGGTGCGGCGGCATGATGGATGACATCGTTCCTTCTGATAAGGACAAACGCCCGGCGATCACGTGCGGCATAACCGGCCCGGATGTGTGTCAGAACGCTCCTGACTTCACGCTCTCCGATACTCTGGGGAACATCGTCTCCCTTTCTTCAGTCGTGTCTACCCCCGGTGTAAGTGGCACGGTGATCTATTTCACCATGTGGTGTCCCATATGCGATATGCACATGAGCAACATGCGGGCTTCCGTTCTCCCGAATTACCCGGCTGTACGGTTCTTAATTGTTGATTACGTTTCTGGCAGTGTAGCCATGGCGCGGAACGAAGAACTCAGTAACGGATACTCCGGTTCGGGATTCACGGTCCTCGCCGATACGAGCCAGGCAGTGCTCGATAGTTTTCATGCTACCATGGGCACCACGATTGTGGTCGATTCGGCCGGTGTCGTTCGTTTTAACGAGGATTATAAAGACGGGGCGCGGCTGAGATCGGTGCTGTCCGCTCTGCCCTGAACATTAATTTCAAAGAAAGAAGGTGAGGATTATGATGCTTAGAAAGCAATATATCTGCAGCGCGTTCCTGTTGGTGACGATGCTCCTTTTTAACAATACGGTGCTTGCTGGTGAAACTCAGAAGGACATCAACGACCATCGTTCATGCGGCTACTGCGGCATGGACCGAAAGGCCTATGGTTTCAGCAGGATGCTGGTCCAGTACGAGGACGGGACCGTGGTGGGCACCTGCAGCCTGCACTGTGCTGTTGTGGAGCTTGATGCGAATCCGGGGAAAACCGTCAAGGTTTTGCTCGTTGCTGACCGCTATTCCCGGACACTTCTGGATGCTGAAAAAGCCATTTGGGTCATGGGGGGGAAGAAGCGCGGTGTCATGACAGAACAGCCCAAATGGGCCTTTCAGTCAAAAGAAGGCGCTGAAGTGTTCATAAAGGCGAACGGCGGCAAGATAGTGACCTGGGCCGAAGCACTTGCTGCCGCGCGGGAGGAAGCAACGCGGAGATCACAATAGGTTTTCTGGCGCCGAACGCTGATAAATGAAGCTGTGAACTGCCTTTACTTTTTATCCGAAGCGCGCTATCATGTACACCACGTGAAACATTACGCCATTTTTATAATGATCATGAACGTTCATAACCTTAAAAGCAGTGCATTGCCGACGATCTTACTGCTGGCATCTATTCTTTGTTCGGCCTGTACCCGCCAGCCTACGTATGCCGCGCCGACCATCATCGGCACCAATGCCGTCATCGAGATATCGTCGCTCAAGACGGCAACGCCGCTTTTTTTCACCTATCAATACCAGGGCAAACGGATCAACTTCTTTGTTCTTCGGCTGGACTCCGGCGTCCAATCCTACCTCGATGCCTGCGCAAGCTGCTACCATCACCGACGGGGGTACCGCCCCGATGACGGTCTGGTAACCTGCCGGTACTGCAATATGAAATTCCCGATATATAAGCTGGAAAAAGGCCTGGGGAGCTGTTACCCGATCAAAATAGCGGGAAAGGCCGAGGAAGGGAAATATCTTATCTCCCTTGCGGTGCTGGAAGGCGCTGCCCGGATGTTCTAAAAGTACCTGCTATTCCCATCTGAGCGCCTGTATCGGGTCCTGGAGCGACGCCTTGCGCGCAGGATACACCCCGAAGAAAATCCCCACCGCAGCAGAAAAGAAGAATGCCATCAGGATGGACCACAGGGATACGCTTGTCGGCAGTACATCCACGAATACCGGGATAACGAGCGCCAGGCCGACGCCGAGGATAATGCCGATCACTCCCCCGGCACCGGAGAGCGTTATGGCCTCGATCATGAACTGGGCCAGGATGTCGCTATTGCGCGCGCCGAGCGCCTTTCGGATACCGATCTCCCGCGTGCGTTCGCGCACCGAGACAAGCATGATATTCATGATGCCGATGCCGCCGACCAGCAGCGAGATGCCCGCGATGCCGCCGAGCACTGCCGTCAGCACGCCAAGGATCGTATTCATCGTCTCAAGCATCGCCCCCTGCGTTTGAATGGTGAAATCCTCTTTATGGGCATGCCGCTTTATCAGAACGTCCTTGATCTGGGCAATGGCGCGGTCCACATCTTCCGCGCGCGGCGTTGACGCGATGATCTCAAAAAGCGAGTCGGTATCAAAAAGCTCCTGGCCGCTCGTAACGGGAATATACACGATGTCATCGATATCCATACCCAAGCTGGTGCCTTTTTTCTGCATAACGCCGACCACCCGGTAGCGCGCATCGGAGAGGACCACTACCTTGCCGAGGGCGTTCTCGCTGCCGAAAAGCTCCTCTTTTACCTTCGTGCCGAGGACGACCACCTTGCTCTTGGAATCGACATCACCCTGTGAGATATAGCTTCCCGTGTCCACAAACAGATTGCGCACCCGTTGAAATTCCGGCGTGGTGCCGATTATCATGATATCCCTGCCCATGTTCCGGTATTTGAGCTTTCCCGTTCCGAACACGAGCGGGACCGCATCGGTCAGAAGCCAGGCGCGCCGCCTGAGCGCCTGGGAATCGTCATAGGTGAGCTTACGCACCGTGCCTGCCGAGGGCGGGTGAAACCCGCCGCGCATCGATGTCTTTCCCGGCGTGATGACGAGAAGGTTCGTGCCCATTCCGGTCAGTTCTTTCGTAATGTATGCCTGTGCCCCTGCTCCGATGGAGACGAGAAGGATCACGGCCATAACACCGATGATCACGCCGAGCATGGTCAGTCCGGAGCGGACCTTGTTCGATACGATCGCTTCAAAGGCCACTCTGAAGGTCTCTAAAAAGTTCATGGCTGCCCCCGGTCGTCGATGATCTGCCCGTCCTTCACGGAAATAATGCGTTTGCATCGCGCCGCAACGGTCTGGTCATGGGTGACGATAATGACCGTGACGCCCTGCTGGTTAAGCCCGATCAGGATCTTCAATATCTCCTCACCGGAACGGCTGTCGAGATTTCCCGTGGGCTCGTCGGCAAGAAGGAGCGGAGGATGGTTGACGAGCGCACGGGCGATTGCAACGCGCTGCTGCTGGCCGCCGGAGAGTTCCGTGGGTTTGTGATCCATGCGTTCGAACAGACCTACCTGCTGGAGCAAAGGCATGGCGCGTTCCTTGCGAAGCCGCGCAGGCACGCCGCTGTAGATGAGCGGCACTTCCACGTTCTTGAGCGCGGAAAATCTCGGCAGGAGGTTGAAGGTCTGGAACACGAAGCCGATCTTGACGTTCCTGATCGACGCGAGCTCGTCATCGGTCATGGAGCTGATCTCCCGGCCTTCGAACCGGTACGATCCGCTCGTCGGACGGTCTAGGCATCCCAGCATGTTCATGATCGTTGATTTCCCCGAGCCAGACGGTCCCATGATGGCGATCAATTCCCCGGGTTGGACCTTCAGGGAGACATCGGAAAGAACGGTGATGTCCACGCCGCCCATGCGGTAGATCTTGGTTATGTGAGAGAGTTCTAGCATAGTGCGTGTATCCGTGAATGCGTTGAAGCGTGTATGCGTATAAGCGTTAAATGTGTGAAGGAGACATGCGAATAGTCGTGAAACGTACTTATTGGGCTTTCCCCTTCGTATATTTTATGAAATTGAGCAGTTTTCTTCGAAGATGTTCAACGTGTTCCAATATATCCAGGTCCTTCAGGTATCCAAGGCGTTCTGCGATCAAGAGTTGCGTTTCGACTTCCGATAACGATCCGAGGCTGACATACAGATACTGCAGAAATTCGCGCATCGAGTTTCGCGCCGCACCCTCGGCGATATTGGACGGGATAGAAACCGCCGCACGGCGCATCTGCGACGTCAGGCCAAATTGTTCATCTTTCGGGAACTTTCCGGTAATCTGGTATATTCGCTCCACGATATCCAGCCCCATCTTCCATATATCAAGATCCTTATGCGTTACCAATATATTCCCCGTATCTACGCTTTTACGCTTAAACGCATCTACCCATCCACGCATCAACTCATCTACTCAACAACCACCTTTGCTTCATCCTTCAACCCCGTGGCTTCGGGGGTCGTAATAACGAATGCTCCTGCGGAAAGCCCCTTGGTGACCTCGGTGTAGCTCCAGTTGGTGATCCCGATCTCGACGGGTTTCAGCTTTGCGGTAGCCTTTGCACCCGGCTTGAGAGCGCTGCCTGTCGCAACGTAGACCTGTTTTTTCCCTTCCCGTTCAAGGACCGCTTGTGACGGAACGGAAAGCACGTTTTGCAGCGTGGTGATCAATATTTCAATATCCGAGGACATGCCTGGTTTTAGCCGCGCATCCTTCTTGTTGAAATAGACCCAGACATCGGCGGTACGGGTCTCCAGTTTTCCTCCGCTCACGATCGGAGAAATACGGCGGATCGATCCTTCAAATTTTTCCTCCGGGAACGCATCGACGGTGATCTCAACCGGCTGACCGACCTTGAGCCTTCCCACCTCGACTTCATCGATCGTTGCCAGTACGTAGATCTTGTCGGGGTTCACGATCGTGGCGATCTCCTTGCCGGGCATGACGATCTCCCCTACCTCGGCGGACTTTTTTGCGATAACACCGTCAAAGGGAGCGCGTATTGCCGAATAGTCCCTTTTGACCACGGCATCTGCGGCCGCAGCCTGATACTGTGATTGAGCGATCTCATAGGCCCGGCGGGACGCATCGAGGTCCTGTTGAGCGACCATCCCTTTATTGAACAGGTCTTCGATCCTCTTCAGGTTCTTGCCTGCTTCGTCATACGTGGCTTTGCTCTGCAGCAATACGTTCTCGGTCTGGACAGACTCTTCGGCAAGGTCCAACTGGGCAACGAGCGCTCCTGACCTGACCAGGTCACCTTCCTTAATAGGAAGCTTTATCACCCTGCCGGTGCGTTGCGCCGAGAGGGTTACCTCGGTTTCCGACTTTATCGTGGAGGTCGTGGTGGCGTTTACGATGACGCGGAGCTCCCCGGGTCTCAATTCGATCGTTTTTACGGAAACAGGTTTCTTTCCGCTTAAGGCGATCAAAAGTACGGCGGCCACCACGATGGCAGCTGTCCAGAATAGTTTACTTTTGAGCAGGTTTACAATTTTCGACATTTCACCGGTCCTTACGATTCATTCTGTGCGTTGTACTCCAGGCGTTCTTTGATCGCCTTCATAAAGCCACGGGTCACTTCTCCCAGTTTATCGGCAACAACCATGTCCTGCAGAAAGCTGAACGAGCTGTTCACGTGCCCTTCCAGGTGATAGGTGATCTCCGTCTCATCGTCTGAGATTTTCCGAAAGGTCGTGGTCCCGGTGGTTATGAGATGTTCATGCGTTGCAGTCCATGCTATTTTCTCATGCTCGATCAGTTCGTCCGTATGAGCATGCATCTCGACCATACGGGTAAAGGGTCCAAGCGACATCTTGATGTTCCAGATGGAATCAAGGTCATTCAGGATCTCCACCCCCTTGCAGCCGGGAAAGAGACAGCCAACTTCCTTCCGGTCGATCATAAAGGACCATACGCTTTTGATCGGCAGCTTGACGGTAAAAGTGACCTCTCTTGTCGGCATATATTCTCCTGACACTGCGCTCAATGAACGGGTTGTAACCCTGAATTCCGTAACCTGAACCCTGGACCCTGGACCCTGAACCCTGTTCTACTGTTCCACCCGCCCCATTGCCTTAAAGAGCCGTGCAGCGGCTAGTTGATAATCATAGAGAGCCTGGACGCGGTCGATCTCGGCATTGACCGAAGCAACCTGCGCATCGGTCACTTCTATGTACGGCCCGACTCCTGCTTCATATCTGCCCTGGGCAAGTTCAAGGCTTTCTTGTGCCTTTTTAACGGACAACTCCATCACTGAGATGCGTGCTGCCGCACTTTCGATATCTGCATACGCCTGGTTCAATTCTATGAGGATCAATTGCCGATAGGAGCGTCCTTGCGCCTCAAGAGAATGCAGATTAGCCCGGGTCTCACTGACCCTCCCTTTCGTAAGACCGCCTTCGAACAGGGGTAGGGACAGCAATATTCCTGCGTTCCAGCTGTTCTGGATGTCCCCTTTTTGCGTGCCGAACGGGCCTAAGCCCATCTCGGATGTGCCGTGTGCCCAGTTGTAAGCGCCATTTGCCGAAAGGGTGGGAAGATAATTCGACTCTGCGGCTTTTACCCTGGCCTGTGCAGCCTGGATGTCCGCTTCCGCTTTAAGCATCTCAGGTCGATTCTTGACCGATTCAGCCAGCGCCTGCTCCATGGTCGGGATCGCAATGGGCGACGAGAGGATATCTTCGATATCGATATCCCGTTCCGGATCGATGCCCATGGCATTATACAACCCGATCGTTCGGAGACGCACCGTGTTCGAAGCATTTATCATGCCGAGCTTCGCGTTGTTCACTTCCACTTCGGTGCGCGTCACGTCATAGCGCGGTTTTGAACCCGATTGGAAAAAGGCCTCTGCCTGGCGGAAATGGCTTTCAGCCTGCTCGATCGTTTTCTGCGCCACCAGCACAAGCTGCTTTGCTGCAAGCAGTGCGTAGTAAGCCTGCTTAACGTTCAGGACCGTTTCCCGGACAACACGCTGTTCATCAAATTCCAATGAGCGCGTTCCCAGGCGCGCCGCATCAAGGGCATTGCCGGTCCTGCCGAAGTCGTACAGTGTCTGATCGACTGAGAGGGAGGTGGTGTAGCTTTTGGTGATACTGTCCCCAAAAGCGCCGCCCAGGGAATGGCTCTCCGAATAGCCGGTGCTCGCCCTTATCTGCGGCAGATAGGGCGAGGCGGCCTGCGCAACGCGTCCCTCGCCTGCGTTCACGTTCTCCCGTGCGGACCTGATCGCCGGCTGGTTCTTGAGCGCGGTTTCGATACAATTCTGAAGCGTGAGTTTATTCGGCTCGGCGAACAGCGTTGAGGAAACACCGAAGAACAGAATTGCAAGGAGGCCACTGAAAAGCCACTGTATCGTTATTTTCATCATCATTAAGTCGTTTCTGTGGGAAGCCGAGCCTTTCATCCCTTTGACAGAGAACCTATCACAGGGTGCGAGCCATGTCAATGCGGCCAGGGAGCTTGTAGCCGATTATTCACTCTTGAGACTGTGTTCAGCGGCGTTTTCGTGTCAGGAGATCTATTGCATGAGCAGGGTCATGGCCGCTCCTGCTACGATTGGGATGGTAAAGTTGTCATTGGCAAGGGGGACCAGCTCTACGGCTGCCGCTATCACCGCACCTGCGACAATGATCTCCGGTGGCAGCTGCACGCCTGCAATCGGCAGAAGGACCAGTCCCACGAATAGTCCCGCGGCAATGAATGCAGCCGTACCTTCAAGGCTTTTATCCCCGATTTTTGATTTACCGTACCGTTCACCGACGGTCGTTGCGGCAACATCTCCAAACGCGAGAAAACAGATGGCCGCGGATGCTACGTCCGTCGAAAAGGCGTAGAGAGATAAACCGATGCCGAGGACATAGGGGGCGGTGCCGGTCAGTTTTTCTTTCTCGTTTTTTCTGATAACGGCGCCGAACCTGGCATAAACGAATTCATTGAACAGCGGCAGTTTCAACCGTGCAACATCGAGGATCAGAACAGCGATAAAAAGGATGCCGTAGAAAAGCAGTGCCTGGCTTCTGCCGAGCACATAATACAGCGAGAGCAGCCCTACCCCTCCAGCAAGGTGGAAAATTTTTCTGCCCATATGTTTCATTCGATTCTGCGATGCTCCCTTCAGTCACGGCATGGGACAAATTCAAGCTTCATTGTAGAGAAAGAATGGTTTATGAAGGTTTATGAGAATCAGGCGAGGGAAGTCTGCATTCGGCGTTCATGTTCATATCGCACCGTTCACATTCAAGCTGAATGGTGCTATGGACTATTTTGAATCTATTCGCCAAAAGCGCCCTGATCTCATCGAGCAGTTCCCTGCTCCTGCTGACCAGCTGGTCATCGATGATCACATGGGCGCTCATGGCATGGACCCCGGAGGTGATGGTCCAGACATGAATATGGTAGGCCTCACGGACCCCGGCAAGTTTGGCGATCTCGGCCGCCACGGTATCAATGGCAATATGCGAGGGAACTGATTCCAGCAGGATGCTGACCGACTCCTTGACCAGCGCCCAGGCGCCGTACATGATCACGAAGGATATCAAAACACTGAGGATCGGATCGATAAGGTACCAGCCGGTCAGGAGAATGACAACGCCGCCGACGACCACTCCGACCGACGATAAGGCATCGCCGATGATATGCAGATAGGCGCCGCGAATGTTCAGGTTTGCGTGGCTGTGCTTGGTCAGGACCAGCGCGCCGATGATGTTGGCGACCAGGCCGATGATCGCCACGACAAGCATAAGCGTCCCCTGCACGGGCTGCGGGTCCAGGATGCGCTGGTATGCCTCGTAGATGATGTATACCGAGATCAGAACGAGGATGACGCCGTTGATCAATGCCGCCAGGATCTCAAGCCGGTAAAACCCGAAGGTCCTCCGGTCGGTGGCGGGCATGGTGGCGAACTTCATGGCGAAGAAGGACAGGAGCAGCGCAGCGTTGTCGGTCAGCATATGCCCGGCGTCGGACAAGAGCGCCAGACTGTTCGAAAGCAGGCCGCCCACGAGCTCCGCGACCATCATCAGGACCGTGATCGACAAGGCGATGAGCAGCCCCCGTCTCCCTCCGGCAGCCGCCTGGTTCAGACCATGAGCGTGAGCATGACCTTTGTCGTGATCGTGGTGGTCATGGTCATGCGCCTCATCGTGGTCATGATCATGCTGTTCGTGCTGCCTATTCTGTCGTACAGGGATGGTCATGGTCGGCAAGCTCCGCTATCGCTGATCAGTTACGAATATAAATCTACACAAAAGGTCAAATAAATTATCGCCACGAAGGCACGAAGACACAAAGAACGTCTTAAAATTATCGAGTTAGACATTAAAGCTTCTCTTCGTGCCTTCGTGTCTTCGTGGCAAATCAGTATCGGTTTGTCCGGTTTAGGGTTGTTCCCAGAACCGGAGCTCTGTAACAGGTTGCACGGCCCCGATCTCCGCTGCATATCCGTAATAGGTCATCAGCCCTTTTTGCTCCAGAGGCCCGAAATCGAAGCTGAAGGCATTCCAATATTCGAGAAGCCTCGGCGCCGGTATGCCGAACCTGGCTGCGTGTTCCTTTGCCAGTTCCGGGAGATGTGAGAGACCGTAGGTTTTCGATTCCTTGAGAATATGATAGAGCGATACCAGGTCTTTATCAAGGCCTTTTTTATAATTGATCTGCCACAATGCG
>MHDY01000148.1:0-246 GCA_001803705.1 Nitrospirae bacterium GWC2_56_14 | reverse complement strand
GGGCAGACCGGTTCTGGCCTGCCACGCCTCCCCAAGATCCAGCCGATGGGGATATGTTCCTGCCACAGCCAGCCGCAAGGCCTCATCGCCGATGGCCAGAACCGCTACAGGCCTTTCCAAACCTGTGCCGACTTCCTCAGCCAAACCGAGATGGTATCGGGGCCGGACCTGATAAAATTCCTCAAGGATGATCTTTACCAGACTCACCGAGGTCTGGGACTGGGAGCTGAGCAAAATCAACTGGCT
>MHDY01000147.1 GCA_001803705.1 Nitrospirae bacterium GWC2_56_14 | reverse complement strand
CTTCAGGATGCACGGATTGACGAGTACCGCCGCAAGGTTGTGGAGACGTTCTTTCGCAACGGCAGGCTCGACAAGCTGCCCGCCCAGCACAAGAAACGCCTCATCGTGCTGGAGCAGTTCGCCGCAAAGTTTCAGCAGGGAAGACGGTATGACGAACAGGAAGTAACAGGGCTCATCAGGCCGCTGCACGACGATTACTGCATCATCCGCCGACTGTTGGTGGACGAAGGGTTGCTCCGACGGGAAGGCGGGCAGTACTGGCGTGATGCGGCAACGGCAGCGGCAGGAGCGCTCCCGTTGCCGGCCTCTAACGGCGCCATGCCGCCCGAGAAGCCGATGGAAGCCAGGCGCAGGGAGATCAAGCGGGAGATCAAGGCGAAGGTCCCGGACATGGGGGTGTACCGGATCAGGAACACGATTACCGGCAAGATCTACGTGGGAAGCAGCAAGAACCTGGAAGGGACCCGGACCAGCAGGCTGTTCCAGCTCCGTATGGGGAAGGTTCCTTTCAGCACTGCGCTGCAGCAGGAACTGAACGAATGCGGCGCTGCTGCATTCGAATTTTCGGTGCTGTCGGTTCTCGACCGTACTGATCCGGAAGAAAACCTGGACCTGTCACTGGCAGCGCTCGAACTGCACTGGCAGCGGCAACTGCAGCCGTTCGGCGACAAGGGGTACAACAGCGAACGGGCTTATCAGCGGAATATGGAACGGCTGGGACAGAGCGGATGGGGGCGGGATGCCAGCTGAATCCGACCAGGATCATGGGGGCAGACGTCACCCGAAATGGCAGGCCCCTAAATTTGCCGGAGGCGCCACGTGACAAAACGAAGAAGCATATCCTGGTTGCCTTCCGAAAAACCGGTCCCGAAATAGGCATCGAGTGCTCTCATGCACCGGGCTACGGTGAGAGCAGAATACTGCTGAAGTTTCCTTTCAACCATTAACACCCTCCAGAAAATTGAACAATTCATTGTGAATTTATATTATGCAATGCCAATGTCTGATTTCAACATGCTCCACAAAAATTTTTCAGTTTCCTGTCCGCCGTGCCCTTTCCTGATTCGTGCCCCCAATCTCAGCGGAAAATTTGGAAGTCTGTAAAGATGAAGCTTGAAATTCAGTGGCAAATTGGTGCACATTCTGTCATCGGGAAATACATCAATCTATTTAAATTAATAAGTGGGGAATTCCATGCGTTCAGGTTTGTGTTTGATCAAAATCTCGTTGTTGTTTCTGGGTCTTGCTGTTCTCGGTGGTTGCACCAAAATTGCGATGAATTCCGCCATGTCTTCCTGGCAGGATCGACAGATTCCCGAGGTCATCGCCGCATGGGGCCCGCCTTCAGAGGAGTTGAACGTTGACGGACAGCATCTGTTCCTGTGGAACACATACGATGGCATCCTTGCCTCCCCGGATACCCGGAAGCCCTCGCAGCCTGCCGATTCAAGGTACTGTATCAGGCTGCTGCAAGCGGACAGGGCCGATAAAATCGTTTACGGGAACTGGGAGGGGAACGATTGCCCCGGATTTTTCTCCGGCTGGCGCCGGTAATCATTGTTCCTCAGGTGAATGCAGAGGGGACGGGCTGACTTAGATAATCGGTCCGTCCCCTTTTTTTGTCCCTTGGCCGCAACAGCCGGGCACGAGAAGCAGATGTTACTGAACGGTGGTGGGTACGGTGGGCACTGAAATTCCAGTACCGTCCATCACGCCTTTCCCATTCGCCGGACGGGTGGTAGATCCATTCGCAGTGGTACCGGTGGTAAGAAAGGTCCCATCGCGGCGCTGGGAATCTGCCGGTCGGACCGCCGACGTTCCCTTGCTCGAAACCGACGCTCCTTTGCCAGACGAAGTCCTCGTCTGACCGGCAAGCACGTCCCCTGCGCTAAACGCGACAATCAACCCCATGGCAGCTACAGTTACGGTGATTACTTTCATGTCCATTCCTCCTGTAGTTAGATTATGATCAATCCTATTACAGGCAGTGTGCCAACGAGGTAAGCAGCTGAATTTACGGGCATGGCATATGACGCCGCAGTAAAAAACCACACGATCGGTGCAGCATTCTGCATGTGGCAGTGCAACATCCTGCACCCTCAAAAAACGATGATTCCTGATACTTGACCCATTTCGCGAGAAGAAATGAAACCATAATTATGCAAAAAACTCCCCCCTTTCATCTTATTTTTCAATTCTGAAGTTGGAACATGGAAGGTTAAAACGAGAAAAAGGGGGAAGCCTCACCCTATGCGTGGCGGTAAAACGAACTCGGCCTTTATTGACCGGGTACCCGAGCCAGTGTATATTATGCGCCTTCCCAAGGGCCGTACCCGAGTGCGATCTCATCAGAGAAGGCGGCAATTCATTCGTTAAATGGAGACTTCTGCACTGTCAAAATGCTCCGTTGTGTAGACCTTATAATTTCATAAATATCCCTCGAATAGAACCTGCACTGTTCGGTGCCACAAATCTCCTCCAACTTCTTCGCATGGCTTGCAATGGATTCCATTGCGGCCAGCACTTTGCCGGTAAAAAGATCGCCGGCATGTTCCAGATCTGCTGTGGCCGTTTCTATCTCTACAGCTTGAGCAGCAACGTTTTCGCCAGCTTCTGAAAGCTGGTTTTGCAGTTCGATGATCCTCCTTCCTGCATTTACTCTGAGAAGGAACTCGCTCATGTTGAAAGTCTTTGTAAAGAAATCATCAGCGCCAGCTTCCGTTGCTTCAATGAGGTCTTCTTCCCGGTTCCTGCCGGTAAGGAGGAGGATGTAGAGAAACCTTTTTCGCACATCCTCTCTCGCTCGCCGGCAGATATCTATGCCGTCCATCCGGGGCATTGACCAGTCGAGGACCGCCAGTTGTGGGGCATCTTCGGGCGTGAGCGCCTCCCATGCCTCCCTGCCGTCACGCGCGACAACCACATCGTAACCGGAAGCCGATAGTACAGCCTGAAGCAGGGCGCTGTAAGTGGGTTCATCGTCGGCAATCAAAATTTTCATTAGACTCTCCAAATTCGAATGTTTCAAAGCGCCTTCACCACCCTGGCAATCTCTGATTCGAGTTGCTCCGTTATCGGCTTCACTTTCGACAGTTCCTTATCCCTGGCCGCCTTTTCCAGTCGTTCCGCCAGACATTTCGCGCCGTCGGCTCCTATCGCCGACACAGCTCCTTTCAGCCGGTGGGCTGCTTTTTCAATGCCAGGAAGATCCATAGCCTCAACGGCCCTTTTTATATCTGAGAGCTGAGGGGTAGCGTTCTCTTTAAAGGTAGCCACTACGGTATCCACTATTGCACGATTGCCCCCCACCTGCCTGAGGAGCCTTTCCAGGTCGACAGGAGGTGGCTGTCGTTGCTTCGTCCACAGAGTAATTTTGTTAATAAGCTCCTTGGCGGAAAAAGGTTTTGGCACATAGTCGTCCATTCCGGCGTTTAAACATCGCTCTCGGTCACCCTCCAAGGCGTGAGCTGTAAGACCAATTATCGGATTCTCGAATCCCTTTGCACGCATTCTGCTTGTAGCCTCATATCCGTCGACTTCCGGCATCTGGACATCCATCAGGACCACATCGAAAGTTGCCCCGTCGAGCGCCTTGACCGCATCGGCACCGTTGACCGTACCCGTAAAGTTCGCACCGGCATTTCGAAGAATCGCCTGAACCACGGTCATGTTAACCGGGTTGTCCTCAGCCACCAGCACATGAATGCAGAGTGGAAAAGATGGAGCGGTTTCGGTATCACTTGGTCCTCCCGCCGGCTCTGCGGTTTTTTCCGGCTTGAACCCACGCATGTGCAGCAGTGCGTCCATCAAGGAGGTAATCCGGAGCGGCTTTACCACGTATGCCGACATCCCGAGCTGGCGTGCACGGCCGGCTCCTCCGGCAATGTCGTCGGAGGTAATCATCATCAGCGCGAGGCTCTCGAGCGGGAAACGCTCCCGAAGCTGCTCTGCTACTTGGAATCCATCAAAGTCAGGCAGGTGCAGGTCTATGAGCACAAGATCGAACGGCTCGCCCGCATCGGCAGCTTTGAACGCTTTTCGTACCGCTTCTCCGCCAAGTGCCGCGACCTCTACCACCAGCCCCCTTGCAGTTAATGCTTGATGCAGCACCAGGCGATTCGTTTCGTTATCATCGACAACCAGGGCTCGCAGTCCTGCAAGATTCACCATCTCAGGAGCTTCGACAGCGGGTGTGCGATCGACCTTCGAAAGCTCTATTTCGAAAATGAAGGTGCTCCCTTTTCCTTCGCGGCTCTCAGCCCAGATATCACCTCCCATTTTTTCGACAATTCGTCTGGAGATGGCAAGACCGAGGCCGGTTCCCCCGTATGACCGCGCGGTGGAGGCATCCAGCTGCGTAAAGCTCTGAAAGAGCATCCCCTTTTTATCCTCGGGGATACCGATGCCGGTGTCGGTAACGGAAAATCGAAGGCGCCATCTATCTGGACCACCCGGTTTTCCGGAAGCCCGAACGGTGACCTCACCGCTTTCCGTAAACTTCACTGCATTCGTCAGCAGATTTAAAAGGACTTGCCGAAGCTTCGCAGGGTCGCCGAGAAAGAAGCCTGTCATGTCAGGCTCGATCACTAAGACAAGCTCGAGCCCCTTCTGGAAGGCGCGTACTGACACCGTTTCGGCCGCCTTCTCAACTACCTCCCGCGGATTGAATTCGATCGCTTCGAGGGCCATCGCTCCCGCCTCTAGTTTGGAAAAATCGAGAACATCGTTCACCACCGATAGCAGTGCTTCCCCCGAGCCCTTCACCATCTCGAGGTATTTACGCTGGAGCGGGGTCGTCTCGGTCTCCAGCAGAAGGTCGGTCACGCCGAGGATTCCGTTCATGGGGGTACGGATCTCGTGGCTCATGTTGGCCATGAAATCGGTCTTCGCCCGCGCTGCCGCCTCCGCCGCGTCTCGCGCGTTTGAAAGATCCTGTTCGTACAGCTTGCGTTCCGTGATATCGAGCACTATCCCCAGCATCCGCTGGGGCTTTCCCCTCTCGTCACAACTCACCCGCCCTTGAGCCAAGATCCAATGGAGAGATCTGTCCGGCCAAATGACCCGATATTCTGATTGTAATGGCTCGACCTCATTGAATGATCTCCACGCTGCTTCATATGCCCCGTCCCTGTCTTCAGGCATGATCAGCAAGGAGAAATCGTCGAGAGACAGTTCTTTCTCGGGGGGGAGGCTGAAGATGGCACGGGCACGTTGGTCCCATTCATAAAGACCTGTTGCAGGCTCCCA
>MHDY01000146.1:7832-18492 GCA_001803705.1 Nitrospirae bacterium GWC2_56_14 | reverse complement strand
GCTATGGCAACACCGATGGCAAATATATTTTTGTGTTTTGTATGACGGTAATTCTTATCCACCGGGATGAATCCACGGGGATTTCCGAGCGGCATTACGGCAGGAACTCCCTTGAAAGGGGGCGCGATCATGGCGAGCTTGAACGGAAGCTTTGTCCCGTCTTTTAATTTGATCTCACCCGGCGTGACTTCCTCGATGGCCTGGCTGACGATCGGCTTGATGTCCCGCTCAGCGAACTCGTATTCCATGAAGGTCTTTGAGGCGCCGAGCCCGCCTACCCCCATGTGGCCGAGGTAAGGCTCGGAGGTGAGATAGATGATAGGAACCTTATGGCGCATTTTCCTGCGCCGAAGCTCAGCATCCATTTCAAAGGCCAGCTCGTAGGACGGGCCGAAGCAGCTTACCATTTGCGAAGAGCCGAGAACTATTGGACCGGGATTTTCAAGAACGCTCTTCCACGTTTCTCCGGTCTTTATCGCATGGTTGAGGGTGAAGGTGCAGGCAGTATATCCCTTGTCCGGTCCGAGGCCGGGAATTTCATCAAAGGCAAGATGTGGACCTGTTGATATGACAAGATGATCATAAGGAAGCTCTTTTCCTTTAGCAGTGACGACCTTCGATGAATCCGCATCGATCTGCTTTGCAGCATCATGAACGAATTCGACCCCCTTCGGTCTTAGGATATCGCTCACTTTAAGCGTGATGTCCTCCGACTTTCTCCAGCCCATGATGAGCCACGGTAAAGACGGCAGGAACACGAACCGGTCGTCGTCGCTCACCACAGTCACATCCGCTTTTTTGCCGAGCAGCCGCTTCAACTCGAAAGCCGCTGTCAATCCCCCGAACGATCCCCCTAAAACAACGATCTTCGCCATATGTCCTCCCCCGGTACTTCAAAATTTAGAACAATCCAACCACCTTGTCGTCTCCCGTAATAATATCAGTCAGCTTGTCGTAATCGATGGTTTTTGCACGGGCATCCATTTCCGAATCCTTGATTCCCCGGAGCCTCATGTCGTCATCCAGAACATATACTGCACCCGGAAAAGATCCGAGTCGCTCCTTTTGCGCAAAATAGACACCATTTTGAAGCAGGATAAGATCGCCACTGCCTTCCTTGGCAAGGGTCAAGCCTAATGCGCCATCAGTTGTATCCGGTGCGCTTTTGATGATCACCAGCATGATTATCTCCTTTAAAAAACCAGTGTCGTATCGGTTTTGCCGATTATAGCCGCCATTTCCGAGCCGCTCGCGATCGTGACACCCTCGATTAGAGAATCGTTGCCGATCCGTTCCCTTTTCAATGAAGCCTCATCAACATAGACCGCAACACCCATATCAATGCAATCCTGAACGCCTTCGCCTGCATTCAAATATTTCGTCTGGGATACGTCCTGTCCTTTTCTCGCGGTCTGCACCCCACCGTTAACAAGCAGCAACGATACTTCAATTTCGTCGGTAACTCCCCCAAGCGCATGGCGGATAGCCTCCGAGGCATCGACGGTCCCGTACGGCGGCCTTCTTAGAATTATGCTTATGCTCCCCATAATGGCCCCCTTATATGCCGAAATTTAAAAATACGGGTTTTGTCTTCACAACATTGAAGAGCCCTTTCAACGAGCTCATCTCACCGCCCTCAATAGAATCATCAGCCGCAAGACCGCGGCTTTTCATGCAGCCTGTTCAGATATCGACCTTGAGGCCTTTTCCCACAAGATCTACCAGCATGGAAAGAGCCTGAGGAACCTGTCCCTTCACAATGGAGAAAACGCCGTCACCCGTGGCAACAAGTCTTGCCCGGTGACCCTTTTTCAGGGCAGCCTCCGCCAGTTTGAAAATAGTGTGCGTGTTCTCAAAAGTGTAGGGAGTCGTGGAAAGAAACATCACAATCTCTTTTTGCATGTCTGCCTCCTATTAGTGCTGCAAACTACTTCCGGGCAGTCGGGCGCATCCTGCCGCCGTTTCCCTCACCATCCCAGGTCTATACCTCACTGTCGCTCAAGATCGCTGCCTTGAGAGCCTGCTGGCTAACGGTGTCGTTCTTTGCGATGATCCGGCCATTCACCACAACCGACGGACAGGGCAGCGGGTCTTTCATTTGGCCATAGTCCTTTGAGGTCTTTTTGATCACCACAATTTCCGCGCCGAATTCCTTCTCCGCCACACGGGCGGCATCCATGTTGGACATTCAGCGCTTGCCCATGGGGTCGTTCATATAGAGAGTGATTGTCTGTTTCTGCATGTGATTATCGTCTCCTTTCGCCTGGGTAGGTCCCTTTTTTCGTCACCGGACAACAGGCCGGCGCGGGGATGTCTTCTTCGTACTCTTTCTTCAGAATTTCGAGGAGATCGGGAATGAAGGGCTCTTTCAGGAAGTAGCATTTAAGCCTTCCGTCAACGAAGAAATCGACGATCCCGTTCGTCCGAAGCAGGGTCAGATGCTGGGAGACATTAGGCTGGCTGATATCAAGGGAATCTTCGAAGTCGCTCACGCACTTTACCCCTTGAGTGAGTTCTTCGAGGATCTTGATCCGTATGGGGTGGGCAATGACTTTGAGGAGATCGATTCTTTTTTCTAAGGGGATCATGTCATTTTTCCTTTACAATTTTGTTCCTTGAAGGACAGAGATAGATATACATAATCACATGCGAATATTATTATGTATTTATTCAATTGTCAATACTTTTTTCACACACTTATTCGCTTAGGGCCGGTCGATTAGCAGCAACTAAGCGAACAATGTCAGGAGAAAACCGACGAACTGGCGTTTGACGGGGACAACCCGAGTGTGTACACTAGTCTCATCTCAGTTTATTCTGAGGGTGAACAGGAGGACATGATGCCCCCATCGTGTTTCATCGGCATTGACCAGGGAAGCAGCTCTACGAAAGCACTTGCACTGAGCAGGGACGGCCAGGTCCTGTTCCAGACGAAGAAGGCCCTTGTGCCTGCTTTTCGCGACGGCCTGCGCGTTGAGCAAAACCCCCTTGCCATACTCGCCTCGGTCCAGGAGGTGCTGGACGAAGCGGTCCTGTACCTTCGCTCCTCAAACGTTGCGATCGCCGGCATCGGGCTTGCCTGCCAGCGCTCGTCCTGCCTCGCCTGGGAAGAGTTGACCGGAAAGCCTTTGTCGCCTGTCTTAAGCTGGCGCGACACGCGCGGCGCCGACTATGTACAGAGCATAAACGCGAGCTCGCAGCGTATCTTCGATATCACCGGCCTGCCGCTTACGCCCTATTACGCAGCCTCAAAATTTCGCTGGCTTAAGGACCATATGCAGGAAACCCACGGCCCCAAAGTAGTCTTCGGCACCCTCAGCAGTTTTCTCTGTCAGCGGCTCACGAACGCGGACCATGCATTCATAGATCATACGAACGCAGCCCGGACGCAGCTCATGAACATCCATTCCTGCGCCTGGGACCAGGAGCTTCTGGCGCTTTTCGGACTGACCGATATCCGGCTTCCTGCTATAACACCAACGCTGCATAACTTCGGTACGATCCAGTCTGCGGCGGAAAAGATCCCTCTGCTCGCCTGCATTGGCGACCAGCAGGCGGCCATGGCCGGCCTTGGCATTCTCGAAAAGAACGATGGGGGCATAAACTACGGAACGGGCGGTTTTCTGATGGTGAACACCGGAGGAAGCCTCGTGCCAGCCCCGGGATTGATGGCGTCGATTCATTACTCAACCGACCAGACCCGGCACTACCTGGTCGAGGGAAGCGTCAATGCCGTAGGCGACAGCCTTGAATGGCTCAGGGAACAATTGCATGTTTTTAAGGAGTACGCTGAATTGGATGACCTTTGCTGGCAGGCGGCAACCGATGTCGTTGCCTTCATCGGCCTGAACGGGACAGGGTCGCCGCACTGGGAGAGGAGCATCACGAGCTCGATCCATGGCCTGACCACTGCCAGCACGGCCGGCGACATCGTTCGGAGCGCCGTAGAAAGCATCGCCTTCTTCATGAAGGACATCGCAACAGCAGCCGGGAAGTCCGGGCTGGAGCCGGCATCCTTTGCAGTTTCGGGCGGGTTGGCATCGCTCAGCTATCTTGTACAGGTCCAATCCGACATCCTGGGCAGGGACCTGCGCATAAGCGCCGAGCAGGAAGTATCGGCATTGGGAGCAGCGTTGCTTGCAGGACTGTCTCTCGGACTTTGGTCTTCAAAGGACATCAAAAGGCTGGTGCCGCAGGGTGAGGAAGTTCAACCACGCCACAACGCGGGCGCGGAAAAACGATATGAACGCTGGAAAGAGCTCCACCGTATGACGAAACAACTGGATGAGATGTGATCTCATGAAAAAAGCATCCGGCAGCAACCTGCCGAATGCCCTGAAACACGCTTCTCTTCCGATCATGTATTCAGCAGCACATCTGAACCCAGAAGGGCGTTACACCAGGGAAAAACCCTTCTGTCCGCAGATTTCGCAGATGATCGCAGATTTTTAATCCTGATTCCATTCCTGGCCGCTCAAGTCCGCTTGATCGTGTGCATCTGCCAGTTGCTCCTGCTTTGAAAAGGCCAAGACACCCATATAGACGAGGTTGACGATCGGTACCAGCATGAGCAGGCCCAGCCATTTGTTCCTGCCGAGATTTTCAACAATGCACATCCAGACATAGGCAATAACGATAATGCTCACGAAGGGAATAAAGAATAGAAGCACCCACCAGCAGGGTTTGCCGGCCGCCTGAAGGAGCGTCCAGATATTGATGAGTGGAATCCATGCGGTCCAGGGAGCCTGCACATTCAGCTTTTTGGCGATCAGGAAGAGGCATAACGAGAAATAAACATAGAGAGCCGCGCCCAGCACGAGAAAGATCATAAAAAAAGCCGCCACGAACGCCATGACACCTTCATCCGTCATCCGTTGCAGTTCTTCAGGAACGGGAAGCGCAGTCGGGGGCTCTTCCTGCACTGCAGTCAGGGGTGCTGTTGTCGTAAGCTGCGAAACCGTTGCCGAGGTGGCTACAGCACCAGGGACACTCTGGGTCGGGGTAAGCTGCGAAACCGGCGCCGCAGGCCTCGTCGGCGTTCCGGCTGATGAAGGCACGGTTGCAGTGGCTGTTGTTATCGGTCCCTGTGGAGGTGCCGGCGTCTGGGGAGCGGTCTGCGCCGGGCTCTGTTTCACGGCAGGGGTGATGGGAGGAGCAACAACCTTATCAGATACAGGTTCGCTTTCTTTCAGTTCCTCACGCTTGACCGGTTTCGGGTAGTCGGTTATATGGAACACCCCATTGTCATCGACCCAGCTGTAAGTGGCAGCAAAGGCGTGAGAAAAGAACAAGCTTAAGGCAATGATGATGAATACGGGGACGAGGGATAACCTTTTTGACATGGAGAATTCTCCTTAAATGAGCATTACGCAAAAAAGTGTATCATGGGGTTATGCAGCCTGTCAATGGAAAGTAGCCGATATCTGCCTCGGTATAACAACTCATGATCTTCATTTTGAAAGGAGCGGCTCTCTTTTGTATTCGTCTTCCGCAACGAGTGTTCTGACTGATGCTGGACAGCCTTGAGAAGATAAGCTATACTCTTCGCAGATCAATTGGCAGAGAACACTTTGCACAACGGAGAGGAACACCGATGGAGCTCATGGATCTGGCGAAGGCATCGCTGCTCAGTTTTATCCCGATCATGGTGGCGCTCGATGCACCGGGAACGCTCCCCCTCTACGTTGCCATGACCGAGGGGATCAAGAAGCATGAGCGAAGAACGATCGTGCGCCAGTCCATCCTCACCGCTCTGCTCATCACGATAGGATTCGTCTTTCTGGGACAGGCAGTCTTTAAAGCGCTCGGCATCCTGGTCGAGGACTTCATGATCGCCGGCGGGATCGTGCTGCTCATCATCGCCGTAAGCGAGATCGTGCGCGCCGGCGAGCGAAAGATCCTGATCAGCCCCACCATCGGCGTGGTCCCCTTCGGCACGCCGCTTATCGCCGGACCGGCCACCCTCACCACCACCCTGGTACTCGTAGGCACCTACGGTTACTTTCCCGTCATCCTGTCGCTCATTGTCAACATCCTGCTGGCCTGGGCCATATTCTCCCAGGCGGACCGGATCATCAGGCTCATCGGCATCAGCGGCTCCCGCGCCTTTGCCAAGATCGCGGCCCTGCTGCTCGCAGCCATCGCCGTCAAGATGATCAGAAGCGGCATCTTCACCCTTATCGGGATTTCATAGAAAGAGAATGCAACTACCCGGTTGGCAGAGAAAGAACGCAAAGATCAAAAAAAATATAGGCTCCGCTTTTTTTTGCGTCCTCTGCGATCTTTTGCGGCTGAATTCATTGCCTGTCGGGCTTGATTCTGCAGGATCACAGTGAGGGACTACGGGTTCGGCGGGCAGAGCGAACGAAGATATTCAGGAGAATAGACTTTACCACCTTCAGCCTTACAACCTTCAGTCTGAATACCTCCGGCATTTTACATCAGCTCATTAAAATCCATGACCGCAGGGAACTCAGTGGACGTGCCGGGAGGGACCTTTGAGTTGCCCAGCGCCTTATAGACAACATATTTTATCCCGAAGGCCTTGGCTGTTTTCAGAACAGCAAGGGTATCGTCAACGAACAACGTGCGCTCCCGAAGAAACCCTATCTGCTGCTCTGCCCGCTCCCAGAATTCTAGCATCTCCTTGGGGAACCCGATCGCATCGGACGTAATAGAACCCGTCAGGTACTTTCCCAGGTCCGTTTTTCTGAGCTTCAGGTCGAGGACCTTGTAGTGCGCGTTCGTGGCAATGAAGGTCCTCTTTTCCCGCTGCTTCATCAGCTTGAGAAAGCTTTCCACATGCGGATGCACCTCGATAATATGGCGGATCTGTTCTTTTAAGGCCAGGATATCGAGATGCAGCTCCCTTGACCAGAAATCGATATCGGTCCAGTTCAGGGTCTGTTCGTGCGATTTATACTTTGCCAGGAGCTCTTCTTTTGCCCTGCCGAAGGTGATGTTATGTTTGTCAGCGTACTTTTCGGGAACAAGATGTTCCCAGAAGTAATCGTCGAAATACTTGTCGAGCAGCGTCCCGTCCATATCGAGTAGCACGCAATCGATCTCCCCGGTGGAAAGCGCCTGTTTGATCTCGTTGATCGTGGTCATGGCCGGAGATACCCTTCGACCATCAAGTCCTGCCCGACCCACTGCGACGTGACGCGGTGCAGCCTGACCGCATTGCTGAGCCTGGCCGGCGACTTTCCGCCGATCGAACAAAGCGAATCCGCACCGGTCATCAGCAACGGAGCTGCGAACACCACGACCTTGTCAACAATGCCCGACCTCAAGGCGGAAGCATTCACCGTTGAACCACCCTCGATAAGTATCGAGGTGATGCCGAAGCTGCCGAGCATGCGCATGAGATGTTTCAGGTCCACCTGCCCGCTCTTTTCTTTCACGATCAGTATTTCCGCGCCGGCATCCAGCAGTTTATCGAGCCTGTCCTTGGGCATGCTGTCGAGCGTGGCAATGAAGGTTTTTGCCGTGGAACGCTGCGTCAGGACCTTTGCAATCAACGGGACCCTCAGCTTCGAGTCAACGATGATCCGCAGCGGGTCGCGGCCACGGGGGACCCTTGTGGTGAGGGACGGATCGTCCTTGAGAACCGTGTTAATGCCCACGAGGATAGCATCATGCCGGTCCCGCAACCGATGCCCCTCCTTGCGTGCCTCTTCTCCGGTGATCCATTTCGATTCCCCGGCTGCTGTCGCGATCCTGCCGTCCAGGGTCTGGGCGATCTTGAGCGTTACAAAGGGCATGCCCGTGGTCACATGCTTGATGAATGCCTCATTCAGCTTTTTCGCGTCAGCTTCGAGAACCCCCGTCAGCACCTCGATCCCTGCCTTGCGCAGGGCCTTGATGCCGCCGCCGGATACGTGCGGATTAGGGTCTATCATCGCCACCACGACGCGCTTCACGCCGCTCTGCATGACCAGCGGTGTACAGGGCGGCGTCCGCTTGTTCGTGTGCGAACAGGGCTCAAGCGTCACGTACAGCGTAGCCCCTTTAGCTGCTTTGCCGGCCTTCGCAAGCGCAACTGCCTCGGCATGGGGTTCGCCGGCCTTTCGGTGATAGCCGCGGCTCAGGACCTTCCCGTTTTTGACCACGATGGCGCCGACCATAGGGTTCGGGCTCGTCCTCCCCCTGGCTTTCCCGGCAAGGCGAAGCGCCATGCGCATGTATTTTATGTCAATCGATTTAAGGTCCATCATTTTGAATTCTCTCAGCAGTTGTTCAAATTTTGAATATGGACACCAGACGTTAGCCTGCCACTGTAGCGGACGTCGTCATCTCTGAAGTTTCCGCACTATGTCCGCGAACTCAGCTTTTCCGAGTCTTCCCGATGCGATGCCGATCATTGCGTCGTACAGCATCCCTTCGATATCCGATATGCCGCTACCGTTCATTTCCAAGAACACGAGCGCAGAGGCGAGGGCAGCGCGTTTATTGCCGTCGATAAAGGGATGATTCTGGGCGATGTGAAACGCGTAGGCTGCGGCCATTTCGTAGATATCCGCGTGAAGATAGTCGCCGCCAAAGGAAGCCGACGGCGTCGCGACCGCGGAACTCAGCAAATTCATATCACGCACGCCAGGGGAGCCGCCGTAACGCTCAATCTGGTCCGTGTGAATATCTATGACTTCGGCCAATGTCAGGAAGATGATATCAACCATGCTTTATTCCGCCAGTTTTTTGAGCGTTTTCCCGTGGGCTTTATTTACTTTCTCCAGAGCGGCCTTGAACTTCTTTTCGCGCCTTCCGTCTTCAACAGGTGAGATGATCAGATTTCTACCGTCGGTGGTAATCTCAAGCGCAGTATCCTCATCAACCTTCAAAAGCTGAAGAATGGGCTTATCAATGATCAATGCCGAGCTGTTGCCGTGAGAGACAAGTTTTTTTATCATAGTTACCTCCAATGTATATACATTGTATAACTAAAGAGGCGGCGCTGTCAAGATGGTTTCAGGAGAGGAATGGCGGATAGGCGGAGCTTAAACGGCACTCAGGCGAGCAACACGAAAAAATATCAAGGGCGGCCTTGTGGGCCGCCCTCGCTTTTGTTACATTTTATGTTACTTCGTTCCCGAACCGCCGATGCCCTTTTCCTTGAGCTTGGCATGGGCAGCCGCAAGCCGGGCGATCGGCACCCGGTAGGGGGAGCAGCTTACGTAGTTGAGCCCGCTCCGGTAGCAGAATTCCACGCTTGCCGGATCGCCGCCGTGTTCGCCGCAGATGCCGACCTTGAGGTTCGGCCTGGTGCCGCGGCCCTTGGCCACGCCGATCTTCACGAGCTGGCCCACGCCCTCCTGGTCCAGGGTCTGGAAGGGGTCCTTCTCCAGGATGCCGTTCTCGGTGTAGTAGTTGATGAACTTGCCCGCGTCGTCGCGGCTGAAGCCAAAGGTGGTCTGGGTCAGGTCGTTCGTGCCGAAGGAAAAGAACTCCGCTTCTTTGGCGATCTCGTCCGCGATCATGGCCGCGCGCGGCAGTTCGATCATGGTCCCGACAAGATAGTTTATCTTCACGCCTTTTTTCTTCATGACCTCTTCAGCCGTGGCCTTGATCAGCTCCTTCTGGTTCTGGAGCTCTTTTTTGATGCCCACGAGCGGCACCATGATCTCGGGCACCACCTTTTTGCCCTTCTTCGCAAGCTCGCAGGCAGCCTCGATGATGGCACGGGTCTGCATGCGCGTGATCTCGGGATAGACGATGCCGAGCCTGCAGCCGCGGTGGCCGAGCATGGGGTTCAGTTCGTGAAGCTCCTCAACACGATGAAGAAGTTTTTCCTTCTTGGTGATGGACGCCTTGGGAGCCTTCTTGGCATGCATCACGGCGACCTCGCACATCAATTCCTCGCGCTTTGGCAGGAACTCATGGAGCGGCGGGTCGAGGAGACGGATCGTGACCGGGAAGCCGGCCATGGTCTCGAAAAGACCCTTGAAGTCGGAACGCTGCATGGGAAGGAGCTTGGTCAGCGCCTTCTCGCGGTCTTCGACATTGTCGGCCAGGATCATCTGCTGCACGATGGGCAGCCGGTCGGCTGCAAAGAACATGTGCTCGGTGCGGCAGAGCCCGATGCCTTCAGCGCCGAACTTCATGGCCATCATGGCATCGCGGGGAATGTCGGCGTTGGCGCGGACGCCCATGGTGCGAATCTCATCGGCCCATTTCATGAGCGTACCGAAATCGCCGCTCACTTCCGGCTCCATGGTCGGCACTTTGCCGAGGATGACGCGGCCCGTGCCGCCGTCGAGGGTGATGTGGTCGCCCAGTTTCACCGTGACCTTGCCGACGGTGAATTTTTCCGCTTTCAGGTCGACCCGGATCGATTCGCAGCCTGCCACGCAGGGCTTGCCCATGCCGCGGGCAACAACAGCAGCGTGAGAGGTCATGCCGCCGCGCGCCGTCAGGATGCCCTGTGCCGCATCCATGCCGTGAATATCATCGGGCGTGGTCTCGGGCCGGACGAGGATGACCTTGCCGTTCTTGGCAAGCCTGACCGCTTCATCGGCGGTGAAAACGACCTTGCCTGATGCAGCGCCGGGGGATGCCGGAAGGCCCTTGGCAATGACCTGGATCTTTGCCTTGGGATCGATGATGGGATGGAGCAGCTGATCGAGCGAGGCCGGCTCGACGCGCAGCACCGCTTCCTCCCGGG
>MHDY01000146.1:0-7782 GCA_001803705.1 Nitrospirae bacterium GWC2_56_14 | reverse complement strand
GCCGTGCGCTTGCCCGTGCGGGTCTGGAGCATATAGAGCGTGCCGTCCTGCACCGTGAACTCGAAGTCCTGTACATCGCGGTAATGCTTCTCAAGTTTGTTCGTGATCTCGCGGAGCTGTTTGTACACCTGCGGCATTTCCTTGGCGAGCTCGGAGATAGGATGCGGTGTGCGGACGCCTGCAACCACGTCCTCGCCCTGGGCGTTCGTCAGATACTCACCGTAGAAATCTTTGGCGCCGGTCGAAGGGTCGCGGGTGAAACCCACGCCGGTGGCCGAGGTATCGCCCATATTGCCGAAGACCATGGCCTGGACGTTCACGGCGGTTCCGAGATTGCCGGGAATGTCGTTCAGCCTGCGGTAGGTGATGGCGCGGGGGTTGTTCCAGGAACCGAAGACCGCATCGCGCGCCATGATGAGCTGCTCAAAGGGGTCCTGCGGAAAAGGCCGCTTCGTTATCTGTTTGACCTTGACCTTGAACTTGTCGACGAGCCCCTTCAGGTCCTCGGCCGTGAGATCGATATCGAGGTTTACCTTCCGCTTCTTCTTCACTTCGTGGATGGTGTGCTCGAACACGTCCTTTTCAATGCCCATGACCACGTTGCCGAACATCTGGATGAACCGGCGATAGGCGTCCCAGGCAAAGCGCTCATTATCGGACATGCGGATCAGGCCGTCGATGGTCTGGTCGTTCAAGCCCAGGTTCAAGACGGTGTCCATCATACCCGGCATGGAGAACTTGGAGCCCGAACGGACCGAGACGAGCAGCGGACGGCTCGTGTCGCCGAACTTGAACCTGCCTCCCAGCGCGTCCTCGACCTTCTTCATGTACACGCGCATATCGGAGTCAAGACCTTCCGGTACGCGCTTGCCGAGATCATAGAACAGGTTGCAGACCGCGGTCGTGATGGTGAACCCTGGAGGCACCGGAACACCTGCATTCGTCATCTCGGCCAGGCCCGCCCCCTTGCCGCCGAGCAGGTCCTTCATTGCCCCCGTACCGTCAGCCTTGCCGCTGCCGAAAAAATAAATGTATTTCTCCCCCGTCGCCATATGACCATACCTCCTGGAAAAATTTTAATACATAGAGTATTCAGAAACCAGGGTCCGAAGTTCAAGAGACTCGTCTCTCGGCGAACTCCGGTCGGCTGACTCCTGTAATCTGTTATGTCGTTTCTTCGGAACTCAGGACTAGGCGCGAAAAATCCGCGATCCGTGAAAAAAGCCCGGTAATGCCGGCGAGCAGCGCCAGGCGGTTCTCCTTCACGCTCGCATCCTTGTCCATCACCATGACCTTATCGAAAAACGCGTCCACGGGTTTCCGCAACGAGGCAATATCCGCCAGTGCCCCGCGAAAATCGAGGGTTGCTGTTTTTTCGGCGACGCGGTCCTTGATCTGCGCAAAGGAGGCGTAGAGGTTTTTTTCCTCGTCCTGCTTCAGCAAGCCTTCGTTCACAACACCGGAAAAACCCTTCGGCACGATGTTCCCGGCCCGCTTAAGCGCTGTTACGAGGGGCCGGTAGTCTTCGGAAGTTCTCCAGAGATCGAGCGCCCTGACCTTCTCTTTGGCGATCAGGGGATCGTCGAAGTTCACGGAGAGCGCCGCATCCACCACGTCGGACCGCAGCCCTTCGCTGACCAGCATGCCCGCCAGGCGCTGGCGCATAAAGTCGAGCGTTTCCGACTGCACGCGCAGCGCATTGTCTTTTTTCAATCCCAGTCCAGCGCATGCCCCGGCGATGAGGACGGACAGGGACAGCCGTTTATTCCGGTCGAACAGCACGCTCAGGATGGCGACGGACTGCCGGCGAAGACCATAGGGGTCTTCCGATCCGCTCGGCACAAGGCCGACGGCAAAGCAGCCCGTAATGGTGTCGATCCGGTCGGCGATCCCGACGCAGGCGCCGACCAGCGATGCAGGCAGCGTATCGCCGGCAAAGCGCGGTTGATAGTGCTCCAGGATCGCATCAGCGACAGCGGGGCCTTCACCGGAAAGGAGCGCGTAATGCCTGCCCATGACTCCCTGCAGCTTCGGGAACTCGCCCACGATACCGGTGAGCAGATCAGCCTTGCACAGCTGTGCGGCGCGCTCAGCCACCTTCGCGTCAGCGCCCAGAACGGCCGCCAGCGAGATCGACAGTTTCTTGACGCGCTCCAGCTTATCGTGGATCGTGCCGAGCTTTTCCTGGTATGTGACCTTCTTGAGGCCCTCGACCCGGTCGGCGAGCGGTGCCTTCACGTCGTGATCAAAAAAATAGGCGGCATCGGACAACCGCGCCGTGAGCACCCGTTCGTTTCCCGCGCGCACAACATCCATGTCCTCGGCCCGGGTGTTGCTGATCGTAATAAAATGGGGGAGCAGGTTCCCTTGCTGGTCAACAACGCTGAAGTAGCGTTGGTGCTCCCGCATGGCCGTGATCAGCACTTCCTTCGGCACCCGCAGGAACTCCTTATTGAACGAACCCATGACCGGCACGGGATATTCCACGAGATTCGAGACCTCATCGACAAGGCCCTGGTCCTCAAGCACCATGCCGTTCTTTGCAAGAGCCAGTTCCGCAGTCTGTTTCACGATCCGCTGCTTGCGCACCTGGGGATCGATGACAAAGAAGTTGGGCTCAGCCTGGGCCTGGTAGGACTTCAGGTCCTTGACCAGGAAGGCGCCGGGACTCATGAACCGGTGGCCTCGGGAAAAATTGCCGCTCTTGATGCCGCCCAGTTCAAAGGGGATGACCGCACCGCCATAGAGTGCCAGTATCCAGTGGATCGGCCGCGCGAACCGGATGTCCTTGTCCATCCAGCGCATGGTCTTCGGGAACGGGATCGACAGAATGAAACCCGGCATCACCTGCCGGAGCCATTCAGCA
Source organism: Nitrospirae bacterium GWC2_56_14 (assembly GCA_001803705.1). Classification (GTDB taxonomy): domain Bacteria; phylum Nitrospirota; class UBA9217; order UBA9217; family UBA9217; genus GWC2-56-14. Next base: position 4,916 of record MHDY01000146.1, on the reverse strand, counting down.
GTATCGCCGCCCACTTCGTCGATGCGGGCCGCCACATACTCGCCCTTGTCGGTCTGCTTGATCGTCAGTTTTTCGACCGGAACACCGTTCTTTTCCGCAAATACCAGGGCTGCTTTTGTTGGTTTCCCCTCGGCATCGAAGGCTATCTTTTTCGGCGGACCAACGACCTCTTTCGAAAGGTCCTGCTGCTTCTCGGCAAGCTGCGGGACAGCGAGGATCAGCCGCCTGGGAGTGCCATAAGCCTGCAGGACGCCGCCATCGATCATCACGCGGCCGCCGGCAAGAAGCGCTGCAAACAGCTCCTTCATCTTCTCCAGCGCCGGATTGATGAACCGGGAAGGGATCTCCTCGGTGCCGATCTCTAATAGAAATTCTTTAGACAAAAAAAGCTCCTAATTTTTTCCTGCTTCTTCCTTCTGAACCCTGTCCCCTGGACCCCGGACCCTATTTTTTAAGCATCGGGAAGCCCTTTTCTTCGCGCATCGCCAAATAGGCGTGGGCGCAAAGCCGGGCAAGCTTCCTGACACGTCCGATGTATCCCGTCCGTTCGGTCACGCTGATCGCGCCTGCTGCATCGAGCAGGTTGAAGGTATGCGAGCATTTCAGGCAGTAGTCGTATGCCGGCAGCACAACACCGGCCTTCACAAGCTTTTCGCTTTCCCGTTCATAGGACTCGAACTGCCGGAAGAGCATGTCCCGGTCGGACAGCTCAAAATTGTACTTTGAGAATTGGACCTCGGACTCGTGATGAATATCGCCGTACTTGACGCCTTTGGTCCATTCAAGGTCATACACGTTGTTCACGCCCTGAAGGTACATGGCGAGCCGCTCCACGCCATAGGTAATTTCAGCTGAAACAGGTTTAAGATCGATGCCGCCCACCTGCTGGAAGTAAGTGAACTGGGTAACTTCCATGCCGTTGAGCCAGACCTCCCAGCCCAGTCCCCAGGCACCGAGGGTCGGCGACTCCCAATCGTCCTCCACAAAGCGAATGTCGTGTTTCAAGGGATTGATGCCAAGGCTCACGAGACTTTCGAGGTAGAGGTCCTGAACGTTTTCCGGATGGGGTTTCAGAATGACCTGAAACTGATAGTAGTGCTGAAGCCGGTTGGGATTTTCGCCGTAACGTCCGTCTGTTGGCCTTCGCGACGGCTGAACATAGGCAGCTTTCCACGGTTCTGGTCCCAAAACCCGCAAAAATGTAGCAGGATGGAATGTTCCAGCTCCGACCTCGGTATCATAAGGTTGATGGATAACGCAGCCCCTGGAGGCCCAGAAATTCTGCAAGGTGAGTATAAGATCCTGAAATGTCAACGATTGCCCCTGCCTGAGATATCGTGGAAAGATGGATGAATAGAGTGCCATTATACAAAAAAACCTCATGTTGTCAAGAAAATATCGGCGTTTTTACCAGTATTTGCTCTATTTTCCACTGATGTCGCAAGTGCAATTTTCAGTCCATACCAGCGGTAACTCCCCTACAAAACCGGCAGGTAAAAAACTCTTTTTTGACAGACACTCCGTTCCATGCTGTCATAGCCATACATTGCCAAACTGCATCGATCGTTTGGCTTTTCTTTAATAAAACTGTGAGTTATGAACGTTTATTCAGGAGAGGTGATTGTTGCAGTTGCTTAGACTGCAACAGCTCGTAGACCAGGTTGACCAGAATGGCAACCGTACTGCCCAGTACTGCGCCAAGGATGGGGACGGAATAACGGGGAAGATAGCCGCGGTCGGAGAGCGAGATCATGACACCATCGAGGATGGGATTTGGCAAAACCGTTGTTGATGAAGAGCAGCAACTGCGTTTCAAGACCTGCAATGCTTATTATTCACTGCCTTCTTGGAAATAAAAAAACTCCTTCGCATATCGGCCATGAGCGCAAAGGAGTATTCGAACAACGCCGGCGTTACACCTGCCACATCATTGCCTCAAAATCGTCGGTGGGTACCTTGAATTGGATGAACCCCCGGTAGGGCCATTTTTCGATCTCGGAGCCGTCCCGCTCGACCGTGAGAAAAAGCTGCACCTCGTTGTTGGGGGTGACGCCGAGCAACTCAAAAGGCACGGCAAGTTCAATGATCTCGTAGGCTGCCACCGTATTGATCTGGGCAACCTGTTTCCGTTCGCTGTTTTCGCCGAGAAAGAGCGTTGCGCTTACCCGCCGTTCCCGGGGCACGATGCGCATCTCGATGTCCAGACCCTTGGGGCTGAGAAAATTAACATAGAAGGCTAGTTCCGATACCTTCTCGTCGCGGAGGTTCCCGCTCGGGTCGATTCGCAGGAACAGGTTCTTCAGGTCGAACCCATAGTAAATATGCGTGATAATAGAGTCCCCGCGGTGCATGGCTCCCCCGCTCTGGCTCACGTCGTAGAACCCGGCAGGCAGCCATTCGAAGTAGTTCGTCACCCTCCCGTCGATGGTCGGCGCAAGGAACGCCGTGAGCTCCACCGTGGGAAGGGCCTGCCGGTCCTCGCGCAGGATGGGGACATACAGCTCATCGGGGACATCGAGGCCGAGAATGCGGTAGACATTCATCAGATGTGTCCGGAACAGCAGGTCGAACTCCTTGTCATTTTCCGAAAAGTGGTCGTCCCCGTACCACCAGCACCAGTCGCTCCCCTCGGCAATATAGATCTCTTCCCAGGCTTTCTCAAGGCGGGCCGGTTCCGTCCCACCCGACGCATACTCACTCAGGGCATCACGCGTTTGTGACAGCAGGTCCCAGGCCCGGTTGTCCTCTTCGTGCCCGATCCAGATCCGGAAGTTCTCATTGATCCATGAGCCTGCATGAAGCCGTTCGATCTGCGTCTGCGCGGGGTTCTCCTCCAGGTATTCACTGACGGTCACGCAGCGAAGCCCCTGCTCGCGGCTGAGCCGTTCGTAGAGATACAGAAAAAAGTCGCGGCCGTCGTTCTGGTAATACTCCCAGGCATTCTCGCCGTCCAGGATGATCGAGGCCAGATGGGGCCCTTGCGGCAGGCTGCGCCGGACGCGGTGCAGCCGGTCGATGAGGTCGTGCACGGCGTTCTTGTAGTCCCATTTGGAGTAGACAAAGCCGACGAGGTCCGAAAGCGTATGGTCGCGGAACACCACCGAAACGCGGCCGCCCTCCTTGCCCGCCAGATAGGGTTTGTAGAGCACCGCGGGGTTCTTCATAATACCCGCAAAATCCCGCTCGATGTGGATCCCCAGTGAGCGGGCCAGCACCCCCTCATCAGTGCCGATCCACTGGATCCCCGCGCCGGCCAGCATGGGAAGGACCTCTTCTGCAACCGATCCCTCGGAAGGCCACATGCCTGCGGGCCGATTGCCGAACAGCTGCTCGTGGAACTTGATCGCACGGTCTACCTGGGACAGTGCATCCTCGGGATGGACGAACCGTTTTGAAGGCAGATGGATGTCGGGGATGGCCACCTTCGCCAGGTCTGTATCGTACAGGAGCGGCAGGATAGGGTGGTAAAAGGGCGTGGTGGTCAGCTCGATCCTGCCCTGCTGGGAGAGACGCCGGTATTCGGGGATGATGAGCCCCATCACCTCGCGTTGTTTCCGGAGGAGAAGCGTTTTTTCCTGCTCCGTGAAGTTGGCTCCCTTTTCGATCAGCCCTTTGACCATTGGGTCCGCTTGCTTGAACAGGGGGTCGAACCAGGTAAGGTTGAACCAAACCTGCAGGTCGCGATAATCCTGATCCGTAAAATAGCGCGTCGCGTTCAGCAGGTCGTCGTAGGAAACACTGAAGCCCCGCCGGTCGAGCAGCCGCCAGTAGCCGGGATAGGGTTTGATCATCGTATCCCAGTTGGCCATGAACGAGTTCTTAAGCAGAAAGATCTTTTCTTCGAGCTCAAGATCGGAGGCAGGTTTCAGCGCGACCGTGAGAAAGGAGTCGGTTGCTCCGTTGTCCACATAGTCGTTGATCTGCTTCAGCAGGGACGGCACAAGGTTGAAGGTCTGATGGATGTCCGGGAAATCGGTCAGCAGCGCGGGCATATCATAGTAGTCTTTGATGCCGTGCATGCGGACCCAGGGAAGGATATAGTATCCTGTAAGGTCGTCCTTATAATACGGCTGGTGCATGTGCCATACAAAGGCTATGGAAAGTGGGTGATCGGACATGGCACAGGGTGAGAAATCATTTCTCAAGGCTCGCCGTAATAGTACACAATCTCGCCCGGCCGTGCAAGTCCCAATTTATCCCGGGCGATCCGTTCCATATAGGCGGTATCGGTCTTAAGGGAATGTACTTCCCGGGACAATTGGACGTTGGCCTGTCGCAAAGCGGTTATTTCCTCATTCACCGCGTGATATTGCAGCTTCATGCGGTAGTATTTCACCACACCCATCTCGCCGAAGATGAACGAAACCAGCAGGTAGATGCCGAGCAGGACGCCAGATGCGATGATCAGCCGCTTCCTGAGGGGTGACCGGGAACTGCGTTCGGCTTTTACATAGTTTCGCTTCGACATAGACACCAATCTCCGGCATCAAGTACGTCGCCGAATGCCGGCAGGAGGGCAGGCAAAAAAAACCGCTGTAATGTGCATGAGACAATTGTAGAACATTTCAAAACGGGTTGCAGCAACAAAATGAGGCGAAAAAACAAAACCACGAAGATGCTCTTCGTGGTAGAGTTACAATGCATGTCAACAAACAGCTGTCATGGTTTTCATATGTTACTTCTTTTTTGGGGCTTTCTTGGCCTTCTTGGCCGGGGCTTTCTTGGCTGGCATGGTGTTCATCACCCCCTTCCGTTCACAACGTTATGCTTATGAAGTGAATCTGATAATGACTGATGAAAGGGTAACCGTGCCTGACCGAACCGATCGGATGAAATTCGCCGGGGGCTCAAGGCCCCCGGCGGGCCCCCCATTATGGGGACATTCTAAAAAACTACTTTTTCTTTTTGGTGGCCTT
>MHDY01000145.1:1020-18613 GCA_001803705.1 Nitrospirae bacterium GWC2_56_14 | reverse complement strand
TTAGATGATAACACGCAGGACCTGAGGCTTTCCTGGAGCGAGGGGTGGGGAAACTTCTTTCCCACGGCAGTTAAGTTCTGGTTGAACACGACTGCTCCGGAATTGCTGTCTGCTGATCCGGTCACACCGTTGTCACAGTACGTTGATACCGAAACGGGCGGCATCCTACTTACTGTGAATATCGGTGCGCCGGAGCCCGATACCTGTATTTCAGATAATTGCAAATATGCTACGAACGAAATATCGAACGCGAATGTGTTATGGAACGCTATGAACACTCCAGTGCTCGGCATGGATAAGATTTGGGAAGTTTTTGATAACTACTTGCCGACGCTAGGATTAAGCTATCCCGTCAGTATCGAAAATTTTTGGGATGGCTGGCTTGCGAGCTATCCGACCGATTCGATGGCATTGCACACAGTCTTTAATGGTCGCTTGATCGATTATTCCGCTGACGTCTATGAAACGGATAATACCCCGGTCACGGCCCAGTCCTTCACTGTAGGTTGGGGCCAGCAGCACAGGATTTATGGAAATGGAGACATAGATTATGTGAGGTTTACCGTGCCGACAACAACAACGTACACGATAAGAACGAGCAACCTACTAAATGGCGCTGATACTTATTTGACCTTGTTCGACAACACGGGACTGAATGTGATCTACATGAACGATAACGCTACGTCGCAGCCGCCGCTACCGCCAAACAATACCACGGCGCTGTCATCTCGGATCGTGTGGAGCCTGGAGCCTGGTGATTACTACGTGTCTGTGAAATCGTCACCAGATAAGCCCGCGTCGGCCGGCCGATACGGCTCCTATACTCTCACCATCTCACCCTGAAGCTTATGCCGATTTAAGGTGAATAGTACCTTCTCGCTCTGAAGCTCGTGTCGATTTAAGGTGAATAGTACCTTGACGATTTCGGGACCCGTCGTTATACTTTGAACCACTGCTGCTAAAGCAGATCAAAGGAGGGTCCATTATGCGTAGGAAAAGCAGATTTATGAAGTTGGCAAGTATGCTGTCTGTTTCGGTATTGCTGGTAGGATTGATCATATCGTGTGGAAGCAATAGCAGCGACAACGGAACTCAATCAGTAACGTATTCTGACCCGACTGAGGCTGCAAACGGCGCATCTTCGGCAAAAGCGTCGGTCGATATGACGAGCGCAATGAGCGAAGCTGCCGCAGGTCTATCGTCATCGTCTAATCCTTCAGGTTATGCTCCGGGAAAGGGTGGAGCAAAGACAACCGATACTTCCAGCATCGCAAACATTGATCCAAAATTGAAAAAGCTTGTTGACGGCATGCTGGCAAGCATGAAGACGCCTGCGGTCAGAAACGCCGTGTCAAAGGCCCGCGCAAGCAAGGCTAAGGTCAGCATGTCACCCGGGGCCTTTACGCTGACCTCTTCCTGCACCGACAGCAGTGGAACGTTCACCATTACTGGTACTGATACCTCCGTTGCGGGTACGTATGTTGAATACACCGTGGACATTCGTTTCGACTCCTGCAAAGACCTTCCCGATGCATTCGGTATTTACAGCGTAACGACGGGAACGATCCATGCGTATGACAAAGAGATGGCCGGCAATGCGGCGAACACGAGAAATGCAACGATCGACCTCACCGCTGAGAAGTATGATTCTCTCAATTTAAATGCGCATGTGAAGACGGATGTTGTCAAGGGTACTTTTAACGCCACCGACTCGGGAACAGCGACGTCACGATCCGGCAGAAACACCGCTAACGGTTCTTTCTCTGAGACAGACTTGATCAATAACGAGACCGGGACCTTCTATTTCACGAACATGACAGGCGACTGGACATGGGATTTTGCTTCCCCCGTGGAAACGGTCACGAACACGGCCAATGGCAACTTCGGGCTGAATTTTGTAAATGCTTCCCAAACCCTTACGCTTAATATAGGGCTGTCAAACCTCCAGAACAAGCTGCGCACGAACACCGATGCGAGCATAGACCAGTGGGTGAACGGCAGCGTTACCATAACCTGGACCCCCGATCTTTCAATCTTTGGCTGCAGATCGGGCAGGATCACTTTCACTACAGCAGATGCCACGCCGCTGCATTATTTAAGTAACCTGGACACCTGTCCGGATTCAGGAACATTGCAGGTCAATAATGCGACGATCGTTTACTATGGCCCGGATGATCCCAACAACATCGTAATAACGGTGGGGGCGGTAAGCGTTGTACGTCCCGATTGCTCTTCGATGGAGGGTGGAATCTGCGGTAATTAGAGCTGAGTTAAAACGAAGCAGGCACATCAACGGGGGAGCCAAAAGCTCCCCCGTTCTATTTCTTTTTTGCTTCCTGCCATAACTTTTCCATCTCGTCAAGCGTCATGTCTTTCAAAGACCTGCCTGCCTCCGCTGCGTTCTCCTCGATGTACCGGAACCGGTGTATGAACTTGCTGATGGTTTTCCTGAGTGCGTCCTCGGGGTTGATCTCAAGGAATCGAGAGATGTTCACGAGCGTAAAGAAAATATCGCCCAGTTCCTCCTCAATAGCCGTTGCATCCTTTGTCTTGAGCGATTCCTTGAACTCAGCTATTTCCTCATCGAGCTTGGGCAGCGCTTCGTCGAGTTCGTTCCAGTCGAAACCCACTCGTGCCGCCCGCTTCTGGATTCCGTGCGCACGCAGGAGCGCAGGCATGCCCTGCGGCACGCCGTCGAGGATGGAGGTGCGTTTCTGGTGCGCTTTTTCTTTTTTCTTTATCTCTTCCCAGTTCGCAAGGACCTCACCGGAGGTCGATACTTTTTCCCCGCCGAACACGTGGGGATGCCGCCTGGTCATTTTATCAACGATCGTACCGGCCACGTCCTGTATCGTGAACGCTCCCTGTTCCTCGGCTATCCGGGCGTGGAAGATGATCTGGAAAAGCAGGTCGCCCAGCTCTTCCTTTACCTTGTCGGGCGATCCTTCATCCAGCGCTTCAATGACCTCATAGCACTCCTCGATCAGGAAGGGCTTAAGCGATTCCGGCGTCTGTTCGCGGTCCCAAGGACATCCGGCAGGGCCGCGAAGCCGCGCCATGAGATTGATCAATTGTGAAAAAGAGTTGTCCACGGTGCTCCTCCCCAAGGTTTGACGCTCTCAACTTACACAACGCAACCGGCCTTTGCAAGCTTTTTTGTTGAAAGGATCCGGTCATTATGGTAACGTAACGAGCAGTTTTCCTTGAGAGGCCGCTCTCTGCCGGCAAGGGCTTTATTTAATCTTGATATGCGCATGAAAGGAGTTTTTCTATGATGAAACGCGTTAGTTCCCTCGTTCTGCTGACGACCGTCGCACTGCTGCTTATGGCCATGGGCGGAAAGGGCGCCGGGTTTGAACGGTCACCCCGGGTGGAGAAGAACTTTAGCGTACTGGTCGTCGATGTTTCAGGCAATAAGATCGAGGGCGAAAAGTTCAGCTGGGAAGGGCGGATCCATTTGGACGGCTCCCTGGGCATGGCGCAGGTGGTGGTCCCCTTTGATAAGATAAAAGAACTGACTGTCGGGGAGAAGCGGGACCGGAAAGTGCGCGTGACCGTTCACCTCAAGGATGGTAGCGAGACCATGGTTGATGTCGATGCCGATGCCCGCTGCTACGGCGATGCGGTGTTCGGCAGTTTCATGCTGACCATGGCTGAGATCAAATCAGTCACCTTTAAATGACCTGTTTTCTGACGCGAACGGTCCTTGGCTTTGCCATGGAGATTTGCGGTATTCCTGAATTGTGAAGAATTTGGATCAAACACCTGTTAACCCGCATGGCGCCGGGATCAAGAGCCTGCTCGATGAAGAAGGAACCGTCATCCGGGCAGCCCATTTTGCCGGCGCCAACGGCAGCGAGGTGGTCCAGCGGCGGACGAGCCTGATCGACAGGATGCTTCGTTTGGCCCATGGCCGCCTCGCTCCCTCCGCGATGCCCGCGCTCATCGCCATCGGAGGATACGGCAGGGGAGAGCTGAACCCGCATTCCGATATCGATATCATGTTCCTGTGCCGGGGTGATGCCGATCGTCAGTGCTCCACGGAACTGCTTTACATGCTCTGGGACGCGGGCATGGACATTTCGTACAGCGTGCGCACGGTCAAGGAGTGCGTCAGCCTTGCCCGGCAGGACAGCAAGATCCGGACCTCGCTGTTGGAATCCCGCCTGATCGCCGGTGAGCCGGCGCTTTACCAATCTTTTCTCAACGCCATGCAGAGCGACGTTTTCCACTGGCGGGCAGCCTCGTACATCAATGAAAAGATCGCCGAGCGCGTTGCAACCCGGCTGAAATACGGCGGTTCCATCTACTTGCGGGAGCCGAACATCAAAGAAGGGGCCGGCGGGCTGAGAGATTTTCATACCGCTTTTTGGATCGCTTTTGCGCATTACCGGATCACGTCACTTGCCGATCTGGTGCGCGAAGGCGTCCTGACCGCAGGACAGTACGCTGTTTTTGTCCGGTCCCGGAACTTCCTGTGGCGAGTGCGGAACGAACTGCATTATCTCTCGGACCGCAAGAACGACCACCTGACCTTCGACCTCCAGGAGCGTACTGCCCGGGATTTTCATTACCGCGATTCCACCCACCTGCTGGCCGTTGAGCGTTTCATGAAATCCTATTTTCTGCACGCCAGGAATATCCGCGAATTCTCGAATATCGTCTCCGAAGCCGTGCTGCGGAAGCCCCGCACCCGCTGGTTCGAGCGAAAATTGTCTCTCGGCCCCTTTTCCCTTGTGGGCAGGACGCTCATGCCCTCATCGGACGGAACCTGTCACGATGATCCGTCATTGATCATGACGGCCTTTGAGCTGGCGCAAGCGCGCCATGCGACATTCTCCGACCGGCTCAGGTCCCTGATCAGCTCGTGCAGGATCGATGACCGCGTCAGAACATCGGCGGCTGCATCGCATGCCTTTATTGCCATTCTGAACAATCCAGACCATCTTTCCGAGACGCTTACACTCATGAAGGACCTTCGGTTCCTCGGCAGATATCTGCCGGAGTTCCGCGCCATTCAGGCGCTGGCACGGCATGATTACTATCATAAATATACGGTCGATGAGCATATTCTGCTTGCGATCCGCAATCTCCAGAACCTCTGGTCGGGAAATTACCCGGCGCTGTCGACGCTGTCCGAAGCGTTCAACGGCCTGAAAAAACGGTGGGTCCTGATTCTGACGGTGCTGCTTCATGACCTGGGAAAAGCATACCGGAGCGGCCATGAACTGCGGGGGGCGGAGATCGCTGAAACTATCCTTGCGCGGATGGCGGTCGGGGGAGAGGACCGTGAGCGCATCCTGTTTCTCATCAGAAATCATTTGATCATGTCTAACTTGTCGCAGCGGAGGGAATTGACCGACCAGAAGGTCATTGCAGACTTTGCGCGGGTCGTGGCTGACCAGGAAAATCTTTCCCTGCTTTACCTCCTGACCTACGCCGACATTTCTGCGGTCAACCCCACGGCCTGGACCCAGTGGAAAGCGGTCCTGCTCCAGGACCTCTATCTCAGAACGACCAAGTTTCTTGAACGGGGATCTTTCGCAGGTGAGGATGAGTCCGGCCGCTTGAGCGCCTCAGCGTCACGAATCAAAACCGCGGCGAGCGAACTGTTTCCGCCTCAGGACGTCGATGCGTTCCTCGCGGTCATGCCTGACCAGTATCTGCTCTATACGCCGGTGTCCCGGGTCCTGGATCATATGGGCATGATGCAGCGTTTGCCCGGGGAAAACCTCATTATCCAGTATCGTCATTATCCCGAAAAGGGCTTTACGGAGCTCACGCTCTGCGCCTATGATGCGTACGGCATGTTCTTCCGGACCGCGGGCACGATCGCATCCAAGAACCTCAGTATCCTTCGCGCACAGGTCTATACCACGAAGAGCGGCGTGATGATAGACACCTTTCAGGTGACCGATCCGGAGGGAACGATCTGCACCTATGACGATGCATGGGAAAGTGTCGTAAGAGCGCTTCGGGCGGCATTGATGAGGGAAAGCCGGCCTCCTGAACCCGGGGTCTATCTCCCGGTGAGCGCGACACCGGTCGCGGTCACGCCGATCGTGGAATTCGACAATGATTCTTCCGAGACCTTCTCGATCATTGATATCACCGCGCGGGATATGGTCGGCTTGCTCTACCGGGTGACCAAGGCGCTGTACGATCTCAACCTGGACATCGCCTCGGCGAAGATCGTGACCGAGGGGGTGCGGGTCATGGATTCATTCTATGTAACCGATCTGCTGAGGAGGAAGGTCACGGACGACGTTCGCCTCAACCGGATCAAAGAGGAACTTTTGAAAGTTCTGGGATAGGACCGCAAGCAGGTATTCTCCATTCAGCCTGTAGGACAACCGGTTTAATTCTTATGAAAAAACGGCTCTTCATCATGGTGTCGCTGGTCGCACTGCTCGTTATTGCGCTTGATTACTACGTTCAAAGCGATGCTTTTTCCGAACGCCTGAGACCGTACATCGTCTTACCACTGCAGGAAATGCTGGGCCCCGGCTCTCGTATCGGCACCATCAGGGCGAATGCCGTCCCGCTGTATGTCGAGGTGAGAGATGTCTTCATTCCGGGCGAGACCGTCAGCGAGTCCGTTCATGTCCGTAAGGTGCGGATGTATATCAACCCTTTTCCGCTGCTGTTGAAGCGTATCAGCCTGCCTACCATAACGCTGTTGGAGCCCCAGATCCATGCAACCCGAGGTACGACCGGTGAGCTGTCCCTGCTGCAGATGGTCGAGCGCATCAAGACGGCTGCAGGGAATCGGCAGCAAACGAAACCTTCCCGCTTTACCGTCCATCCCGGCACGGTCACGATCCAGAAGGGTACCATCGATTTTCTGGACAAGATGGCGGAAACAGCGGTTTCGGTCTCCGACCTTACCATGAGAATCCGGTTCAGACTGCCGATGAACAATGCCAGGATGTCAGTGCAAAGCGCTACGGTCCGTCTCGTTACGAAAAAGCAACCGCCGCTGACCTTCAGTCTCCGTGGGAGAGCAGACTACGTACGCGATACCTTGACGATCTCCACCCTTGATGTCCTTGCGCCCGATGCGAAGATCACAGTTTCAGGCGCCGTGGGGACGCGGTCCGACGGCATCCTGAACCTGGCAGTAAAGGGCAGTTTCGGGCAACAGGCACTTGGCCGATTCTCTCCGCTGCTGAATAAAAAATCGACAAAACGACAACGTCCTCTCGTGGACCTGCTGGTAGCGGTAAAGGGTCGCTTGGCTGATCCGGAGGTCGAAGGCACGATCAAACTTTATAATCTTCCCTATCAGGGATTCACGGTGCAGGATGCGGGCCTGGCCTTCTCGTACCGCACCAAAAAACTAAGCCTGACCGGGAAGCAGTGGCGGATCGCCAAGACCGAGAATACCATACTTGTGGACGCTGTTGATGCGGTTCTAGATTATCGTGCTCCAGACTTCTATGTCAATAAACTGGAGATCATTGCCGGAGACCTCGTCGCCCGGGCAACCGGCACGTTTAATGCCGCACAAGGGTATAACGCCGAACTGGACGTTGAGTCGAGCGGCAAGAGCAGAACGCTCTCTTTTCTCACCGGCGTTTCCCTGGAGGGGAAGGCGACACTTCGCGGCAGGTTGACCGGCGAGCTGTTCGCGCCCGTTTTTGACGGCGCCCTTTCGGCCGGTCCGGTCACCATCAAGGATATCCTTTTTCATGATGCTGCCGGCGCTGTGCAGCTTCGCGATAAGAAACTTTCGTTTTCCAAAGTGGATATTCATCAGCTGGGGTCGCGCTATATACTGGACGGTTCGATCGACTTCAGTGGCGCGAATATTGTATATGCAGCGCGTTTGAACGTAGTTCGCTCGGATGTGGTGAGCGTTGTTGCGTTATTTTATAAGCCCCTCCCGCTTCAACTTTCAGCGTCCGGCGAAATAACGTTCACCGGTTCGAGCAGGGACTTTGCCGGCAGCGCCGCGCTGACCCTGGGACCCGGCTCGGCGTACGGAGAGTCTTTCTCAAAAGGTTCCCTTACCATGATGCTCTCTCCTGAACGGATATCGTTCCCGCAGCTCGTCTTGCAAAAGGGAGCGGGGGTAGTGAAAGGGAACGGCTGGATCGATTTTAAGGGCGCCTACGCAGCCCTGGTGACCAGCAGGGGAGTGGACCTTTCCGAGGTGGACCATCTTTCGGGCATCCCGCTGTCCGGGATGTTTGATCTCGATATCGATTCCAGCGGCACTTTTTCTGCTCCGCACGTACGATCGGTGCTGACGCTGGACGATCTCAAATATCGCCAGGCAAGCATGGGAAGCGGCAAGGCGACACTTGTTGTCGATGGAGGAAAACTGACCTTACATGCTGATTTGATCAATGGAAAGGCCCGACTTGCCGGGACCATGGACCTTCACGCGCCTTATGACTGGATCGCCAGCGCTGACCTGCGGTCCGCTGATATCACACCATTTATCGTCTCAGGCGGCAACGAAGCGCTCTCGCGGGTGAAGGCCGTTGTTGACGGAAAAGTGACCGCGCACGGCAGGGGGGGGGCGGTTCCGTCTTTGGCGGGTTCGGTTATATTTCAGCATCTCAGCTTTGCCATAGGCGATTATCGGCTCGAGAACGAAGGTGATGCGGTGGTGAACATGGATGCCGGCAAAGTCCAGGTGAAAGCGCTCAGCTTCATCGGACCGGGAACGCGCTTGTCCGTCACCGGCAGCATGCAGATCATGAAGGACTACGATCTCACATTCACGGGAAAGGCTAACCTTTCATTGCTGCGGCTGCTCTACCGTGAGATCGAGCATAGTGACGGTATTGCCGATGTTAAGCTTACGGTCAGGGAAACCTGGGATAAGCCTGAGATCTCCGGGAAAATGCGCCTGGAGAACGGCGAGATCAAGATAAAAGACATCCCTCAGACATTCAGCTCCTTGAACGGCTCCATCGACTTCAACCAGGAGCGGATCGTCATCGATTCTCTCACTGGCGATGTGGGCGGCGGGAGGATGAAGCTGTCAGGCTGGGTGCAGCTTGCCCGTCTTGTCCCTGGAGAGTTCTCGACCAGAATGGCTTTTGACAATGTGACCGTGCGATACCCTCCCGGTCTCGTCTCCACGTTGTCCGGCGAGCTCTATTATGAGGGAGACGCTTCAGAACAGAGCCTGTCGGGCGATGTTCTGATAAAACGCGCGCTCTATGAGAAGCGGGTGGAGTGGAAAAGCATGCTCCTCGATACGTTCAAGGGATTTTCACAAAAAAGGAAAACGGAGATCGGCTGGATCGGTGAGACGCAGTTGAATGTCCGTTTCCACGGCAAGGAGAACATCCTTATCCAGAACAACCTTGCAAAGATACCGATCGAGGTGGATACGTTCATCCGGGGAACACCGAGCCAGCCTCAATTGCTCGGGCGACTTGAGGCCAGGTCCGGGGTTGCCTACTTCCGACGGAACGATTTTAAGATACAGCATGCATCGGTGGATTTTGTGGACCCGAACCGGATCAACCCGGTCCTCGATATTCAGGCGGAAACACGGATCCGGGAATACACGATCCGGATGTCGATCTCGGGAGCCGCGGACAGGGCCACGGTGACCTTTGTTTCCGATCCGGCCCTGTCCGAAGTGGATGTCCTGAGTATGCTCGCTCTCGGGAAAACAAGCGCCGATCTGAAAGGGAAGGGTGCGGCGGTCGGCATGAGCGAAGCGGCTTCGTTCGCCACCGGTCAGTTCCAGGACATCTTCGAGCGGAGGGCCCGGAATCTCACCGGTCTTGACCGTTTCCAGGTCGACCCCTACCTGAGCAAAGACACGTCAGTGCCGCGGGTGACGGTGGGCAAAGAACTTATTCAGGATAAACTCTATTTTACGTACTCATCGAATGTCGGCACGACGACTCCCGATACGGTATTCCGCATCGAGTATGTACTGGACAAGCATTTTTCCCTGGTCGGTGAGCAGAATGAGCTGGGCACGATCGGCGCTGACGTGAAGTTCCGGTTTGAGTTCAAATAGGAGGGGCCAACACAACGAATAAACCTAAAACGGCTTTTGACACTGATCAAATAGGATAAGAGTCGGATAACGGCGGACGTGTCTAATTGGTATTTATCCGCCGTTATCCGGTGTTAATCCGTTTCTTCCGTGTCCAATGTTTTTTCAGGATTAAATTGATTGACCTTCTGTTGCTGTAATTCCGCATTTTGCATCGCTCTAATGCGCTTCGTCCCAATTCTTTCCCACGCACAGGTCCACCAATATCGGCACCGACAGTTTGACCACGCCTTCCATTTCTTCTTTGATGAATTGCTTCATGATCTCGATCTCGCTGTCAGGGATCTCGAAGACCAGTTCGTCATGCACCTGAAGGATCATCTTTGAGGCCAGCCTTTTACTCTTGAGCTTTTCGTGTATCCTTATCATGGCGATCTTGATGAGATCTGCCGCGGTGCCCTGGATCGGGGTGTTGACAGCCATACGTTCGCCGAAGTTGCGCACGGCCGCTGCTGATGACGACAGCTCGGGAATGAAACGTCGCCTCTCAAACAGCGTAGTAACAAAACCGGTTGTTTTTGCCTGTTCAATGGTCCTGTCGAGGAACGCCCGGACTCCGGGATATCGAGCAAAATAGCCGTCGATATAGCGTTTTGCCTCGGCATTCGAGACACCGATGTCCTGGGCGAGTCCAAAGGCGGAGATGCCGTAAATGATCCCGAAATTGACCGCTTTTGCCTTTCGCCGCATTTCCGGGGTGATCTCGTCAGCAGGCAGGCCGAAGATCTCTGCGGCCGTTCGGGTGTGAACGTCATCATTGGCGATGAAGGTGGCGATGAGGGCGTCGTCGCCGCTCATGTGGGCGAGGATGCGCAGCTCGATCTGCGAATAATCGGCGGAGAGCAGGCTGCAGCCCTGTTCCGCGATAAAGGCCTTTCTGATCTCCCTGCCGATCTCGGTGCGGATCGGGATGTTCTGGAGGTTGGGATCGCTGCTTGACAGTCTGCCGGTTGCCGTGACGGTCTGGTTAAGCGACGTGTGCAGCCGGCCGGTCTTGGGGTTGATCATGGCCGGCAAAGCGTCGACATAGGTCGATTTCAGCTTCGACAGGCTCCGGTACGCCAGGATCTCCGCAGGCAGGGTGTGCAGGTGAGCCAGTTCCTCGAGCACGTCCACATTGGTCGAAAAGCCGGTCTTGGTCCGTTTGACCGGAGTGAGCCCGAGCTTCACGAACAGGATCTCGGCAAGCTGTTTCGTCGAGTTTATATTGAACGTTTCCCCGGCCAGTTCATAGATCGTCTTCTCCGCTGCCTCCATTTTCTGTGCGAGCTGCTTCGACATGGTCCCCAGGAGCTCCGCATCGACCTTTACTCCGGCCCGCTCCATCTCCGCCAGCACCTGCATGAGCGGCATTTCCATGTCTCTGAACAGCGTGTCAAGCTTCTGTTCGTGCAGCATGGGCGAGAGCTTCTGCTTGAGCTGCAGCGTGATGTCCGCATCTTCTCCTGAGTAGCGGGTTGCGGTCTTGATGTCAACTTCGCAAAACCCGATCTGCTTTTTCCCGGTGCCCGTGACCTCCTGATAGGTCGTGGTCTTGTAGTTCAGATATTCCAGCGCCAGGGCATCAAGGCCGTGAGACGTTTTTCCCGGGTTCAGCAGGTACGAGGCGATCATGGTGTCAAAGGAAAGGCCCTGGACAGCAATGCCGTAATGACCGAGCACGAGAACATCGTATTTGATGTTCTGCCCTATCTTCAGGATCCCGGGGTTTTCCATAACAGGCTTAAGCTGTTTCAGCACGTGTTCAAGGCCGAGCTGGCGCGGCGTCCCCAGGCAGATATGGCCCAGCGGTATATAGTACGCCTGCCAGGGGTTCACCGCAAAGGAGATGCCGACGAGATCCGCTTCCATGGGAGAAAGGGACGTGGTCTCCGTATCGAAGGAAAACTCTTTTGACGCCCTGAGTACGGTCAATAAGTGCTGGAAGGCTGTTTCGTCAAGAACGGCCTGGTAATCAGCCTCCT
Source organism: Nitrospirae bacterium GWC2_56_14 (assembly GCA_001803705.1). Classification (GTDB taxonomy): domain Bacteria; phylum Nitrospirota; class UBA9217; order UBA9217; family UBA9217; genus GWC2-56-14. The sequence continues at coordinate 6,616 of MHDY01000145.1, read as the reverse complement.
GGTCAGGCTCCTGCACGACGTACTTGAGCAGGGTGGGGAACTCAAGCTCCCGCAGGAGGCCCAGCAGTACCTGATTGTCAGGCTCCTTGGGCGTGAGCGCTTCGTAGGAAAGCTCAAGCGGTATGTCGATATGGAGACGGGCCAGTTCACGGCTCAAACGCGCCAGATGCGCGTTTTCCAGAAGCGACTGCCGCAGCTTGGGCCGCGTGATCTCGTCAAGATGGGAGAGCAGGTTCTCGATGGACCCATACTGCTTTATCAGCGTCTGGGCGGTCTTTTCACCGATACCGGGCACACCGGGGATATTGTCCGATGCGTCTCCCATGAGGCCGAGGATCTCGATCACTCCCTCGGGCGGCACGCCGAACCGCTCCTGGACGTCCTTCGATTCGTAGATCTTTTCCTTCAGCGTATCGTACACCCTGATGTTCTGACCTACAAGCTGGAGGATATCCTTGTCTCCCGTGACAATGGTCACGTCAAAACCATCAGCATCGGCCTTGCGCGCCAGCGTGGCAATGACATCGTCCGCTTCCTGCCCCTCCTTGATGAAGACCGGGATGCGAAAAGCATCGACAAGCTTATGAATATAGGGTATCTGCGGGACAAGGTCGCGGGGCATGGGGGGTCGGTGCGCCTTGTACTCTGCATATTCGAGGTGACGGCGGGTCGGGCCTTTGGGATCAAATACGATCGCGAGGAGATCGGGTGCTTTGTCCTTGATGACCTTCAGCAGCATATTGGCAAAGCCGAACACGGCGTTCGTCGGGAGCCCGGTAGACGTGGTCAGGCCCCGGATAGCATAATATGCCCGATAAATATAGGAGTTCCCGTCTATGATATACAGCTTTCTTTTATGGGTGTCAGTGATCATGGTTGGAAAGTATAGACTAAGTTATGGATAAAAACAACAGACATATCGCTGTTGTTTCAGAACGATGTTTAATTTTAAGCATGGTGGTTTTCGCTCATTGCTCATAATCGCTCAAAGCAGCAGGCTGCAATTCACCTTTAAAGCTATGCAATATGTTGAAATATAATGATAAAACATTATGGTATGCTTGGTACATTTATTGCAAATTTAAGTATAAGAAAAATTATAATTGGATGATCAATGGACTGCAACGTAACAAATGCAAATTATGAGCGTGTAGTTGCCGTTATGGGCAAATATTTAAATGAGCGCTATAAAAATGTCTGCGGCTGCCCGCGCTGCGTGAACGATATCGCGGCGATCGCGCTGAATTACCTTCCGCCTCATTACTATGTCGAGATGGACAAGGACAGAGAGATAGGCTCTCCCTGGGTGATGGTGGAATCGGCCGTGGTAGAAGCGATCGACCGGGTCATGGAGAAGCCGAATCATTCCCTTCATAAGCCTCATGAGACAACGCCGCAGGGCCCTGCCGCGCTTATGGGTTGACTTCACGAAAAAGGAATGCTATAACTGCACGCATCCGGTCATGAGAAAATATCAGCTCTTCATAACCGCATGTGTTTTTGCGATCGTATCCGCCTTCCCGGCAGTGCCCGTTCAGGGCGCTGACAAACCACAACCGCAGGCATCCGCACAACCGTGGGTGTGGCCGTTGCCCCCTGATAAACCCCGAGTGCAATTCATCAGAACCGTTATAACACCCCAGGATCTCGGTATTAAGAAGGGTTTTTTTGCCCGGGTGTGGGAATTTGTCGCAGGGGAGGACACGGTTGACCGCATTGTGTCGCCTCACGGCCTGGTCGCTGACGGTGAAGGCAAGGTCTATGTCGCCGACTGGGGCGGGGCATGCATCCATTTCTTTGATTTTGAGAAAAAGAAATACGACAAGTACAACATGACCAAAATGGGGCCGCTTGTATCTCCCATCGGCGCGGCACTGGATGCCGACGGCCTGCTCTATATTACGGATTCTTCCCGTCGCAGGGTCTTCGTATACAGCGGCAGCAAGAACAAGCGTATCATCGGTGATGACGGCATGCTGCGGCCTACGGGCATTGCTATCAATAAAAAGGAAAAACTGCTCTACGTCGTGGATACCACGGGACATCGCGTGGACCTGTACACCCTCGAAGGAAAGAAGACAGGCTCGTTCGGCAAAGGGGGCGTCAATGACGGGGAGTTCAATTATCCGACCCATATTGCTGTTGACGCGACCGGCGACCTTTATGTCATGGATACGCTTAATTTCCGGGTGCAGATCTTCGATAAATCCGGGAAATTCCTGTCCGCATTCGGCAGTAACGGCACGGCCATCGGGGCATTTATAAAACCGAAAGGCATCGCCGTGGACCGGGAAGGCCACATATGGGTATCCGACGGCGTCAGGAACAGCGTGCAGGTATTCGACCGTGCAGGACGACTGCTCCTCATCTTCGGACGGAACGGCACCGGCGCCGGACAGTTTGACGTACCTGCCGGGCTTTACCTCGACAGTAAGGACCGTTTATATGTCGCGGACAGCTATAACTACCGTGTTCAGATGTTTCAGTACCTGCAGGAGACCAACTGAAGAGCCCGCACCATGATCGATGAGGTGATCGCATGAAACGATTCGTTGTATTCATCAGTTTATTCGCTCTCTTGACCCTGTCGGGCGCATGGTTGGCCAATGCGGCGGCGGTATCTGTCAAGAATTCGAAACATAACCTGCAGTATAAGGCCGTCCCCGAGAGCGGAACCGGCACCATCAAGGCTTCTGTTGATAAAGATATGGGCGGCACATCGGAGATCTGTGTTTTCTGCCATACGCCCCATAGCGGCAATACCCAGGCCCCGCTTTGGAACAAAACGCCTTCTGTCGGTTCCTACAGCACCTACACCAGCGATGTGCTTGCCGGATTGGGATACTGGCCAGCTGAAGATCCCAAGAACGGTGTGCCCCATGCCAAGACCAGGATCTGCCTTTCGTGCCATGACGGGACCATTGCTCTCGGCTCCCTGGTCAACATGCCGTACGGGGCCGCGACGCAGATCCCCATGGAGGGGACCACAGGCGGGAATATGCCTACGACTTCCGCCGGCTATATAGGCGTAGAGCTCCAGGATGACCATCCGGTTGCCATCCAGTTTGATACTGGCCCGGATCCTGAACTTCAGTCCATTCCGATCGGTTCAAAAGTTAAGCTGTACACTGCAACTGGCAAGGATTATGTGGAATGCACCTCTTGCCATGATCCGCATGACAATCAGTGGGGTAACTTTCTGGTGGACTCGAACCAGAATTCGGCTCTTTGCTATGAATGCCATAGTAAGGGAGGGTTCAGCGGGAGTGTACATGATGATAATACCATCAATGTCGCCTATGCACCGCCGACCGAGGCACCTGCTGCCGGCGGAAATCCAACTAATCATGGCCCCAATGTCGGTCACGTAAAATGCATAAGCTGTCATTTTGTGCACAAAGCCGGTATTACCGGTTTGCTGACAACAAGTCCGCCTACCGCGAGCCCGAATCCTGGTTCCGGCAAGTATCTGTTGTCCTTCCAGGAGGAAAAGACCTGCTTCAACAATACAGACCGCTGGGGACAGCAGGTTGTTCAGGCCTGTCACGGATCAAGTGCAAGCGCTCCGAAACGGAATATCGAATCAGTGGAAACTGCTGCTCTTTCCGGCAAACGGCATTGGACCCAGGATGCCGGTACCGTAGGCAGACACGAGGCTACGGAGGCTCGAACGGCAGGATGGATACACATTGACGGTGATCAAAACAAGTGGCACGTGGAATGTGCTGATTGCCACAATCCGCATACAGCAGGACCTTCATCACATACCGCAAATCCGCCGCAGCCGGTATGGCCCGGACTGCCTACTCTTGCCAACACCAGCCCGCTTTTTGGTGCCGGTGGCGTAAACGTAAGTTCGGCGGTGCCATGGGGTGGCGGGGTGGGAAGCTATTCTTATCTTGAACCAACAGGCGTTTTGACGGGTGTGAATCCGAGCGTTTCCTACGAGTTTCAGATTTGTTTTAAATGTCACAGTGATTTTGCATGGAACAATGGTACGGTGCCCACTTCACCGTCGTTCGCGCCGCCGGCGCCTATGACGGACCAGGCCACGGAGTTTATGAACAGCGCGTCTTTTCATCCTGTCACGAAAGTGACGGGACGAAATGTCGGGACATTGGTGGGAAACTGGAATCAGCCTGCTAATAAGGGCGCCCAAACCATGTACTGTTCCGATTGCCATAATAACAGTGCAGCTCCACCCCAGGGCCCGCATGGATCGGGAGAAAATTTTATTTTGGTTGCTAAGTTTACTGACATGTATAGTGCTCGCGGCGGCGGCGATGCTCAAAAGCAACCTAATGGTGATCTCTGCTTCGTGTGCCATAACCAGAATACCTATTCGCAAACCTCGAATCTTCTGAATGGCGGCACGAATTTCACTGCCACTCCCGGAGGTCTTAATCTGCATGCAATGCATGCGTATCGCGTTGTGAACCCTACCATTGGAGGCCTTAATCCCTGGCCCTATCGATGTGTGAACTGCCATGCGCGGGTGCCACACGGTTTTAACAAGCTTGCCATGATAGTACAAACGAGTACGGATGCTGCTCCGTATGTTGCGGACGGTACCCCGCTCGGGCTTGGGGGCGGGAAGATAAGCAACTTCGTAATTAATAGCCAGAATTATGTCATAGGGAACTGTACAACCGCTAATGGGTGCCATGTGGCAGGGCCGTAGTATTCAGGACAGTTTAATGCATTGAGCAAGGACAGCCGTAGATGTCACTCAAAATATTAATATGTGATGGCTGTAATAGTTTGTGGGACAGGGGCAGGCGAGATGCTTGCCCCTGTTTTTTGTACACCAAAGATTTTCTTGACAGCAAACAGGGGAATGATGTATAAACAACCGTCCTGTTCGCACTATATTCCATACCATATCGCCATCTTAGCTCAGTTGGTAGAGCAACTGATTCGTAATCAGTAGGTCGCCGGTTCGATTCCGGCAGATGGCTCCACTTCAAATCCTATCCCTTCAGTTGCACAAGCTATTCTCGCTCGGTTTTTCCTGCCGATTATTTGAAAAAGTGTCATAACCAAAAAACAAAAAGATAAAGGTTGACATCACAAATTAATCTGTTTATTATACGGTCGTTTAGCCAATTCATTTGCGTCGATGTTGCGGGGTGCCGATGAACCTTCCCAATTCGATCACGCTTATTCGGGTGGTCCTGATTCCCTTTTTTATCAACCTGATGATCTACGGCTACTACCGCGCGGCTCTTGCTGTCTTTATCGTGGCCTGCATTACCGATGCTCTTGACGGGATGATCGCCCGGCTTATGAAGAGCAAAACGGATCTGGGCGCATTCCTGGACCCCATGGCCGATAAACTGCTCATTGTTTCAGCCTTTGTTACGCTCGTTCTGCTCAAGATGCTGCCGGTATGGCTTGCGGTCATCGTTATCAGCAGGGATGTGATCCTGGTTTTTGGCAGCATCATCGTATATGTTATGCAGCACAATTTCACGGTCCAGCCATCCCTCATTGGAAAGCTTACGACCGTACTGCAGCTGTTGTGCGTCACGCTTACCCTCGTTCAGGTTGATTACGGACTGGAGGGCGGCTTGTTGCAGGCGATTCAGTGGGCCAC
>MHDY01000145.1:0-912 GCA_001803705.1 Nitrospirae bacterium GWC2_56_14 | reverse complement strand
GGTTGTACATGAAGATCTCGGAAATGATCCGGCAGGCATTGGAGAAAAAGGGGTTCAAGAATCTCAAGGATGCATCGAAGGTCCTCGGAATCAGCCCGGAACTCCTGCGGGTCACGATCAATAAAGGGCATATCCCCAAAGATAAAACCCTGATGATGATCGCGGGCAAACTGAGCCTGGATAAGGCCATGCTCATTCTCGCGGCGCATCAGGAAAAAGTGCCTGCCGAAGTGAAGGGTTTCTTTTTGTCCCCCTCGCAGGCCAAGTTCAGGCGCGGAAAGCGCAAGTTCCCGATCTCGGAAGAGCAGATCAACTATCTTGAGAAGATATTGAGCATGGATGAGATCCTGATGCTCCGTAAGTTCCGGCAGGTTTCAGACGAGGCACGGATCCAGATCAACGGATATGTGGACTTTATGTTTGCCTCCAAAAGGAGCGTCTGATTGCTGGAGATCGCGCGGGTCGCACCAGGCAGTCTTGCCGAAGGTCTCCAACTTCGACCCGGGGACCGTATTGTTTCCATCAACGGTGAAGCGATCAGTGACGTGATCGATTACCGTTTTTATGTTGCTGATGAGCGCATCTCCCTGACGGTGAAAAATAAATCCGGCAGGGTAAAGACCTTCCGGATCAGGAAGCCCGCAGACGACGATCTGGGCATTGAATTGCCGCCCCTCACGATCAAGCGTTGCCGCAACCACTGTATCTTCTGCTTTGTCGACCAAATGCCTTCCGCATGCCGCCGCAGCCTCTATGTTAAAGATGATGATTATCGCGCATCCTTCCTCTACGGCAATTATATTACGCTCGGGAACCTGTCCGAGGAGGAGTTGGAGCGAATCTTCCGGCAGCGCTTAAGTCCGCTCTACATATCCGTTCATACCACAGAGCCCGAACTTCGCTCCTTCATGC
>MHDY01000144.1:4993-7907 GCA_001803705.1 Nitrospirae bacterium GWC2_56_14 | reverse complement strand
GGCACTGATGCGGTTCAAGTTCAAAGCGATCCTTGTGGGCATTGCGGTTTGCGTCCTGACCATATTCTACAGTTATTTTGTGGCGGACACGGTCTTGACGAAGATAACCGATGCCCAGATGACGAAAGTGGATGGGCGGTTCATGATCGCCACCGAAGACCGGCCCTTCGTAAATTTTGACGCCAAATACCGGTTCAAGTTCGATTCGGGCACGGTCCAGAACGAGGCTGTCAGGCTGAAGGGAAAGACCGTCGAAATAAAGAAGTACGGATGGAGGTTGCCGATCTTCTCAATGTACGAAAATATCGTGAAGATCGAGGAGGTAAAGTGACCTATGGAGGAACCATCCACCCAGGATGCTGAAAAGCACAAAGACGAACACAGAAAAAAGCATGTCCTGGTGGTGGACGGAAATATTGCCAGCCAGTTTCTCACGAACCTCATTTTGCAGCGCCTGGAGTATTTTTCGTTTTCCGTCAAAACGGGTGAAGATGCATTGGCCCTGGCAACGACGACCTTCGGCCGGCCTGATATCGTGCTCACCGAGATCGCGCTGCCTTCCATGAGCGGAGTTGAACTGCTGACGAAGCTGAAGCAGGACCCGCGCACAGCCGGGATACCGGTCCTGTTCTTTACCACCCTGCAGGACCCCGCACATCGGCTGGCCTGCGAGCAAAGAGGATGTTCCGGATATCTGGTGCAGCCGGTTTCCGATAACCAGCTCTATGAAGCGATACAACTTGCCACGGAGGCGACGCCGCGCCGGTTTGTCAGGTTGTCCACGATACTGGATGTGATCGTAGGGACGATCGGGATGCCGGGCAGCGAGCCGAGGAAGGGAAGGGTCTCGGCATTATCGGAAAAAGGGATCTATGTGAAGATGGTCGACCCGCTGCCCCAGGGGACGCAGCTCTCTATGAAGCTGTTCCTGCATACCGGGCCGGGAGGGGAGATCGCTGTAAAGGGAAAGGTCCTCTATTGTCATGACGGCAAGGTCGACAGGGTCAGGCAGACCGGTATGGGAGTGAAGTTCACGAAGATAACGTCTGTGGACAGCGATAAGATAAAGGCCTTTATCCGGGACAAACTGAGAGAAGGGGTTGCCGTTGCCATTACGGCGTAGCGGGGATTGTCCTCCTGTGGATCTGGTTTATAAAGCTGGCGAAAGGGTTTTCCGACGGTCTCACAACGTCTGCCGACCATCAGCACTGCGTACGTATTACCGGGTGACCACGACGATCCCCGCTTCGGTCACGATGCACCCCCGCATGCGGTCCTCTTCGTGGTCAAAACCGATCTCCATCCCCTCCGGAATATGTACGCCCTCATCGATGATGGCCTTCCGGATCTTCGCATTCCTTCCAATATCCACGTTGTCGAAGAGAATGGAATCCTCGATCAAGGCATAACTGTGGATCTTGCAGGACGGCCCGAGGATCGACCTCCGGACCGTGGCGCCGCTAGTGATACAGCCGCCGCAGACGAGTGAGTCGATGTTCTTCCCCCGCCGGCCCTTGTTGTCAAACACGGTCTTTGCGGGCGGCAGGTTCCCCTGATTGGTCAGGATCGGCCAGTCGTAGTTATAGAGGTTCAGCTGGGGGCTGACGCTGACCAGATCCATGTTGGCCTCATAGTAGGTATCAAGCGTGCCGACATCCTTCCAGTATCCCCGCTCGTTCGGCTCCATGCCCGGCACGTAGTTGTCGAAGAAGCTGTAGGCAAAAACCTTGTCTTCCGCTTCGAGCATCATGGGGATGACATGCTTTCCGAAATCGAGGTCTTCGTATTTTCGTTTGCCCTTTTTCAGGACTTCGACGAGCTTCTTTGCCGAGAACACATAGTTGCCCATTGATGCGAAGCAGGTGGCCCTGCCCGGGACGGCTGAGGGGTCCTTTGGTTTTTCCATAAAGGATTTGACGCGCAGGTCCTCGTCCACGCACAGCACCCCGAAGCGTGAAGCTTCCTCAGGCGGGATTTCGAGCACCGCAATGGTGAGCTCAGCCTTGTTCATCCGGTGGTAGGCCATCATTTGCGCGATGTCCATCTTGTAGATATGGTCGCCGCCGAAGATGACCACATACTCGGCGCCGGAGGACTCGATGAGGCCCAGGTTCTGGTAAATGGCGTCGGCCGTTCCTTTGTACCACTGTTCGCCCACGCTGGTCGTCTCCGGGGAGATCGTATCGTAAAACTCGCCCAGCCCGGTCCATTTTGCCCAGGACTCCTTTATGTGCTTGCTGAGAGAATAGGCTTGATACTGCGTCAGGATATAGACCCTTTTTATGCCGGAGTTGAACATATTGCTGAGCACGAAGTCGATGATCTTGTACTTCCCGCCGAAGGGTACGGCCGGTTTCGGCCTGCCGAAGGTGATCGGGCTGAGCCGCTCTCCCTTCCCGCCTGCCAGGACCATGGCAATGGTATTTCTTGATATGTTCCCGTAAGCATACATAAAAAGCACCTCAATTCGGCGGCGGCGAAGGCCTCTACACACTATTTTTGCAAGTATAGTATATTTTTGTGCCACCCGCAATGTCAATCAACCGCTCTCTCCTGTTTTCCGCGTAGCAAGTGACGGAGCAGCAATTAGAAGCGTTTCCTGGCGGGGGAAAGTGGTATACTAGAAATAGGACAGTACGACTCTTCTATTAAGTAAGAGGGAAAAGAGGAATACCATGGTTTTGATAACCGGTGCAACGGGAAATACGGGCCTTCCACTGGTAAAGCAACTTACAGCGGCAGGTATGCCTGTCAGGGCCATGATCCATACACCTGAAAAGCGATCAATGATCGAGGGGAAGACGGTCGAGGTCGCTGTGGGAGACTTTAAGAACAGGGCATCGCTTGAACAGGGATTGAAAGGTATCGAGAGCGCCTATCTTGTTTCACCGCCCGCGCTGGACCAGGTGAGGGA
>MHDY01000144.1:0-4944 GCA_001803705.1 Nitrospirae bacterium GWC2_56_14 | reverse complement strand
GTCAAGCTGTCGGCCCTGGGAACGGCGCCGGATTCTCCGGTGGGCTTGCTCCGGTGGCATGCAGAGATCGAGGACCATATCCGGAGATCAGGGCTCAAGTATACTTTTCTCCATCCCCATTTCTTTATGGAGAACCTCCTGGCCAACGCCGGATCGGTAAAAAAAGACGGTTCGATCTACTCGCCGCTGGGTGACGCTTCGATCAATCCCGTCTCGGTCGAGGATATTGCAGCGGTTGCGGTAAAAGCCTTGATCGAGGGAGTGCACAGCGGCAAGACCTTTACGCTCACCGGGCCTGAGGCGGTCACGTATACCGATATCGCCTGGGCCCTGGCCGGGGTCATTGGAAAACCGGTGCGCTATGTACCGGTATCTTTTGACGCGGCACTGAAGGGGATGGTCCAGGCAGGCTATCCTGACTGGCTCGCGGCAGACCTGGTAAGGCTAATGCAGACCTGGTCTGCAGGAAAGGGAAGCATGGTGAGCGTTTATGTGGAGCGGTTGACCGGACACAAGCCGCTCTCAGTGCGGGAGTTCTTTGGTCGGCATAAGAGCCTGTTCCTGGCGGCAGCATAGATCGTGAAAACCTGGATTCCCGATAGAGCCCTTCGGGAATGACGAAAAAAAGTGACAGCAGTCGCAGGCTGAAAGAAGAAAGAAAAAAGCTCCGGCAATGTGCCGGAGCTTTTGCTGCGTGCTGCTTTGGGAGGAGTTTACTTTCCCTTAACTTCAATCTCGGCAGCGCGGGACTCGTACTTCACGGTCACCTTTGCGCCGACCTTCAGGTCGCCCTTGATCTTGGTGCCGGCGTCCTTGGACATTTCAAACTTTTCCCCGGCCTTGTCAACGATGATGACGTTGTCTTTGACCTCGAGAACATTACCGGTGAACTGATAGGTCTTGCCGGCGAATGCTGCCGATGCAACCAGGACCATGGCTACTACTGCGATCATGATACGCTTCATAGAAAACCTCCTGTCGTGAGATGAAATAATGAAAAAAGATAACGAATCAGAACGCTCCTGTCAAGGTTGCTGTTACCGCCTTCTTGCGCCACTGCCGAGGATGGAACCGAGCACGCCGCGGATGATCTGGCGGCCCAGCTGGCTGCCGATGGCATGGGCTGCGCTTTTGGCCATGGCGCCGAGGATATCTCCTGTCTCGGACCGCGGCGTGGCTGCGCGCCCTTTCGGAGCCGGAGCTGCCCGCTCTTCGTCTGCTTTCTGCTCGCCGGCTCGCTGCTTCAGTTTTTCATAGGCGGACTCGCGATCAACGGCTTTTTCGTACTGGCCATAGAGCAGCGATGCCGCAATAACGGCATTGCGCTCGTCCGTCGTCAGGGGGGTGAGCTGGCTGCGGGGCGGGCAGATCTTGGCGCGCTCCACCACGGTGGGGCTGCCCTTGGCGTCGAGCAGGGAAACGAGCGCCTCGCCCACACCAAGCTCCGTAATGGCCTTCGCCACATCGAGGCCGGGATCGGCGCGAAAGGTCTCGGCCGCGGCCCTAACCGCCTTCTGGTCCCGGGGCGTGAACGCACGGAGCGCATGCTGCACCCGGTTCCCGAGCTGTCCCAGTACGGTCTCGGGAATATCGATCGGGTTCTGGGTCACGAAGTAGACGCCGACCCCCTTGGAGCGGATGAGCCGCACCACCTGCTCGATCTTGTCCTCAAGCGCTTTGGGCGTATCGTCGAACAGCAAGTGCGCCTCGTCAAAGAAAAAAACGAATTTCGGCTTTTCGAGGTCGCCCACCTCGGGCAGAGTTTCATAAAGTTCGGAGAGCATCCAGAGCAGGAACGTGGCATAAAGCTTCGGCGACTGCATGAGCTTGTCCGCGGAAAGAATGTTGATCACGCCCTTGCCGTGTTCGTCGGTCTGCATCATGTCCTGGAGGTTCAGAGCGGGTTCGCCGAAGAAAATTCCACCGCCCTGGTCGTCGATGGTCAGCAGGCCGCGCTGGATCGCCCCGATGCTTGCGGTGGAGATATTGCCGTACTCGGTCTTGAATTGGTCCGCGTTCTCGCCCACGAACTGGGTCATGGCGCGAAGGTCCTTCAGGTCCAGGAGCAGCAGGCCGCTGCTGTCGGCGATCTTGAATATGATGGTCAGGACGCCGCTCTGGACCTCGTTCAGGTTCAGGACGCGCGAGAGGAGAAGGGGGCCCATTTCCGAGACGGTCGTGCGGACCGGGTGCCCCAGCTGGCCGAAAACGTCCCAGAATACGGTGGGACAGCTATCGAAGGCATAGTCGACGACCCCCAGCTGCTCTGCCCGTGCGTTGAACTCGGGTCTATCGCCGCCCGGTTTGACAATACCGGAGAGGTCGCCCTTGACGTCGGCCATGAAGACGGGTACGCCGATGCGGCTGAACTGCTCGGCCATCACGCGGAGCGTCACGGTTTTTCCGGTGCCGGTGGCGCCTGCGATCAGTCCGTGCCGGTTCGCCATGCGCGGCAGGACCGCGATCCCGTTCTTTCCTTTTGCGATGAGCAGGACTGCTTGCTGGGTCATGGCGCCTCCCGTGAGAAAAAAAGCGCGCATGCTTTGCGCGGCGGAGTGAATTATTCCACAAAGATATTTCTATTGCAAGCTTTTTTGGCGTCGTTCAGAGCTGCGTCCCCTCATTCCCGGACCTCCTCATCAGCCAGCATGCGGATGGCGCGGCTGAAATCCTCAGCAGTGCTCCTCCGAAAGATATCGATGATCCTTGCACGGCGGCGGAGGAACCGCTCGCGGCCGGCGATGCGGGCAGCTTCGATCAGTTCCCATTCTCCATTCTGCAGAAAACGAGCGTACGCAGCCCTCATTTCGGGGAACAATACCTTCTGGAACCCTTCGGCCAGCGCTACATGCAGGCTGAGGGCGCCGCGGTCCCTGGTTTCGATCATCCGGCTGTAGGGCCCAAGAGCAGACGTGTCGGCGACCAGGTCCTGAATGGCACGGACATAATGTTCCGCCTTGCGGTCTCCTGCGTTCTGGAGGATGTCCTGCCAGTCAGGCGCCTGTTCCCGCGCTTCGGCATGTTCATGGCAGAGGATCAATTCAGAGTAGCGCAACGCCATGCTCCTGAGGCGCTCTTCAAAGATGCTGTCCACAATCTGCTGGTAAGGGAAGCCGTATTGTGCAAAGGCGTCTTCCAGCGCTGTTGCTTTCCGGGGGTTCAATGACGAGTACCTGCTCATAAGCAGCATGGTCAGCGGTTCGAGGCGCAGCAGGATGCTTGCTCCCTGCAGCATGCCCGCAGCAGTAAAGAGGTCGCGCACCAGTTCTGTATCCGACGTGTAGACCGTCAGTCCGTCGATCTCGCGGACCGAGACGAGGCGGGCCAGAAAGAAGGTCGGTTTCATATACATGCCGTAGCCCGCGCCGTAGATGAGCCCCTGCGGGACCAACTGGCGGTTGATTCCGTCCAGGTCAAAGGGGTCGTAGCTCTTCTTGTCCAGGGTCAAGCTGCGGAAGGACCGCTGCTCCAGGTCCGGCCAGGTTGATTCTTTTGCCTGGATCCAGGCGCCGATGTCCTCCCGACCGATCTCCGCCCGGAAGGCGAGTCCTTTTTCGGACCGGTAAAGGTCGCGATACCGGATCAGCAGTCCGCAGATGGAAAAATAGCCCCAATACCGCGCGTCAGAAACGTCGCAATTGAATTTGATGTCCCTGAAGAGGGTGTCTTGCATGATATGCTCCGTATTCCTCTCGTGCATTATTCACCAAAGGACCGGAAAAGTAAACGGTCAAAAATGATGTCGTTGTTCCTGCGGCAGACTCATCTTTGCGCGGTCAAATTTCTTGCTGCATGAGCGCAGAGCCGGGGGAAAAGCCGTTCTCGCTGCATTTTTCGAAAAAAGCTGAAAAAAATACCGGCAAAGGTACCGCAAAATAATGTATGGCCGCCGCGACAGCCATACCAGATGTGGTGAGAACCGACTCGATGCGAAAAAAGTATAAGAAAAATAAAGAAAAGGCTTGACATTATTTAGATAGTTATATCATAATAACTATACTTACTATAACTATCCATATTATTGTTCTTAGAGAGGGTAGCATGGTTACGCGCAAACAACCTAAAAAGTATAAAACCAGCGAAATCTGCGACAAGTATGATATCTCACGCGCAACACTGTTCCGGTGGGAAAGTCAGGGGATCCTTGACGGGGTAGAGCGTGATTGGCGCGGCTGGAGATTGTACACTGAGAACAATCTGAAGACCATCGACAAGATCATCAGGGGCAAGAATACCGTTTAGCCAGGCGAGTGCCGGAGAGAACATGCTCTTTGCGAGAAAAACAGAACCTGTAGCACTGGACATCGGGTCCACCTTCATCAAGCTGGTGCAGCTGAAGGGCTCGGAAAAGAACTATCAGCTTGTCAAGTTCGGCATGATACCCCTGCCGCCCGAGGTCATCGTGGAAGGCGCGGTCATGGACGCCGGCAGGGTCGTCGAGGCGATCAAGGAACTGCTGGCCCAGCAGAAGGTCTCGACCAAGAGCGTCGTCATCTCGGTCTCGGGGAGCTCCGTGATCATCAAACGCGTCTCTGTCGCCGACATGACCGACGAGGAGCTTGCCGAGTCCATCAAGTGGGAAGCCGAACAGTACATCCCCTTTTCCATCGACGATGTGAACGTCGACTTTCAGAAACTGGGTCCGGCCGCTACCGAGGGGCAGGCAGATGTTCTGCTCGTGGCGGTGAAAAAAGACAAAATCAATGATTATATCAACCTCGTCAAGGAAGCGGGGCTTGAACCTGTCGTGATGGATGTGGATGCCTTTGCACTGGCCAATATGTATGAACTGAACTATGAGATGGAATCAGGCGCCACGGCCCTTCTCAACATCGGGGCCTCCGTGATGAACATCAATATTCTTCGGGACGGGGTATCGATCTTTACCCGTGACATCACGGTCGGCGGCAACCGCTATACCGAGGCGCTGCAACGCGATTTCGG
>MHDY01000143.1 GCA_001803705.1 Nitrospirae bacterium GWC2_56_14 | reverse complement strand
GAGAATCCATGTTTGGTCTCGGATTACCGGAAATAATAATCATCTTTGTCATTGCCCTCCTCGTCTTCGGGCCGAAGAAACTGCCCGATCTGGGCAAGTCCATCGGGCGCGCCATGGCGGAATTCAAAAAAGCTTCGGAAGACTTCCAGGAAACGGTCCGGACCGAAATGAAGGAAGTGGAGAAATCCACTGACGTCAAAGAGGAGCTGAAGAAGCTAGAGCAGTCCGTACAGGGCGGAACGACTTCCTCCTCAACGAACGAGGGGCAGGAAGACCTTGGCTACGGCGACGAACCCAAAGAGAAGAAAGCGGGCGTTGATGGCAACTCCTGAGGAAGAATTGCGGATGCCTTTCTGGAGCCATCTCGCCGAGCTTCGTAAACGACTGGTCATTTCGGCAATCGCCATTGCCATAGGGTTTGCGGCCTGCTTCAGTTTTTCCGAGGACCTGCTGGGGGTCCTCATGATGCCGTTGAACATGACCATGAGTTACCAGGCATCGTTTCCCTTTCTCGTGTTCACGCCAAATCCGGTAAAACATGAGCTTTTCTTCACGACGCTGACCGAACCCTTCATGGCGCACTTGAAGATCGCTTTTGTGGCAGGCCTGATCCTGGCCGTGCCGATCATCCTGCTCCAGATCTGGAAGTTCATTTCCCCGGGGCTCATGCCGCGGGAGCGGCGCTATACCGGCTATTTCGTATCGTTCTCCACGCTGTTCTTTGCAGCCGGCGTTCTGTTCTGCTTTTTTCTGCTGCTGCCCTATGCCGTGCCGTTCCTGATCGGGTACAAGACGGAACACCTGAACCCCATCATCAGGATCGGCGAGTATATCGACTTTACGCTGAAGTTCCTGCTGGGGGCAGGGGCTGTATTCGAACTGCCGCTCATCATCATCCTGCTCAGCCGTATGGGCATCCTGCAGCCAGCATCGCTCGCGAAATTCCGTAAATTCGCGTTCCTGATCTCATTCGTCATCGGCGCCATTATCACGCCGACACCTGACGCATTCAATATGACGCTTATGTCCCTGCCGATCTATATTCTGTACGAGATCGGTATCCTGGGAGCACGCCTGTTCGGCAGGAAACGCGGCACTCATACCACTGACCTGACGGAGACGTAGCAATTGCGGATTTTGGATTTCGGATTGCGGAATGGATAAAACAACGCAAATCGTCTCGTTCGTCGCCGCCGGCTCGAACAGCGGCAAGACCACGCTGATTGAAAAGATCATTCCGCTCCTGAAGGCGCGAGGTCTTCGCGTCGCAGTTGTAAAGCACGCTCATGCCGGTTTCGAGATCGACCGGCCGGGCAAGGATTCCTGGCGATTTCGCGAGGCAGGCGCCGATGCTGTTATGGTCATCGGACCTGACAAGCTGGCGCTCACGAAGACGCTTACGGCGGAGCCGCTTGCCGAGCTCGAACTTCTTGTTCGGGATGCCGATATTGTCATCCAGGAGGGGTTCAAGAAGACCGCGAAGAACAAGATCGAGGTTTTTCGCGCGGGCATTTCGGGCGCGCAGCCTCTCTGCATGACTGACCCATCGTTCCTTGCCCTCGTGAGCGACGCTCCTTTTGACACCACCATCCCTCGATTCGATATCAACGACCTCTGCGGAATAACCGGATACCTTATCGCTACTTTCATTGACCCGTTGCGAGCTGTCTCGTAAGCGAAGCAGTTTCCTTCGGCATTGCAAAAAGTCACACCTGCTAATCTTGATTGATAAAAGATATTTACTTATGGTTTGGCGGGAAAATGATGTTTTTCATTGACTTGTAAACGTGTTTGTCTTATAAACAGAACGTACATTTTTTGAGCAAAAATATAAATCCACGATATGATTTCAGTGTTCATATACGAAAGGGGCATGCATGGCAGGTGCGAGATCGAAGAAATTGTTCGAAGAGGCGAAAAAGATCATTCCCGGCGGCGTGAACAGTCCGGTGCGGGCATTCCGCTCCGTAGGGGGAGAACCGCTTTTTATCAAAAAGGCGAAGGGATCTAAGATCTACGATGCAGATAACCGGGAATATATAGACTATGTCCTTTCCTGGGGTCCCATGATCCTGGGCCATGCCAATCCGCGCGTTACCGCAGCGCTCAAAAAGGCCGTGGCGAACGGCACGAGCTTTGGCGCTCCCACGGAACTGGAGATCACGCTCGCCAAGATGGTGAAAAAAGCATTTCCATCGATGGAGATGATGCGCATGGTCAGTTCGGGCACCGAGGCGACCATGAGCGCCATCCGCGTGGCCCGGGGGTTCACGGGCCGGGACAAGATCCTGAAGTTCGACGGCTGCTATCACGGTCATGCCGACAGCCTTCTGGTGAAGGCCGGCAGCGGCGTAGCGACCTTTGGTCTGCCTGACAGCCCCGGAGTTCCCGCAGACCTTGCCAAGCTGACCCTGACCGTCGCGTACAACGACCTCGCTGCTGTTCAGGACCTTGCAAAAAAGCAGGGTGAGCAGATCGCCTGCATCATTGTCGAGCCTGTTGCCGGAAATATGGGCTGCGTTCCGCCTGATGCGGGTTTTCTCGCCGGGCTCCGGGAGGTCTGCGACCAGTACGGCATCCTTTTGATCCTTGATGAGGTAATGACCGGTTTTCGCGTGTCTTCAGGCGGCGCCCAGAAGATCTACGGCATCAAGCCCGATCTGACCTGTCTCGGCAAAGTGATCGGCGGCGGGCTTCCCGTGGGCGCCTACGGCGGCAAGGCCGAGATCATGCAAAAGATAGCGCCCATCGGTCCGGTCTACCAGGCTGGCACACTGTCAGGCAATCCCCTGGCAATGACCGCCGGCATCGAGACCTTAAAGGCGCTTGCCAAGCCCGGCGTGTATAAAACGCTCGAAAAGCTGACCGCCGAGCTCGAACTGGGTCTCCGGGAAGTGACGGCCGAGGCGGGAGTCCCTGCAACCTTCAACCGTGTGGGCTCCATGTTCACCACCTTTTTCACGAACACGACCGTGCGCGACTTCGCTAGCGCCAAGACAGCGGATACCGATCTGTTCGGCCGCTATTTCCGGTCCATGATCAAGCACGGGGTCAACCTTGCGCCGTCGCAGTTCGAGGCCGCCTTCATGTCGCTGGCGCACACCCGGGCGGATATTGCCAAGACCGTTGACGCAGCGCGGAAGAGCCTGAAGGGGCTGTAGTTGATGCGGAGCTGCGTAGAAGCGTGGAAGTGTGGATGCGTAGAAGCGTTAAAGCGCGAAAGCGTGTAAGCGTAGCATGAATTCCGCATTTTCGCATATACACTTTGACGCATATACGCTTTTACTGCTCTATAAACTATGGATGAAAAAGACCGGAAGCTGATCCGCATGCTCGGCGTGCTGAGCACCGTGGGCATAACCATGGTGGCGGCCACGGTCATCGGCCTGTTCATCGGGCTGAAGCTGGACAAGGTCTTCGACACCTCGCCGTGGCTGACGGCGCTCTTCCTGCTCTTCGGCCTGATCGCCGGATTCAGGAACCTTTTTTTGTACACCAGGAGAAGCCAGCAGGCCATGGACGCAGAGAATAAAGAACCTCCCAAGGGCAAACTATGACCGAGGAAACCGTGAACTCCCCTCAACAGGCAGTAGGCGCTATTGTTCAAGGCGTGGTAAAAAAGACGCTGATGCTCACTGCCGTCGCCATTGCCGGTATATTCCTTTTCAATGTCGTCTTTGTTGCCACGGACCAGCGCTGGTGGCCGATTCCTGCCAGTCTCCTTTTCGGGGCTGCCCTGGGGCTGGTCAACTTCCAGTGGCTCGCCGTCGCGGTCGAGCGGGTCTACCTCAGAAAGGGCGCAACGCCGGGAGTGTCCAATATTGCCGCTGCGATCATCAATATCCTGAAACTGGCGGCCATTTTCGTTGTCCTGTTCATCGTCATACGATGGCAGGTGCTCAATGTGTTCGGGCTGGTCGGCGGCCTTTCGCTCTGTTTCCTTGCCATTCTCTGGCAGGGATTGACGCTTATGAAGAACGTGTCCGCACAGGATCGGTAAGCAGTACGCAACGCGCCAGGCGAGTTGGGAACATCACCGCTGATAGACAGAAGGAGAGTGTGTATGAAGAATCATGTTCTGAGGCCGCTGTTCGTGGTTATGGGTATCGTTGCGCTCATATTGCTTGCGAGACTGGTAGTGGTCCCGAAGGATTTCGGCGCCCATGAACGGGGCTACATGTACGGCTGGCATCGGAAGAGCGACGAGCAGGTCTGGAAGGACTTCAAGGTAAAATACCAGGGCAAGGAGTATTGCCAGGGCTGTCACACCGACAAATACGACGCCATCAATAAAACCCCGCACAAGATAATACAATGCGAGAACTGCCATGGGCCCGCTGTCGATCACCCCTCGGACCCCCCGAAACTCGAGATAGACAGGAGCAGGGCGCAGTGCCTGCGGTGCCATTATCCTTTGCCCTATCCGACGAGTGGACGGTCGAAGATCAGGGGCATTGATCCCGACAAACACAATCCCGACGTGGAGTGCTCGAATTGCCACAACCCGCATAATCCGATGGGAGGCCTGAAATGATATCGCGAAGAAATTTCCTGAAAACAACCGCCGCGGGGATCGCGGGCATCACGCTGCCTCTCGCGGCTTTTGAGATCGTCGATCCCCGGAAACTCATGGCCCAGGAGGCGAAGAACCCGGCTAAGGTCCGCTGGGTTTTCCTGGTAGATACCTATAAATGCGTGGGCTGCGGCCTCTGCGTCAAAGCCTGCAAGCAGGAAAACGAAATACCCTACGACGCGAACGTGACGCGGACCTGGGTCGAGCGCTATGTGTTGACGAAGGACGGCGAGATCTCCGCGGACACGCCCAAGGGTGCGCGGGACGGTTTTACGAACTCGAAGATCGACCTTGGCCAAGGCAAGTTCAAGGATATCAAAAAAGAGGACATTGATAAGGCGTACTTCGTGCCCAAGCTTTGCAATCAGTGCGACAACCCTCCCTGCGTGCAGGTGTGCCCTGTGGGAGCAACCTACCAGACCGAGGACGGCGTGGTGCTCGTGGACAGGAAGTGGTGCATCGGCTGCGGCTACTGCATCATGGGCTGCCCCTACGGCGTCCGGTTCTTCCACCCCGTGCATCACACGGCCGAGAAGTGCAACTTCTGCTATCACCGGATTTCGAAGGGTATGAAGACCGCCTGCGTGGATGCATGCCCCTTCGGCGCACGCCTGATCGGCAACATCAAGGACCACAATGATCCGGTCACGAAGATCATCATGAATGAGCGGGTCGGAGTGCTGAAGGAAGAATACGGCACCAAGCCCCAGGTCTTTTACGTCGGTCTCAGCCGGGAGGTAAAATAACCATGGTACATGGAGAACTCTGGACTATAAAAGAATTATTCGTCTATCCGAACGAATACATTTACTGGAGCATTCAGATCGTCATGTATCCCTTCATGACGGGGCTTGTGGCAGGGGCCTTCGTTCTGTCATCGCTCTACCATGTTTTCGGCATCAAGCAGTTGAAGGACATGGCGCGCTTCGCGCTGGTCTTCTCCTTTGCCCTGCTCTTTGTGGCGCCAATTCCCATCATGCTGCACCTGCAGTTCCCGTTCCGCGGCTTGGAGATCTTCATGACGCCCCACTTCACCTCCGCCATTGCGGCGTTTGGCGTGGTGTTCTTCACCTACGGAGCGATCGTGGCGTCGGAGCTCTGGTTCCTGTACCGGAAGCATTTTGTGGAGGTTTCGCTTAAGCTCAGAGAAAAACAGGACAAGACCTTGTCGGAGTGGTTCCAGTATTTGATCTTCTGTTCACTGACTCTGGGCGTGTACGATATCAGCGAAGAAGCGCTTCACCGGGACGAAAAGGCCATCAAGATCCTTGCCGGCATCGGCATCCCGGTGGCCTGCTTCCTTCACGGTTATGCCGGGTTCATCTTCGGGTCCGTCAAGGCCAACGCCTTGTGGATGACCCCGCTCATGCCGGTCATTTTCATCATGTCGGCGGTCGTATCAGGCATCGCGCTCTGCATGCTCACCTACATCGTCACCATGGAGTTCAAAAAATTTATCGCCTCGCGCAGGAATGAGGCACGCGGCGCTTTCCGGTCAAAAGAGGAGATCATCGGCGTTGAGATCAACGTCATCCGGATGACCGCCAGATACCTCGTCTTTTTCCTGGTCGCCGCCATCAGCCTTGAGCTTCTGGATCTGATCTTCCGCACCTATACGGCGGTCAAGTCCTGGGACGTGTTGCGCAGTGTCATCTATGAAAGGGATTTCTATGATATCTTTATTATGCAGTACGGCATCGGCAACCTTATTCCGCTCATCCTGTTCCTGATCCCGGGCCTGACGATCAGAAGGTCCGTCCTCGCCGTCCTCCTTGTGATCTTCGGCGTGTTCATGATGCGATGGAACGTCGTTATCGGGGGCCAGGCGTTCTCGCTCTCCTTTGCCGGTTATATGCACTACCACCTCCCGATCATCCCGCATGACTGGGAGACGTTCAAGGAAGGTTTATTCGGCGCGCTCAGTATCTTCATCATGCCCTTCGTCTTGTTCTGGGTGATCGCCAAAATATTCCCTGTTTTCCCGGAAACAGAACAGACCTCGTAACTGCGCACCACACTGCAACGGCGGGGCGCAGGCCCCGCCGTTTTATATTGCTTCACCACACAATATCTTGCCGAGCCAGGCCTGTTTTTGCGGGCAAATTCCTTAAAAAATCATCGCTGATAAAGGTATTGACATCATTTTCGAGCTATGTTATAAAAGCTCGCTTAGTGGTGGATTTTTTTTCAGTAAAGCAGGCGGGGGAAAGATCACGTGGGATGGGTTAGAGATAAAATTGTTGGGAACTTTAACATGGTCAGGGACCGGCTGAAAGAGCCGCTCTCCTTAAAGGCGAAGTTGTTGATCATCTGCCTGCTGCTGGTCATTGTCGGCGGCGGCGGGTTCGTTGCTTTCAAGTTTTACGATTTTACTCAGAATAACCCGAAGTTCTGCGTTGGTTGCCATTTGATGCAGCCTGCATACGACAGCTGGGCACAGAGCGAGCACAAGCAGCTTAACTGCCATGACTGCCATCACCTGACCATCATAGAGCAGAACCAGCTGCTGATCAGTTTTGTGCTGAAGCGCCCGGCTACCGTGCCGGAGCGCCACAAGGACCATGTCATCGTAAGTCAGAAATACTGCAATCAGTGCCATACGGCAGGCGGAAAGGGCGGGCAGATCAATAAGTCGCTCTTCCATGCCAAGCATGTGTATATGGAGCAGATCGAGTGCACCCAGTGCCACGGCGAGGTGAAGGCCGATAAGTCCGGGCTCCACCATTTTCTGCCTTCGGAAAAGTTCTGCCAGAAATGCCATCCGGGCAAAGCGGTGCACGGTGAAGGCATGGGCGGTCTTGCCTGCCTGAACTGTCATACCGACCGGACCAAGGACCTCAAGCCGGGACGGAAAAAGTGCCTCTATTGCCACAGTAACAACGAGAACATCCGCAAGGAGCTGAAGGAAGACGCTACCATGGATGTACGGTTCTTTGCGCCCGACGCCGCGACCATCAAAAAGGCAAAGAAGATCTCGTTTGATGAAAAAGCACCCATGCAGTTCTACTGCTATGAATGCCACAAGCCCCATACGGCGGGCAAGGTGAAGCCGAGCAACGAGGACTGCCTGCGGTGTCATATGGGCGTGGCCAAGATCGGCAAGCACAAGGTCCATCTGAATATGGACATGCAGTGCAAGGACTGTCACAAGCCGCATATCTGGAAAGTGACCGACGCATCGGCGAAGAAGGATTGCGTACAGTGCCATGAGTACCGGAGCCCGAAAGCGTTCCTCTAGTCTCATCACGGTGTCTTGACGGGCGTCAACACGAATGGTTCCCCGAATCGCGCCCGTGCAGCTTATATCATTCTATTGATGAAAGGAGGTGAAACTATAATGAAAAAGCTTCTCGTAATCGCAATCGTCATGATCGTGACCTTTGTTCTTTCCGTCTCGGCATTCGCAGTTCCGGCCGGCAAGTCCGTAGAATTCGACGGCAAAGGCGGCGGCAAGGTGGTGTTTGACGGCAAGACGCACGCCGACAAGGGCCTCAAATGCGCTGATTGTCATCCGGCTAACTTCAAGATGAAGAAGGGCGGATCCGTCATCACAATGGCTGACATGAATGCCGGCAAGAACTGCGGCGCATGCCACAACGGCACCAAGGCCTTCGCAACGAAGGACGCAGCCAGCTGTGCAAAGTGCCACAAGAAGTAACTGCATGTCTTTATTGGACAACAAAAACCCTCACGAGCATATCGTGAGGGTTTTTTTTATCTGTGGCGGGAGAGCATGAGAATCGAACTCACCTTTCCTGGCTCACGCCAGGAAACAGCGGATTTGAAGTCCGGGACGGGCACCAGCTCCGTAACCTCTCCCCTGAGCAAAAAAATTATACGTGAGACCTGACCGGATGGCAAGTAAATTCATCACTCCTGCCTTATCAACAGGCCGCTGCTCAAGCGGGTGTAAGGACGATTCCCTGAGGACGTGCAGGCACGGTTGTGTATGCACGGTTGTTGACAAATATTACGATTTCTTGTATGGTGGTCTGGCTTTGACCAGCATGCTCCTCATTGGTTCCCGGAGAGGCGTACGACCGGGAACGGGTCACCGGAAGATGACACACTACGGCAGACATCGCGATTAGCAGTGGAGACGAACCGTGATACCGCTGAGGGACATAAATCCGACAGAGCGCTTTGCAATCGTGACGCTGCTGCTGGTTATCGCGAACAGTATGGTGTTTCTGTATGAGTTGACGCTTGGCCAGAGCGGTGGAGAGCTGTTTGTGTCCTCCTATGCATTGATCCCCGCGAAGCTTTTCTCGGGAACGGGGCTCAATGACGGGTCCTTGCCGGTCGCCGCAACGATCTTCACCTCAATGTTCCTGCACGGCGGTGTCCTCCATATTGCCGGCAATATGCTCTACCTCTGGATATTTGGCAATAACGTAGAAGACGATACAGGCCGCCTGCGGTTCATTCTGTTTTACCTGCTCTGCGGGACTGTTGCCGCTCTGACCCATGCTCTGGTGAACAGAACTTCGATCATTCCCATGATCGGCGCGAGCGGGGCCGTCTCGGGTGTGCTCGGCGCATATTTGCTCTTGTACCCGAGGGCCCGGGTCGTGACGCTGGTGTTCTTTGGCTTCTATATACGGACCGTGGAAATACCGGCGATTATCGTGCTGGGCTCCTGGTTCGTGATCCAGTTTTTGAGCGCCCTGTCCACATCTTCTTCAGGAGGTGGGATCGCCTGGTACGCCCATGTCGGCGGATTTGCGGCAGGGCTGGTGCTGATCGGTCTGTTTAAAAGAAGCGATGTTTCCTATGGCAATGGAAGGAGATCCCACCCCTTATGATTGTTCCGTGCGAATGTGGTGCGAAACTCAGGGTCGATGATGCGAAGGTCAAGGATAAGAGCGTAAAAGTGCGGTGTCCCCGGTGCGGCAATATCCTGTTGGTGCAGAAACAGCCGGCAGAGCGTGCGGGCAGCCGTCCCGCCAACATTGCTGCTCTCCAACCGTCGGGTGCTCCCCTGGTGCTGGTCGCCCATGATAGCGAGGTCGTCAGGACCATGATCTCGCAAGTGCTTCAAGATGCGGGCTTTGCCGTGGATACGGCAAGCGACGGGCATGAAGCGCTCAGGAAGGCGGTCAATGCACGGCCGCAGGCAATGGTTCTCGATGTGGGGCTGTCCGGCATCTACGGCTTTGAATTATGTGAACGGCTGAAGGGAAATGCCCAGACGTCTGGAATTAAGATCGTGCTTTTGTCGGCGGTCTATGATATGCGGCGGTATAAGCGGACGCCCGTAAGCCTCTATGGCGCCGATGATTACATAGAAAAACACCATATCCCCGATTTTTTACCGGTCAAGATCCGCAATCTCATACAGCCGTCAGAAAGCAGCGAAACCAGGACGGCAGGTGTTTCCTCTGACGCCCCCCCGAAAAAAGAAACCCCGTCCCGGGAGTTCGACCTGGCGTTGTTCAAACCGCAAAGTTTGATGCCGGCGGAGCCGCAGCAGGCGACAGCCGGGGCGACCGTTTCAGCCGGAGAATCCGCGGCAATTCGTGCGGACATGCCGGACAGTGCTGCCATCTCCCCGGAGTCGCTCAGCCTGGATTCCTCCATCTTTCAAAAAGAAGAGTGCGATATCCCTGCCGTGGATGCTGCGGACCCGGAAGCGGAGGAAAAGGCCAGGCGTTTTGCCCGGATCATTGTGTCGGATATCGCCTTGTATAACCAGGAGGCCGTGGTTGACGGTCTGCGAAACGGCACTTTTTATGAGCTGCTCAAAAACGATGTTACCGAGGGCAGGGAACTCTATGAGAAAAGGGTCCCGGCAACGGTCAGGGCAAAAAAGGATTTCTACCAGGAAGCTTTTGATAATTTTATTAAGACGCAAAAGAAGACTATTCGCTGACCGGGGTATCGCAGCCTCTGTTCGTGATCGCGGAAAAAATAATCCGTGTTTCATCTCTAACAGGGTTGACATCTGAATTTAGTTAGTATAGTATACGGCCTTGTCGGGGCGTAGCGCAGCCTGGTAGCGCACTTGGTTCGGGACCAAGGGGTCGGAGGTTCAAATCCTCTCGCCCCGACCATTTTTTACCATGAGATACATGCAGCAACGGCGATTGTTGCGCTGAACAGCGGGAGCAGATCCGCGAAGCCTCTGTTCGGGCTTGTTGTGAATACGTGACCACCGTGGTATGCAGCGTGACCGGAACGCGCAAGAGTCACTCAAACAGTGCGGCCACCGTGCTTATTTCGATGCTCGCGTCGCGTCCGGCAAAGCGGCAGGGTTCGCCTTGTTCTTACCTCCCCCCTGATATACAGCAGCCAACCATACTTATTTCTGCACAGCAGGCCGCCCCAAGAGGTATTCATGAGTGAGAGGGAAAAATCGGTCGATGATATGATGGGTGACGAACCCGCATATAGCGAGGAAACTGAAGAAAAAAGCGAAGTAGAGAAAAAAAGCAGCGAGGCCGAGGACAGCGCTTCGGGCCGCGGCCTCGATGCCATAAAATATTATCTCAAGGAAATCCGCAAGACGCCGCTCCTTACCTTCGAGCAGGAGCAGGAACTGGCGAAACGTATCGCCCAGGGAGATCAGATCGCCCGCGCCAACATGATCGAGGCCAATTTGCGCCTCGTCGTCGCCATCGGCAAAAAGTACATCAACCGGGGCCTTCAGTTCTCCGATATCATCGAAGAGGGGAACCTGGGGCTCATTCGGGCAGTGGAAAAATTTCAATACGAACGCGGATTCAAGTTCAGCACGTACGCTTCCTGGTGGATCAAACAGTCCATCGAGCGGGCCATCGTGAACCAGACAAGGACCATCCGTCTTCCGGTCCATATTGCCGAGATCGTAAACTCCTATATGCGCGCCATGCGGCAGCTGACGCAGTCACTGGGGCGTGATCCGCAGATCGAAGAGATCGCGAAAAAGATGAAAGTGACCATTGAGAAGGTGCGAAGCATCTCGCAGGTGGTGCGGGAAACCTACTCCCTGGACATGCTCATCGGCGATCAGGAAGAAGATACCCTCAAGGACATCCTGCAGGATACCAACGCCGTCTCTCCAGCCAGTATTTCCGATGATAAGCGCAGGCGGGAGCATATCGATGAATGGCTTACCCAGCTGACCGTGTCTGAACGCAAGGTCGTCGAAATGCGTTTCGGTCTCGTGGACGGGGAACCGCAGACCCTGGACAGCATCGGGAAGGAATTTCACATCACCCGGGAGCGTGTCCGCCAGATCGAGACCCAGGCGCTCAATAAACTGCGCGCCATCACGAAGCGGAAAAAGATCGATTTTGAGGAAATGGTATAATGATTTCGGATTGCGGAGAATGCGGATTGCGGAATAAATGTCTCGATTCGTGAAGCTCTTTTTGTTCAATCCGAAATCCGCAATCTACAATCCGCAATTGAAACGCCCCTGTAGCTCAGGTGGATAGAGCAACGGTTTCCTAAACCGTGTGCCGGAAGTTCGAATCTTCCCAGGGGCACCAATATTTTTCAATGACGTACCAACGCCTGATCGGTTTATGTGCCTACAGCCGCAGTCCCCGATAAAAGACGGCCCACCTCATTTTATTCTTGACAAATATGCTGTAATTTCATAGAATTCACGGTCACCAGAAAAGTTTACAGGCTCGTAGCTCAGGGGGAGAGCGCTACCTTGACACGGTAGAGGTCGGCGGTTCGAAACCGCCCGGGCCTACCATTTTTCGCAGCATCAATTTGGTAGAGAAACTCAGCAGAGAAACCATGATTACCTCCTTATGAATGAAATACACCTCAGGCTGCCTGACGGTTCGGAAAAAAAGTATGCCGCTGGCATCACCGGTCAGGAAGTTGCCGAGAAAATCGGCTCTCGCCTTGCAAAGGACGCGCTGGCCATTAAAGTGAACGGCCGGCTGCAGGATCTGAAAACCCCCGTTGAGAACAATTCCTCGGTAGAGATCGTAACCTTTGATGCCCAAGAGGGCCAGTCAATCTACTGGCACAGCACGTCGCACCTTTTGGCGCACGCGGTGAAGCAGCTTTATCCCCAGATAAAGCTTGCCATCGGCCCCTCCATCGAGGAGGGTTTCTACTACGACTTTGACTTCGAGCGGCCGTTCACGCCCGAGGACCTGGCAAAAATAGAAAAGAAAATGGCGGACCTGGCCAAGGCAGCTTCGCCGGTCGTCAGAAAAACACTTTCCAAGGCCGAGGCCTTGACGTTCTTTCAAAACAGATCGGAAGACTATAAGGTCGAGCTCATCAACGAGCTCCCTGACAACGACGTGATATCGATCTACGAGCAGGGCGATTTCGCCGATCTCTGCCGCGGACCGCATGTTTCCTCCACGTCGAAGATCAAGGCCGTGAAGCTCCTCTCGGTTGCAGGCGCCTACTGGCGCGGCAGCGAGAAGAACAAGATGCTTCAGCGGATCTACGGCATATCGTTCACGACCAAGGATGCGCTGGATGCCTATGTGACGAGGCTTGAGGAGATCAAGCGGCGCGACCACCGCAAGCTCGGCAAGGACCTGGACCTGTTCTCGGTGTCCGATGAAGTGGGCGGCGGCCTGGTCCTGTGGCATCCCCGGGGCGCGCTCATCAGGAAGACCATCGAGGACTTCTGGCGCGATGAGCACCAGAAAAACGGCTACGATTTCGTTTATTCTCCCCATGTGGGCCGTGCCAATCTCTGGGAGACGTCGGGCCACCTTGGCTTTTACCGGGAGAACATGTATTCCTCCATGGATGTGGAAGGGCAGGAGTATTATGTAAAACCGATGAACTGCCCGTTCCATATCATGATCTACAAGAACAAGCTCCGGTCCTACCGCGAACTGCCGCTGCGGTACGCTGAGCTCGGCACCGTCTACCGGTTCGAACGCTCGGGTGTGCTGCATGGTCTGTTGCGCGTGCGCGGCTTTACACAGGATGACGCCCATATCTTCGTGGCGCCTGAAGATATGGAGACCGAGGTCATCCAGGTCATCGGTTTTGTGGTAAAGATGCTCAGGACCTTCGGATTCGAGGATTTCAAGGCCTATATCGCGACCCGGCCGGAAAAGTCCGTTGGCGACAACGCGGTGTGGGACCAGGCAACGCAGGCACTGAAGGTTGCCGCTGAAAAGGTCAACCTGGGATACGAGATCGACGAAGGCGGCGGAGCATTCTACGGCCCCAAGATCGATATCAAGATCAAGGACGCGCTGGGCAGGCTCTGGCAGTGCTCCACGGTCCAGTTCGACTTTAACATGTCCGAACGGTTCGACATGAGCTTTACGGGCGTTGATAATCAGCCCCATCGGCCCTATATGATCCATCGGGCGCTGTTAGGATCGATCGAACGCTTCTTCGGCATGCTCATCGAACACTACGCCGGGGCGTTCCCGGTCTGGCTGGCGCCGGTGCAGGCGAAAGTGATGTCCATCACGGACAAGCAGTTTGAGTATACGAAGAGCGTGCGGGACCAGCTTCTTGCCGCAGGGATCCGTGTCGAGCTCGACTCCCGTTCCGAGAAGATCGGGTTCAAGATCCGGGAAGCGGCCATGGAAAAGGTTCCGTATATCCTCGTGGTCGGGGAAAAGGAAGTGGAACAGAACGCTGTTGCGGTACGTGAACGCGGGGGCAAGGACCTTGGGGCCATGCCGCTCAATGAATTCATTTCGATCCTGCAGGAAAAGATCAGGAATAAAAGCAACTAAACTCTACGAGGGGGTGATTACGTATCAGTAAAATTACAACAAGAATCAACTACATGATCAGAGTGAAGGAAGTCCGCGTTATTTCTTCCGAAGGCGAGCAGCTTGGGGTCATGCTCGTGCGGGATGCCATCAAGCAGGCCGAAGACCAGGGGCTGGATCTGGTCGAGGTTGCGCCAACGGCAAATCCTCCGGTCTGCCGTATCATGGATTTTGGAAAATATAAGTACGAAATGGCCAAGAAAGCGGCCGAATCCAGGAAGCACCAGACCGTCATCATCGTAAAAGAGATCAAGCTGCGGCCAAGGACGGACGATCATGATGTGGAGTTTAAGACCAATAACATCAAACGCTTCCTCGCAGAGGGCAATAAGGTCAAGGTGACCGTCATGTTCCGCGGACGGGAAATGGCCCACACGTCCTACGGCAGGGCGGTCCTGGACCGCATCCTGAAGGACATTGAGGCCGAGGCCGTCGTAGAGCAGAACATACGCATGGAAGGCAAGAACATGACGCTGCTGCTCGGACCCAAGGCCAAGGCATAAGGAACGCGGGCGAGTTTGAATTAATAGATACAGAGAAGCATCCTCCCCTGTCAATTATGAAAGAGACCCTGGTGGCAGAGACCACGCAGATGTCGGAAAGGAAATATCATGGCTAAGCAGAAACTGAAGACCAACCGCAGCGCAGCCAAGCGGATGAAGGTGACCGGCACGGGCAAAGTAAAGAGGGGCCAGGCCGGAAAACGGCATCTTCTCACTTCGAAAGGTCCGTCGCGCAAGGGCAGCCTGAAAAAGAGCGTTCTTGTCGCACCGGAGAACATGAAGAACGTAAAGCGGATGATGCCCTACGCATTTTAAGAGCTGTTCGCAGTTTGCATGAGACAATCAGGCCGGGGATGCAGAAAGCCCGCCTGAAAAAACATGAATCACGCTACATGCGCCTTGATTCAAGGAGGGAGAAAAAATGCCGAGAGCAAAAGGCGGCCCCAAAACGCGGGCCAGAAGAAAAAGAGTGCTCAACCTGGCAGAGGGATTCTGGGGAGCAAAGTCCAAGCTGTACCGCTCCGCAACCGAAGCCGTTGATCGTGCACTTAAGTACGCCTACAGAGACCGGAAAGCCCGGAAAAGGGATTTCCGCAGGCTCTGGATTGCGCGCATCAATGCTGCCGCAAGGCTGAACGGCCTGTCCTACAGCCGTTTCATCAACGGTCTTACCAAGTCGGGCATCGCCCTGGACAGGAAGATCCTTGCGGACATGGCAGTGACAGATCCTGCCAGCTTTACCAAGCTGGTAGACTCCGTAAAAGTCGCATCCTAACCTGATCAGCGCGTGCTGATCGGAGAAATCTCTTGACGGCCCCGGATGTTCCGGGGCCTTTTTTTTCGGTCCCCGCCTGCCCGCATCCCGCTTTGCCTGGCGCGCTGAAAAATCGCTGTCCGGGCCTGCTCCGCTGCTCTTTTTCATTGACTTATCAGCTCAATTCGGTTAAAAAACAACAGGAATATGATGATGACACGCGGCCGTTCATGTCTTGCGGCCTTTATGGCCAGCGCCATCTCGCTGTTTTTTGCCGCCCCTGCGCACCCGTCCTATAACACCGAGGCCGGGCATAAGTATGCTGTCGCCTCTCAACGCCTTGCCGACCTGAAGAGATCACCTCAAAAAAAGAAATACCGCTCTTATTGGCTCGATTGCATCCGCACCTTTGAGCTGGTAGAGAAAACCTATCCGAAAAGCCCTGATGCGGGCGAGGCCTGTCTGGACCGGGCCGAGCTGTATCGGGAACTGTACAAATTCAGCAAGTACTCCCGCGACCTGAACTCCGCGCTGCGAACCTATGCCGGCTGCCAGGCCAACTATCCGCGGCACCAGAAAGCGCCCGAGGCGCTCTTTCAGGTGATCGACCTTTCTCTCGCTCAGAAAAAAGACCGCGCCGCGGCGCTCAAGACGTACGAGCGGCTGGCGCGGGCCTATGCCGATAGTCCCTGGACCGCAAAGGCCAGGGCGCGGCTCGGCCTTTCCGGCAAGGCCGGGAAAAAAGAAACAGAGCTCCGCCCCATGCCGACAGCCCGCATCGTTTCTGCTCCCAAAGCGGCAAAACCTTCGGGGCCGGCCGGTGTTGTAACGAGCATCAGGCACCGGTCCGGAGGCGCCTATACCCGCATTGTGATCGATCAGACCGGGTCGGTAAAGTTTCAGGCCAGCGAGCTTAAAAATCCCGACCGGCTGGTATTCGACCTGATCCATGCGCGTATGGATGCTGCCCTGAACCTCAACACGCTTCCCGTGAACGACGGGATCCTGAAACAGGTGCGGGCAAGCCAGCATGACCCTGATACAGTCCGCGTCGTCCTCGACCTGGCGAGCCTTAAGAATTATATAGCGTTTCCGCTTCACGATCCTGAACGCCTGGTGATCGATGTGACCGGCGAAAGCAACGCAGGAGAAGCGGTTGATGCGTCGAGGGCTGACGCTGCCGGCGCGGGGACCGACAGCCTGTCGTCACCCCCCGTGAAGCCGGAGCAGCCGGATCCTGCGGCTTCCGCCGCACGCTCCACGGACATGGCGCAGCGGTCCCCGGCGCGCAGCGGCGATGAAACGAAACTGTCCCTGTCGCGGCAGCTGGGGCTCAAGGTCAAGACCATCGCCATCGACGCAGGCCATGGAGGGCACGATCCGGGGGCCATGAGCAAAAATGGTCTTAAGGAAAAGACGATCACCCTCGATATTGCGAAGAGGCTCGCCGTCCTCGTGAAAGAACGGTTGGGGTGCGATGTGGTCATGACCCGTGACAAGGATGTGTTCATCCCGCTTGAGGACCGGCCTGCCATTGCCAAGACAAAAGGGGCCGACCTGTTCGTTTCCATCCACGTGAACGCGAACCGGAAGCGAAAGGCCAGGGGCATCGAGACCTATATTCAGAGCCTCCGGGCCTCGGACCGCGACGCCATGGTAACGGCCGCGCGCGAGAACGCCATGTCCACCAAAAACATGAGTGAGCTCAAGTCAGAGCTGGACCGGATATTTGCTGATCTGGCCAAGGATGACAAACTGGAGGAATCTCTTCAGCTTGCCCACACGGTGCAGGCCTCGCTGGTGGATACCGTGAAGCCCGTGCAGGGGCATGTGGTCAACCTGGGAGTGAAAAGGGCCTTCTTCTATGTGCTGATCAATACGGAGATGCCGAGCATTTTGGCGGAGGTCGGTTTTATCAGTAATGCGGAAGAGGAAAAGCTGCTTCGCACGGAGTCCTACCGGCAGAGCATTGCCGAGGCTTTGTACCAAGGGGTGAGAAATTACGTTTCTGACCGGGCGCCCCAGATGATGGGAATATGAATCTATTGCGGATTGTTTCAATTGCGGATTGCGGATTGAAAACAGTACATCCAGAGTCCTGACCCCTGACCCCTGACCCCTGGACCTACCCCTTCACCCCGCTGCTTGCTATCAAAAATGCTTCGATGTACTGGTCGATATCTCCGTCCATGACCGCCGTGACGTTCCCGGACTCAACACCGGTGCGGTGGTCTTTCACCATCTGGTAGGGCTGGAACACATAAGACCGGATCTGGCTTCCCCAGGCAATATCCTTCTTCTCGCTCATCAGCTTCTCTACCTTATCGTCCAGCTCTTTTTTCCGCACTTCATACAGCCGCGAGCGCAGCACCGTCATGGCCACGTTCTTGTTCTTGAGCTGGGAACGCTCGTTCTGGCACTGGACCACGATGTTGGTCGGCAGATGGGTGATGCGCACGGCCGAGTCGGTCTTGTTCACATGCTGGCCGCCGGCGCTGGACGCGCGGTAGGTGTCGATGCGCAGGTCCTTTTCGTCGATGGTGATGTCGACGTCCTCTTCGACCTCGGGGTAGACGTGGACCGACGCGAACGACGTGTGTCTTCGCTTGTTGGCGTCAAAAGGGGAGATGCGGACAAGGCGGTGCACGCCGGCCTCTGCCTTTGTCCTGCCGTAGGCGTAGTCGCCCAGGACCATGAACGTGACGGACTTGACGCCTGCTTCCTCGCCGTTCTGGTAGTCCAGGATCTCGGTCTTATACCCGCGTTTCTCGGCCCAGCGCAGATACATGCGCATCAGCATCTCGGCCCAGTCCTGGGCTTCCGTGCCGCCTGCGCCGGGATGGATCGAGACGATAGCGTTCGACAGGTCCCGCTCGCCCGACAGCAAAGCAGCCACTTCCGCCGTTCCCAGGTCCTTCTGCATGCCCGCGATCTCGCGTTCCAGTTCCGCCAAAAGGGCCTGGCCGCCTTCTTCCGATACCAGGTCGGCCATGGCCTCAAGATCGCTTACCCGCCGGGCAAGCGATCCCCAGTCCCTGAGCGCGCGCTCGATCGCAGCTTTTTCCTTCAGTACGACATTTGCTTTGTCGGAGTTGTTCCAGAAGCCGGAGGTTTCGGTGAGACTGGTGAGTTCGGCTAAGCGCGCTTCCTTGGCAGGGGTGTCAAAGATGCCTCCGCAGGGTCTCGACCCTGCCGGTTATTTTATCCAGTTCCTGCTTTGCGTCTTCTAAAAGCATGCCGTTCTCCTGCCGTGCGGTTAAAAACTGAAGCGGATTATAGCAT
>MHDY01000142.1 GCA_001803705.1 Nitrospirae bacterium GWC2_56_14 | reverse complement strand
GGCTACGTTCAGAGCACCTATGGTGTCAAGCGATGAGCACGTATTCCGTGCATGATGACGGCAGGGTTGTTTTCCGGTACGACGATCTCCCGCAGGCTGCCCCGTTCGAAGTCGCGATCTCTTGCCCGCTGACGAGCAGGATGCATGTTGACCAGGAAACGATCCTGGAGCAGCATCGCGCATGGGCGCGCACTTTCGACCTTTTGTCGAGCAGCGAGAGCTATCAACGGTTCTGCGACACCCGCTTCGATCTTTTGATCGCCTATCAGTTGTACGATCTCCCCGTGGAATCTGTTGTTATAGCGAGCCATCTCATGGCCTGGTTCTTTGTGTTCGACGATGTCATGGACATCGACCACGGCGGCGATCCGGGTATCCGGGAGTATCGGACGAAGTTGTGCAGGCGGCATCTGGAGATTCTGGGCGGGGCAGGTGTGATTGAAGACGACCCGCGCTGTATCCGCGCCTTTGCCGATTATCTGGAGCAGGTCAAAACGCTGAGCCGCGAGCGTTCGTACTTCTGGTACGAGCGCATGAAGCTTCATCTCCGGGAGTATGTGCTCGGCGCGTGCTGGGAGAGCCATATCGGTCCCACCAACGCTTCAAACACGAACACGCCGCTTTACCTGCAGATCCGGCATATGTCGGTGGGCGTCGCGCCCTGCCATGATCTTATGGCGATCATCATGCAGGTTCCGCCGGAACCCTTTCAAGAGAATTTTTTCATCAACCGGCTTGAGCGCCTGGCGATCAACTACAGCATCTGGATCAACGACCTGGCCGGTCTGGGACGCGACATGCAGCGCGGCCTCGGCAATGTGATCTTTACGCTCGAGAAAGACCATGCACTGTCCCGTGCCGACGCAGCCCGGATGGTAGGCCGCATGTGCGATGAAGAGCTCAAGGCGTTCCTGGAGGTCGAGCGACAACTGCCGATGCTATTGGGGGAGGCCTACGAGAAGGACCGGGAGGCCTACGAGGCGTATATCGATCTGCTGAAACGCTGGATGCGCGGACTCGTGGACTGGTCCGCACGGACCGCCCGGTATCAGCGGCTCGATGTGGACATGGCGCTTCAGAACGATGCCTTGATCCGCCAGGCGTCGCAGAAGTACCGGCCCAGGCAGTAAGGGCTTCCGGCTTGGCAAAGCACTTCAATCGATTGAGTACTGCACAATTGCAGGCGTATTTCGCAGTCCCTTCAACGGCGAGCAGGTGGAACACGACTTTTTTCAGGTGGGCATGTGCAGAGAATATCCGGAGGGTAGTTATTTCTTCGACTTCTTCGTTACTTTCGCAACAGCCGTCAACAGCCGCGCCCGC
This sequence comes from Nitrospirae bacterium GWC2_56_14, assembly GCA_001803705.1. Taxonomy (GTDB): domain Bacteria; phylum Nitrospirota; class UBA9217; order UBA9217; family UBA9217; genus GWC2-56-14. The sequence continues at coordinate 18,829 of MHDY01000142.1, read as the reverse complement.
TTGTTCTTCCCGCGCTGCACCAGTCCGCTCCAGAGGCCGTAGAGCAGCACCTGGAGCGCGATCACCACAAGAAATCCCGCATTTATCACGTAGCCCAGGGAGTCGGCGAACTGGACCGTGACATCCTCCAGTTTCCGGTAAAGGGTGAGCATGTTGGTCATGGCCATTACCACGGTGACCGCTGCCCCGGCGAGCACGCCTTCAACGATGGCCTTACCTTTCGACGTGTACCCTATCCAGAAGCCGGAAATGATGCAGGTAATAACCGCGATGAGCGCCAAGAGGTACATGCCTTCGTTCCCAATGAGCCAGGGGTGGTCTCCCCGGAGGAGTTTACCCACCGTGTCGATGCAGAATGTTCCGTAGGTTTGGCTGAAGGTCTGGCCGCTGAAGAAGAGGAAGAGCGCCAGGAGGAATATTTCGAGGGAAAACTTGATGATGAAGATGACGCCGACGTCAGTAACTATCCTGCCGAAGGTTAGCGGTTCGGAGGCGAGCGCTTCTTGCTCCTTCGTCTCTTCCTTCTCGGGCGTCCGCAAGTACTTGGGCTTGCCCTTTTTCTTGTGCTCTAGAACCTCATAGACGATGGCGTACAGTATCGGAATGAGCGGCAATATCCTGTTGATGTAGTTCTCGAAGTCTAAAATGCGGCTCAGGATCACGAGGCCGATCGCGCCCGAGATGGCTATGCTGAAGCTGAGGAAGAGGTTTCCCATAGGTTAGTTACTGAGGGATCAAATTCTAAACAACTGCAAAACATTTACCGCGAAGGCGCGAAGTACGCGAGGACGTCAAAAACCAAGAAGCCTTTGCTTTTGTACAAGCTTTCCTCGCGATCTTCGCGCCTTCGCGGTAAAAAAAAGGTTTTGGTTCTGGTTTGTTCCGCTACTTCTTCTTCGCGTAAGCTTCCAGTTCCTTGTAGAAATCTTTTCCCAGGTAGGTTTCGATGGTCTTTTTGAGGCTCTTGTACATGGGTTCGCCCTTGGGGTTCTTCATGCACGGGATGTGGTCCAGATAGGGGGTGTCCTGGATGGACAGCACCTGTTTGCCCTCGTCGGTACTGTAGAAGGCGAGGGGATACTGCACGCAGTCGGCGAACTTATACTCCTCCCAAACCAGTCCCTTGTCCATGGCATAGGTGTGCACGGCGCAGTACTTGAGCCCCTCCTTGTTCGTGTAGAGCAGGGAACAGATGTTGTTATGGATCAGGACGCAGCGGAATTCCTTGCCGCCGAAGGCGCGCTTGATGGCCTGGGCCTCGTCGTCGTGGATCTCGCAGCCCTTGGGACATTGTTTTTTGCAGTCCGCCAGGATCGTGCCGTTCTTCTTGAGCACGGCGCGGTTCTCCGGGCTGAGATACGCAAGGATATCGTCGAAGTTCGCCTCGATCCGTTTGGTCTCCTGCTCCGGCACGATGCAGGCGCGGTAGCAGCACTGCGATTTGCAGTCATAACCGACCACGTCGCAGGTATAGGGGCGGGTGAAGATCTCGGGATTGACGAGCACGGAGCCGATCTCAACGAACTTTTTGGAAGACATGCGGGTAAAACCTCCAGAACTGGGTTCAGATGCCGAAATAACAACAGCGGTCAGGGTGAAAACCCGGTGCTCATCCGGCTCGCGGCTGTCGACCGACGATTTAAGGCACAATATTAAAACTATCTATAGCAGATGTAAAGACTTTTTTGACGGACCGGGTAGAGCAGTGGAGGCGGCTGCCGGTCAGGGGGGAGCTTAAGCGAGGAAAAATTGCGCTTGGGCGTCTTGAGCGGCATCGTGAGGAGTTTCTTTGGCTCTGGTTGGAGGGAATTTCACTCTCGCGCGAGGAAAAAATCCTCTCTTCTCTGACGCTGGAGCGGAGTCGCTCGCTCACGAAGAGAAACTTGCGTTCGCATCGCCCGGCGGAGCCTCAAAATCGGCGACAAAAAGCGTGCCGAGACCGCGTCGAAGAGTCAAAAATCTCCTCTGGGAGTCATGCTGAGCTCCTTCACGCGTCCCGCGGGAATAAAATGAAGCTCGCTCCATTTTATTCTTGACAAAGAAGCGTAATTTTGATAAATCACATTACAAATTTACACTGTGTGGGCCCGTCAGAAGTCGAGGCGGATTGGATTTGGTCAACGAGCCCTTCCGAGAGATCGGGAGGCTGTCCTGCTGAGATCCCGATGACCTCGGGAAGCTTGCGAAGCGGGCTGAGAAGGAGGTAAACAGGTTGCACGCACTAGGAACTCACCTGCTCTTGGAATTAAAGGATTGCAACCCCAAAACACTAGGCAGCCTAGAGTTTGTACGGGAAACACTAAAAAATGCAGCACTTGAGGCAAAGGCGACCATTGTCGAAGTCGCTTTCCACGAGTTCAGCCCCTTTGGCATCAGCGGGATGGTGGTCATCGCCGAATCCCATCTTGCCATCCACACCTGGCCGGAATACGGCTACGCCGCAGTCGACGTCTTCACTTGCGGGGACCTGATCGACCCCCGGGTCGCCGCAGACTACCTCATCGAGAAGTTCCAGTCAAAGAGCCCCTCCATGGTTGAAATGAAGCGGGGCATCCTCGGCAACGAAAAGCTTCCGCATAAACCGGTTGTTCAGGGAGAATTGGTTTCGGCATGATAGAGCCCAAGAGCAACAAGTGGTTCATTGAATACACGAGCCCCGACGAGGGGCATATTCACGGCATCAAGATGATCCACTATGCAAGCCAGACCAAGTATCAGAAGATGGAGATTATGGACAGCGGGAGTTATGGCCGGTGCCTGGTGCTCGACGGCAAGATGCAGTCCACGGTCACCGACGAGTTCATCTACCATGAGGGCCTGGTCCATCCGGCCATGCTTACGCATCCAAACCCGAAGCGGGTGTTCATTGTCGGCGGCGGCGAAGGCGCGACGCTCCGCGAAGTTCTGCGCCACAAGAGCGTCGAGTACTGCATGATGGTGGACATCGATCAGGAAGTGGTTGAAAAATCAAAGGAGCTCCTGCCCGAGTGGCATCAGGGCGCCTTTGACGACCCCCGTACCGACCTCCGGTACACGGATGCGCGCAAGTATCTTGAAGAGACGACCGACACCTACGACGTCATCATCATCGACATCTCCGAGCCGGTCGAAGAAGGGCCCGCCTACCTCCTGTACACCCGCGAGTTCTACGAGATCGTGAAAGAGCGCTTAAGCCCGGACGGCACCATCTCGCTCCAAGCCGGCACTACCGCTCTGCACCAGCTCCTGAACTTCACGGCGGTCGACAAGACCTTGAACGCGGTCTTCCCGGTGGTGGCGCCCTATGCGGTCTCCATCCCGTCCTTCGGCCTGCCCTGGGGCTTTACCCTGGCGTCGAAGAACCTCGATCCCCGGAAGTTCTCTCCCAAGGAAGTGGATGAGATGATCAAAAAACGGATTAAGGGCGAGAACCGGTACTACGACGGCATCACGAACCAGGGGATGTACTCTCTGCCGAAGCATATCCGCAAGGCCATGGCGGAAGAGACGAAGATCATCGAGGATAATGCACCGCTCTTTACCTATCATTAGCGGTCTGGTAGCAGACCTGTCCGCGGCATGGTGCCGCACCCCGCGAATTCAGGGCGTACACTTTTGTACGCCTTATTCTTTTGGACCGGGCTTTGCTTCGAGATCCTTATCTTTCAGGGGTTTCGAAGATCATACTGATAGAACGCCATGACCCCCCCTCCCAACCGACCCGACGACGAGCAGTTCCGCACGCCCCTGTTCGACGCTATGGTAAACCTTGCCGAAAGCCGGAAGGTTTCGTTCCATACGCCCGGGCACAAGAGCGGCAAAGGCATCGCCACCCGGTTCCGCAAGTTCGTGGGGCCGCGCGTCTTCTCCATCGACCTTACTACGCTCGATGAGGTCGATTCGCTCCAGAACCCCACCGGCGTCATCAAGGAAGCCCAGGAACTGGCAGCCAGGTCGGCGGGCGCCGACCGCTCCTTCTTCCTGGTGAACGGCACCACGGTCGGGAACCATGCCATGGTCGCCGCCACCACCGGACCGGGGGACAAGGTCCTGATCGCCCGGAACTGCCATCGTTCCGTGCTTACCGGGCTGATCATGAGCGGGGCCCAGCCCATCTTTTTCCAGCCCCGGTTCGACCGAGACCTCAAGCTCACCTTGAACGTTACCTTTGAAACCGTCAAAGCCGCGGTCGATGCCAATCCCGGAGCGCGTGCGCTTCTGATCACGAGCCCTAACTACTACGGCCTCTGCGCCGACATCGAAAAGATCATCTCCTACGCCCACGACAAGGGCCTGCTGGTGTTCGTGGACGAGGCGCACGGCCCCCATCTCAAGTTCCACCCCAAACTCCCCAAATGCGCCTTAGAGGCCGGAGCGGACATGTGCGTACAGTCCACGCACAAGATCGTAGGGGGCATGACCCAGGCGTCCATGCTCCACGCCAACGCCGGCAGGGTCAACCTGGACGATGTGACGAACACCTTGAAGCTGCTTCAGACCACGAGCCCGTCCTACATCCTGATGGCGTCTTTGGACCTGGCTCGTATGCAGATGGCCACGGAAGGCAAAAAGCTGCTGACCCGGACCATCAAGCTCGCCGAAGAAGCGCGCGCCGAGATCAACAAGATCCCGGGCATCACCTGTTTCACCAAGGACCAGGCGAAGCAGGCCGGCATGCATGACATGGATGTGACCAAGCTGACCATCACGGTGGCGGACCTGGGATTGTCGGGCTACCACGTCTCCCAGGTGCTGAACATTCGCTTTGGCATCCAGGTCGAGATGGCCGATCCCTTTCATGTGCTCGTCATCGTGTCCATCGGCGACCGCCAGGACGATCTGAACCTGCTGGTGGAGGCGCTCAAAGTGATTTCTGCCGAAACCGGGCTGCAGGGCGCGCTCTTGCCGCTCGACAAGGTCCACCCGCCGGTGCTGGACAATCGCTTTGCCATGACCCCCCGCGATGCCTTCTACTCCGACAGCGAGCTGGTGAACGTAAACGACTCCGTGGGCAGGGTCTCGACCGAGATCGTGACCGTCTATCCCCCGGGCATCCCGCTCCTGGTCCCGGGAGAAGAGATCTCCCAGGACGCCTTGAACTACCTCCAGAACATGGCCGGCCTCGGCGCCATCATCGACGGCCTGAACGAGAACAACTCGCTCGTGCGCGTGGCGAAGGCGTAAAGCCCCTTGTTTCAAAAGCAGGACTGGCCTTTTTTATTTCGATAGTTCAACCCTGCTGCATTTCTGATTACAGCCCTCCGGATTCCTTCCTCGATAAACCTCTGACAACGACCATTTGAAACAACCTTGGTACGTCTTTTTCCAGCCTTGCCTGTTTGGGACCGACCGCCGACACACGCCTCCAACATGTCGAAGTGGTTGCGTATGTACTTGAAAGCAAGGGTGAAACAGATTTACATTTTTATTTTTAACTTAGGTATTGACATTATTCCATGGAACATGGTAAATAGAGCCCGTTGTTAATGATAATGATTATCAAAATCAAATACGGGCATTCCGGGTGGCCTGGGTCGCATGCACCGGCAACAGAAAGGAGGTCTTCATGAGCAGAGAAGAGGCAGCTGCGGTCTACCTGGACAACCTGCTGGGGTTCCACGGGGGGTACATCAGGTTTCAAGAGGCGGAGCGGACCCTTTCAGCAAAAGAGAAACAGGAGCTCCAAAGAGCGGTATCGGGGACGCAACGGATTGTTGTGTCACGTCCAGACAAGTGAAAATAAGTTTTACCACCAGAATGAAATCGCAAATATACCTAAAAAGGAGATCGTGATGAAGAAGATCGTGTATGGATTGTTAGTGGGAGCTTTTTTCCTGGTCCGGTTCCCCGGGACCGCCCTGGCGGACCAGCGGAGTTACGTATGGACCTATGAGTATCTGACGCTGTCAAAGGACCATGCGGAATTGGAATATTACCAGACCACGGTGGTCAAGGACCGGCAGAAAGACAACAGCAGCGACTGGCAGCAGCAGGTGGAACTGGAATACGGGATTACGGACCGGGTGGACGCGGCGCTGTATCAAGTGTACGAGCAGAAAGAGAATGACAAAATGAAGTATGCCGGATATAAGTTCAGGCTGCGGTATCGTATCGCTGAAAAGAACCAGCTCCCGGTGGACGTACTTCTATACGCAGAACATCAGGAGAAGGTCGACGCGAAGAACGTCTTCGAAGGAAAGCTCATCCTCGTCAAAGACATCGGCAAACTGAACGTGGCGTACAACCAGATCTACAAGAACACCTATTCGTCCGGAGACAGAGCGGACCATGAGTATGCCGCCGGCGCAAGCTATGAGGTCACTCCGGCCTTCAGGCTCGGTCTGGAGTCAAAGGGCAATTACCGGACGGACAAGTATGCTGCCGGCCCCACGCTCGCATGGGTCGGTGGAAGGATCTGGGCGAACATCGGCGCCGCTTACGGACTGAACCGCAGGACCAATGATCGTGAGGTGCGGTTCGTCCTCGGTGTGCCTTTCTGATGCTTGTCTGAGCAGGAAGGCGTGCGAACGGGAAGGACAAAAAAAGGGGCTGCCCCAAATCGGGACAGCCCCTTCATGAAACGAACCAACTAACTAATTGCACACATGCGGGTACGGGTTGGTGTCTACAAATTCGCTGACACATGCCGGATCGCAGGGACTGCAAAGGTTTCTTTCCGGACGCGTAAAGGTATGGCAGAATAAACAGTCAATGCCGCTGCCCTTGTTGATATGGCCGTGCATGGCTTCATGCGTTCTCGGTGTTTTCTGAGCATGGCACTGGCTGCATATCTTGGCCGCGGTGTCCTTCAGCTGATATCCCAGTTTATCCATCTTGGAGACCGTGGTCAAATTCAGATTGGCCCTGGTGTCTCCATGACACTTGGTGCAATTGCCGGCCGTAGTGGCCGGCGCAACACCATGAGTGATCAACTGGAAGGCCTTGTTGTTGCTCCAGGTGTACGCCCCCGTCTCTCCGATGTAGCTCAAACCGGAAACGGCCGCTTCGTCGAAGCATCCCGTCATGAACATCTTCAGGACATCGAAGTTGGTCTTGCCGGAGCTGCCGTCGATAGGATTCTTGGACGTATGGACCTTGAACGGATAGAGTTTGTCGTTGATGCCGCCCAACGGATAGGACATGGCCAAACCGCCGTCTATCGGGTCGGTCGTCAATCCGTCCGCGCCGTTCCGGTCAAAGACCCAGCTGGTGCTGTTCCAGAATCTGAATTCAGGAACAACATTGGCGCCTTTCGTTGTTGCGCCGACATAGGCTCCCTGGCCCTCGCAGCCCGCGGCACTCCAGACCGGGGCGGTCCAATCGCGGGTCATTTCCGTGCTGATGCCTTTGCCGAAGGAATCAATATGGCATGACGTACAAGCGACATGAGCGACATGGCGATCAGGTTCTCCACGCACTCCCGCGAGTGCATGGCCGTTTCCATCATCCATCGTGGGGTGGCACGTCACGCAGGTCTTGATCGCGCTGCCAAGGTCCTCACCCCTCATGTCATTGCCGCGGCCGGGGATCTGGTGGTTCGATTTGCCCTGTGCGTCAGTGCTGGAGTGACAGGAAGTACAGGTCAGTTTGGCAGTGCCCGCGGAGCTGAGATGGACATCCACCGCTGTCGTAGGATCGACCATCGCGGAGGATATGTCGCCGCGTTTGATGCCGTCGCCGCCGCCCGCTGCTGCATGGCATTTCGACACGCAGGTGGCATTGTTCGGTCGATGCGGGGTCCTGGCCAAAGAAAGCGCGGTCTGGCCCGGCGCCAGGTCCAGACGCATTGCCTTATGGATCTTGCCGTCCGCTTCCGGCAGGGGTGTCTGATAGACATGGGTTGCGCCGTCCGCGCATGAATAGTAACTTGTTGCCGTGCTCGCGACCGGCATAAAGGTCGCAAAATAATTGGTCTGGTGGCACTGCAGGCAGTCCATGTCCGGCGCGGTCAGCTTTGTCTTCGACATGTCCACTTTACCCTGGGCATCGAGCGGCGCGACCAGGGAAACATGGCATTTCAAACAGGCAAAGTCGGCCAGCTGCGGATCCGTGCAGTAATTGTTGGTCTGTCCCCATTTGCCGGCGGCGCCGGTGATATTGGGCACATTCGGTGTGTCGCCGATCCAGGAACCATGCATTGAATTCAGCACTTCGGACCCGGCGTCCGAGTGACAGGCTATACAGGTCGAAGGGCCGTCATACTGGTTAATGTTCTTGTGCGCCGGATCGGCGCACGAAAAATCGGCTGCGCATTCGGTATCAGCACAGTCGATTTTGCCGTCCAGATCATTATCGATGCCGTCCTGGCATTGCTCCGAACCGCCGGCACCTGCGTATACCGCGGTCATCGTGGTGTTGGCGCTCATGGTGACGTTCGTGGTCGCGGTCGCAGCATAATCCGCTGTGCCCTTCAGCCATTTTGAAAAATTGCCGCCGCTCGAGGTTGCAGGCGCGGTCAGGGTCACCACTGCATTTTTTGCATAGGACCTCGTGAACTGTGTCGTGCCGCTGCCTGTCCCGTTTCTGTCCAGCGGGCTGACGGTAATGGCAACTCCGTCGGCCGGATTGGAAGAAGCAACGGTCAGAGTATAATACGTTATTGGTTTCGCTGCAAACGTTGTCGGGACTGCAAAGGCGCCTACCATGGCAAGAATACTGATCATTGATAAAACTTTTCGCATCATTTTTCCTCCCCGTAGAATGTTCGATCCGGAGCTTTCCGGACCGTTATTTTCAGTACGAACGTGTTCGCGATAAAACCTCCTCCTTTCCGTCAGAATGTATTGGCAAAGATCTCCTGCTCTCAGGTGCTCTGATCAGGGAAACGCCCGAGGGCATCTTGAACGATCTTGAACTGCTTGCGCATGACCGCGTCTGTCGGACAGCCTTCACAGGAGAACGCACCCTTCAGGTCCAGCTCCTTCTTCCGGAGCCTGCAGAGATGTTCCGAAACGCGGTCGGAGAATAGTTTGCAAAGAACCGTTGGCGGGCTCTCGGGATCCGGCGAAGCGTTCGATCTGTTGCCCACCTCGTTATCCGTCATAGCGCACGTTTCTCCCTGTCGGCAAGCCTCCAAACAAAAAAGCCCTCCTGCGAATGTCATACTGCAAAGGACATTTCGCAAGAAGGCTTCTCGACCTTCGGTTTACTGCCGTCACGAGCAGTGTATGTCAGCTCAGGCTACTCCTGAGATCGTTCTTGTGCACAATCTCGACGCTCTCGCGAGCGGTTCTTATTTACCTTTGTTTTATGGGTCAGCTTGTCGGTCATGATAATGGCCTCCGAGATAGCAGCCATGGGAATGTTCTGGTTCCTGCTCATGCACTGGATCCTCTTGAATGCCTCAGCTTCAGGGATGCTCTCCCGTTCCATGAGCAAACCCTTCGCCTGCTCAATGAGCTTGCGCGTTCGCATCATATTCTTAAGATCAAGGATTTCCGAACGCAGCGATTGGAGGTATCTAAATCGAGAGCGCGCAAGAACAAGGACCGATTGGATGTCCTTCTGTGAAATTGGTTTAGCCATATAACCTGAAATGCCCAGGGCGTCGGCTTGATCGATCAACTCAGGTTCGATGAAACTGGTAATGAGCACGATCGGCAACGCATGCTGCTCCAGTATCCCCGAGGCCGTCTGGAGGCCGCAACAGTCATCCATGGTAACATCCACGACGACGAGGTCCGGTGACAGTGCACTTGTTTTGCTGACAGCTTCACTTACATCATGAGCACAGGTTATGGGCGTATGACCCAAGTTTTGGAGCATGGCGGAGAGACTCAGAGACTCGCAACGATCCTCACTAACGAGAAGTATCTTTAACCGCTCCATGGGCAGTGCCTCGATCAATCGAACGTACACTTTATAAACTATCGCCGCTGCTTTTCAAAACCGATCTCTGGCCAAAAAAAGGTTCTCTGAAAATAAAAAGCCTTCCTAGACAGTGTTTGCTGAAATGTGACAAACTGTTGGGAAGGCTTCATGACCTTCGGACTCACTGCCTTCAAGGGCAGTTAGGACCAGAATATGTTAATTATAAGTTACATTGTTAAGAATATATGCAATTAATATGCTTTTACAAAAATCATGAGATTACATATACGTAGCTTTAGAGGAAGCATGAATTCTGAGCAAGTATGCGCACTGCAGTTGATTGAATTCGCGCATTGCGTAACAAATTGCAACTGATGGTTATTAAATGTTACATATAATGCTGCTCCCCCTGTGAAATAATCTGCACCCCCGAGCAACGAAATTTCAGATGCTAAGCATTCTCGTAATGGCACGTGTGTAACCGTATTTCACTACATCTGGCAGGTGATTGCCCCGCAAATGAGATCGGAGGAGCAGCGGTCGGGACGTTGGAGCCTCGAAGTTTTGGAGAAGTTGGAAAGGAACCATCGGAAAGACAGGTTCGGGTGAGAGATAAGCTTTCCCGCCACGCAGGCGATTATTGTTGATTTCCCTCTCTGCGGTACAATTGTCATGCTACCATAGATAGAAAGATAATGGGGGCCTGCATTCGTGAGGAGCATTCCTGCGGGACTTTCTGATTGCTTCTGCGCAGTACCTTATCACTGTTGTATCGAAAAGGGTCGGCAGAAAGAGATCTGCACACCGGGAGGCATAACGGAGGATTGGAAGTGAAAAACGATAAGGGATCACTTGACGATAAAAAATATTTCGATCTCGGCCTGAAGCATAAGTACCTTTACTTCAGAAGGACCAAGATCGTCGCCACCATCGGCCCCTCGTCATCGTCGCCGGAAACGCTGAAACAGCTGATCCTGAAAGGGCTCAACGTAGCGCGCATCAACTTCTCCCATGGCAGGCCCGAGGACCATCTTCGCACGATCCAGTCCATACGGAAGATCTCCGCGCAGCTGGGCATGCCGGTCGCGATCCTGGGTGATCTCTGCGGTCCCAAGATCCGCGTCGGCAGGTTCCAAAACGACGCGGTCCTGCTGAAGGACAAGACCCTCGTCACGATCACGGTGGACCCGGTCCTGGGCCATGAGACCCTGATCCCCTGCCAGTACAAAAAGCTTGTCACGGAAGTGAAGCTCAACGACCACATCCTGCTCGATGACGGCAACCTGGAGCTGCTGGTTGTCGGCAAGGCCCGGGGCATGGTCCAGGCCCGGGTCTCGCGCGGCGGGGTCCTCAGGAACAATAAAGGAATGAACCTGCCGGATACGAAGCTGAACATCCCGGCGCTGACCGCGAAGGACCGGAAGGACGTGGTCTTTTGCATTCAGGGCGGTGTGGATTACATTGCGCTTTCCTTCGTGCGCCAGGCCGGCGATATTCTGGAACTGAAAAAACTTCTGCGCCGCAGAAAGGCCGATATCGGAGTGATCGCGAAGATCGAAAAACCTGAAGCGCTCGAGAACATCCAGGCCATTATTGCCGCAGCCGACGGCATCATGATCGCCCGGGGCGACCTGGGCGTCGAGCTGCCGGCCAAGAAAGTGCCTTTTGTGCAGGACAAGCTGATCGAGACCTGCATCGAGCACCGGAAGCCGGTCATTGTGGCGACCCAGATGCTGGAGAGCATGATCGAGCATTCCAGGCCCACACGAGCGGAGGTCACCGATGTCTCGGCAGCCTGTTTGTCCGGCGCTGACGCCGTTATGCTTTCCGGTGAGACCGCCTCAGGGAAGTATCCCGTCGAAGCGCTGGAGACCATGGATGCCATCCTGCGGGAGACGGAGTCCTACCGGTTCTTCGCGCGAGCGGGAATGTTCCGGGACCCGGTGCCCAACCGCCGCAGCGGGGTCCAGGACGCGGTCAGTTCGGCCATTGCGCAGCTTTCAAGGGACCTTATGGTGCATTGCATCGTGGTCGTGACCCGGAGCGGCCATACTGCGCAGGTGATCTCGGCCGACCGGCCGGCCGCTCCGCTCATCGTGCTGATCCAGTCGGAGCAGGTGCTGCGCAGGCTTCAGCTGCTCTGGGGCACGGTCCCGCTGCTGGTCAGCAGCAGGCTCGCGGTCGACAAGCGGATAGCTTTTGCAGAGGCGTATATGAAGGGGTTGAACCTGGCGCACAGCGGGGATTATTTGCTGATGGTGCGCGGTATCGGGGACAAGAAGGCTGACACGCAGTCGATCGTCATTCACCAGATATCGTGATCCGGCACGGCTGCATGCCACGGTCGATGCGGACCGGGAGCAGCGGTTAGAGCTTTATTTAACGGGTTTGCAGTACTGAATATTGACCTCGTAGGCAATGCTTGCGTGGCCGATGGTATCGTTCGTTCCGTGACAAAAGATCTTTCCCTTGACCGTTTTTTTGCGAGAATGAGCAAGCCCGTCTACCACCGGGGCAAGGTCATATCCGCCGTCCGTGCACCCTTCCTGCATACATTTCATGTGAAACGTTGCGTAATTGGCGGGCAAAAAACTGAGCGTACGCGTCATCAGGACCGGATGCAGGCCACGCTGATAATAGGTCATCTGGAATTCGATGTTCGAAACCCCGGCATAGCGTTCTGAAACCAGACCGGCGGCGACCATAGCAGCCTTCTCCAGTTCCATCTTTTCCTTATAGCTCTGCCTGTACCGCATTTTTTCCTCCTCAGGTAGCCCCATCTGAAATGCAAAAACCACAAAGACGCCAATCCTTGTGGCATGAGCTGGTTCCTGCGACTCAATAACTATACTGCATGATGGCACTTTACGGGAATAATAGCAACAGGTGTTTTGCTGAACAGGTCGTATACGGTCGTTCAGGGGGCAGCGATATTTGCGCGTATTCAGCCTGGTATCATGATGAGGTCAAGACAGGACAGGCGGAACATGAGCGGAACGGGAGTACCATGAAAAAAGCAGGCGCTGCATGAGCAGAGCCTGCTTCAAAAGTTTAAGCAATAATATAGCTTAGAGCTTTACAACGTTGGCTGCTTTGGGGCCTTTGGGCGAGTCGACAACGTCGAACTGCACCGCTTGGCCTTCGGCCAACGACTTAAAGCCGCTGTCCTGAATGTCGCCGAAATGCACGAAGACATCGCCGCCTTTTTCACGGGTAATGAAGCCAAATCCTTTGGCATCATTGAACCACTTTACCGTACCATTTTCCATGATGAGCTACCTCCTTCTTGTGAATTGAAGCGACGGACAAGGACAAAAAAATACCACAAAGCCGATCTGTCTTTGTGGTTTCCCTACAAGTACATCCGGAACTTCTGAAAGACATATTCTCACTTTGGCGCAAGGAAGTCAAGAATTATTATTTTCCATTTGGCCTGGTTCCAACAAAGGCAGCGGCAGCGGGTTCTCCACCTTGCAGCCGATGCACGCTGGGGAAACAGCAGTGCCTTTTTTAAATTGAAAATTACTATTTCGCATGCCATAATAGCGCCCATTCGGCAGGTCAATAACGAAGAGGAGTTCATTATGTTCTTTCAAGCACTGCTCGGCCTCGCGGTGTTCACCGGAATTGCCTGGCTCCTCAGCGAGAACAGAAAAGGCGTCAGGTATGCCACTGCGCTGACCGGCGTTGCCATACAGCTCTGCATCGCGGCCATTCTTCTTTATGTCCCGTTCTTCAAAAAATTCTTTCTCCTCCTTAATACGGTCGTACTTGACCTTGAATCGGCGACAAAGGCGGGCACGTCCTTCGTGTTCGGATATATCGGCGGCGGCACGCCTCCGTTCCTGCTGACCGACCCGGGATCGAACTTCATCCTTGCGTTCCAGGCGCTTCCGCTCGTACTCGTGATCGGGGCCTTGTCGGGCCTGCTCTTCTACTGGAGGATCCTTCCGTTGGTCGTCCGGTCCTTCTCGTTCCTGCTCCAGAAGACCATGAACATCGGCGGCGCGCTCGGCCTCGGCGCATCCACCACGATCTTCCTTGGTATGGTCGAAGCGCCCTTATTGATCAAACCCTACCTCAGGAGCATGACCCGGAGCGAGCTCTTTTCGCTCATGGCCGTCGGCATGGCCTGCATCGCCGGCACGGTGATGGTCCTGTACGCCGCTTTTTTGACCGGGGTGATCCCCGATCCGCTCGGCCATATTCTGATCGCATCCTTCATCCATGTTGCAGCGGCGATCACGATCGCACGCATCATGGTGCCCGAGACGGGAGAGGAGACGTCGGGGCACCTGATACCGACGCAGACCGCTACCAGTTCCATGGACGCTGTGGTGAAAGGGACCATGGATGGACTGCATCTGCTGCTGAGCATCACCGCCATGCTCGTGGTGATGGTAGCGCTGGTGCACCTGGCGAACCTGATCGTCGGCCTGCTGCCGGACGTCGGTGAAAAACCGCTCACGCTCCAGCGGATCCTGGGCTTCGTCATGGCCCCGGTGGTCTGGCTCTTCGGCATTCCCTGGCCCCAGGCGCAGACCGCCGGTTACCTCATGGGTACCAAAACCATCCTGAACGAGTTGCTCGCCTTCCTTGAGCTGGCCAAGCTCCCGGCAGAAGCGCTGGACCCCCGGAGCCGCCTTATCATGACCTATGCGCTCTCCAGCTTTGCCAACTTCGGCAGCCTTGGCATCCTGCTCGGCGGGCTCGGCAGCCTGGCGCCGGAGCGGCGCGACGAGATCGTGGGCCTCGGGATGAAAGCGCTGGTCGCCGGCACGCTTGCGACCTGCATGACCGGCGCGGTGATTGGGATCTTTACGTAGAAGGTTAGGGTAGGTTCGTAGAACGGGTTAGCGAAGCGCAACACAAGGGCAGTTGTCGGGTTTTGTTTTACTCTCCCGACCTACGATTTCATTTGCCCCTTGTTTTTGTCGGCAATGACTTCTTTGCATCGGGCGGCAGGAAGTTCTCTCCGGTCACAACCTTTTTACCTGTTTTTGCTTCCAGTTCGCGTCTCGCCTTTTTTGCGATCCCGCCGCCTGTTTTACCGGCAGCTTTGTTTTCTTTCATGCCGACGGCTTTCATGGTGTCAGCTATTTGGCGTGTGGAAAGCTCAGCAAGAGCGGTAAAGATCAGTCGGCTTCGCTCATATGATCTCTGAGGTTCTGGGTTTTCAGTCCCTTCACTGCCGTGTGCTTTTTCACGGACACATCCGCCCATTCCCGATGGATGATGTTGGTCAGAATGGCGTATTCCTCTTCCTTCTTGATGTCATGGTCTTTCCAGTAATCAGTCAGCTTATTTCTGGTTTCCTGACCCATCATGCGCTGCTGTATCCACTTTTCACTTCTTCCATGCTGCTGCCAGAACACACGCGCCCGGTCCAAAGACCGCGCAGGGTCCGCCATGTCCTGCATCCGTTCGTAGCCGACCTTGGCCAGCCACAGCTTGATCGGCTCGGCCTTGGGGCTGGGTACGGATTGTATCAGGCGGAGAAGCGTTTCAGGATCGGCAACATCAGTCATATATTGTTTGCCATCAGCCGCTTCCAGTTTCAGTCGGTTACATTTTGTAACCGACTCACTTCCTTCTTTATTCAGCCGATTTTTTAATACCTTCCAGTAATTTCTCGCAGCCTGATACTCCGGCTGCTGTATCAACGCCTGAATAATATCCACGACAGAGAAATACCAGGTTTCAGATTTCTCGTCATATATTCTTCGGATATTGTAGTTTTCAAATACAGCAAGAGATTTGTCGTTCATCTTCTGCCTCCCTATCAGTTTACCGCTTTCTCAAAGTTGTCTCCGAGAGCATCGAGGTCCAGTGTTTTAAGCGTGACGCTGGGTTCAAGCTGGACATTGGCAGGTGATTTTCCGTTCCCGAAGAAACGCCACCCGGCGGCTTCGAGAAGCTTGTTGATCTTGATGCGAGCGGTGGCTTCTTTTGACATTATTCGCTTCCGTACAAGATTGCTTTGGATAACGAGCACGAGCAGAGTGAACCAATTGCTCGTTACGATAGTATAGATTAGATCGATTTGCAAGGGAGTTTTGCGGGATTTGGTGAACAACAGGATGATTTACTCTCGCCTGCCTCTTCTGGTATAATCACTATATGCGTTCAACGAACTTGCGCGGCAGATTCATCCAGGGTGTTGCTCTTTTTTTACGGGTGCTCTTGAGCTACAAGCTTCTGGGGCTCAGGAACACTTTTGCCGCTCCCCATCTCAGAAACGAGCGGCTCAAGCGGCTCCACGCGAAAAACGCCGTCCTGCTCCGGGAGCGCATGATCGAGATGCGCGGCGTGCTGATCAAGATCGGCCAGTTCCTTTCCTCGCGCGTCGACCTTTTGCCCGAGGAGTACACGAGCGAGCTCTCGAAGCTCCAGGACCAGGTGCCGCCTGCGCCGTTCCACGATATCGTCCAGCGGGTCACCGAGGAGCTGGGGCCCATGAACGAGGTCTTTTCATCCTTTGACGAGACGCCCATCGCGTCCGCCTCGCTCGGCCAGGTGCACCGCGCCTGCCTGCGCCACGGCGACTGCATCGTGGTCAAGGTCCAGTATCCGGGCATCGATGACGTCATCGCCGCGGACATGCGCACCCTCAAATTCGTCATTCGCATCCTGCGGATGATCTACCGCCATATCAATATCGACGTGATCTATTCCGAGTTCTCTCGCATCATCCTGGAAGAGCTGAACTATCTTCAGGAGGGCAAGAACGCCGAGACCTTTGCCCGGAACTTCGCGGACAATCCGAAGATCAGGATCCCGCTCGTGTACTGGCCGTTCACTACATCCAAGGTCCTGACGCTTGAATATCTCGCCGGCATCAAGATCACCGATTTCGACGAGATCGACCGGCAGGGCATCGACCGGAAGGAGATCGCGCGCAACCTTGCCGAAGCCTACGCCCAGATGTTCTTCAGCGACGGGCTATTCCATGGCGACCCGCACCCCGGCAACATCTTTGTCACACCCGGTCCGGAGATCATCCTGGTGGATTTCGGCATGGTGGACCGCATCTCGGGGCCGAAGCGCGACGGGCTGCGTCGTGCTTTCAGCGCCGTTGTCGACCGCGACAGCCTGGGACTGGTGCGCGCGCTGGTGGACATGGGGTTCATTCCGCTGACCCACGACATCCAACCGCTCGTCCAGTTCGTTGACCGCATCCTGCAGAAATACCGCGATATCTCTCCCTCGGAATTCAAGGCCATGGACATCGAGGAAATCGGCAACGACATCATGGCGGCGCTGCAACTGAGCCCCTCGATCCAGATCCCGAACGACTTCATCCTGTTCGGGAGAGTGGTGGGCATGCTGAACGGTCTGGGCTCGCGGCTCGATCCGGAAACGAACATCATCGAGATCGCGGCGCCTTTTGCCAAGCGGTTCATTACGGCTGATAAATTTACGGCGGCCGCGATCCTGCAGCAGGCCGGAACATCGGTCCGCGCGCTCGGCAGACTGCCGAAGCTGCTCGCCGAATTTCTGGTAACGACGGGACGGGGAGAGACGCGGGTCGAGATCACTTCAGCGGATGTCGTGCGCGAGCTTCGGAACATTTACCGCATCGGCAAGGGGTTCATCTTTGCCATGCTGACGACCGGGCTCGGCGCAGGCGCTCTTCTTCTGCGCATCAACGATTATCCGGTTGAAAGCGCTTGGACCGCTGCGGGCGCCGGTGTTCTGTTTGTCTGGCTGCTGCTGGTGATGAGAAGGTCATAAGGGAAAGGTTATAAGAAGAAAAAAGACTGCCAGGAAATTCCCGGCAGTCTTTTGTGTTGTCCGACCAGTATTGATCTCGCGCAGTTTATTCAGCCCGCACCAGGTCCTCGAACCGGATGTCGACCCCGAACACGCCCACAATGTTGCTTTCGTCGTCAGAGATGGGCGCCGAGACTGTGATGCACAGCGCGCCCGTTATCTTTGACGTGTAGAAGTCCGACACGAAGCTCTTGCCGTCCTTCATGGGGCTGATGAACCAGGGGCGGTCCGAGAAGTCGTCGCCGAGGCCGGCGGTCTCGAACTTTGCCTTGTTCTCGATGTCCGTGATGTTGCGGGTGATCTTTTTCCCCTGGGAGTTCACCACATAAACGAACTGGATATACGGATCTTCCTTCTGCAGTTTCTCCATCACCGGCTCCTGCTTCGCAGGATCCATGGTCCGGATTTCCGGACGCTCGACGAAGTCCTCGACAATATGGCGCGCCACCAAAGCGGCCTTTTTCTTGAGCCGGTCCAGGTCCGAGACGAAGTACTCGGGCAGGTTCTTCTTGGCCTTCTCCAGCAGCTCGTCGTGTGAAATGCTCGTGGTCCTGCCCTGCTCATACTGCTCAAGGACCCACTTGTTCATCTTGGCAAGGCCCGGATGGCGTTTATCGATCTTGCGGTCCGCATCGAGCCCGAGGTGGCCGTTCACCCAGTGGGCGATGCCCGCGATCCCCGACTTGTCCGTGATGATCACGCCCATGGGCCGCTTCAGGATCTTGGTCGTGTCAAAGATATTGTAGATCTCCTCGTTCTTCATCATGCCGTCGGCATGGATCCCGGCGCTGGTCGAGTTGAACTCGGACCCGACAAAGGGATAATTGGTCGGAATGGGGAAGTTCATCTCCCTGCGGAAATACTCGGCCATCTCGGTAATGGCCGTGGTATCAATGCCGTCTCCGTCTCCGGTGAGGCTGATGTAGTCAATGAGCATCGCCTCGACCGGCGTATTGCCCGTGCGTTCGCCGAAGCCGAGGAGCGCTCCGTTCACGGCAGCGCAGCCATACATCCATGCCGCCACGCCGTTCACCAAGCCTTTGTGGAAGTCGTTGTGGCCATGCCACTCAAGCTGCTCCGACGGCACGCCGCCGTCGTGGATCAGGGCATAGAATATTTCCGGCACCCCGCGCGGCAGGGCCGTTCCGGGGAAGGGGAAACCGTAGCCCATGGTGTCGCAGGCGCGGACCTTGATCGGGACCTTCGACTCCTGGGCAAGCTTCATGAGGTCCTGCACAAAGGGTATGACGAAACCGTAGAAATCGGC